>NZ_JAUBVK010000001.1:48643-491037 GCF_036705795.1 Microcoleus sp. ARI1-B5
TCTACCGCCGAGTTTTGACACCAATTGGTGTCATTTTTTTGAGGACTCTTCCCACAAATTGCCGAACAATTATTCTACCGCCGAGTTTTGACACCAATTGGTGTCATTTTTTTGAGGACTCTTCCCACAAATTGCCGAACAATTATTCTATCTGTACAAAATGAGCGCAATTGCGCTCACTTTTTTGAGACAGAATTAAACAAATTGCCGAACAATTATTCTACCTGGGCAAAATGTGTCCAATTGGACACAAATTTTTGACAGAGAATTTAAAAAATTGCCACGGAATCATCAAACAGGAAAATTTGACACCCATGGGTGTCAAAAATTGCTTATTTCTGAAACAAATTGCCCAGAAATCCTTCCAAGCCGCCTTTACCAGTACGATCGCCCTTCAGCTTAGCAAGCTGCATCAGCAACTCCCGTTCCTCAGCAGTCACCTTAGTTGGAATGTCAATAGACACCGTAATCAAATGGTCGCCGCGACTGACTGGATTTCCCAACTTAGGCACTCCTTTTTTCTCCAGAGTCAGAACCGTACTAGGCTGAGTTCCCGTAGGAATCAACAATTCCGTCGGGCCGTCTACGGTTTCCACTTCCAACCGACAGCCCAAAATTGCTTGCAAGTAACTAATCTTAACTTCCGAGTTAACATTAATGCCGTCCCGCTTAAATAGCGGGTCTTCATTCACAGCCAAGAACACGTAAAGATCCCCCGGCGGCCCGCCCAGCTTGCCAGCATCTCCTTCATTGGAAACGCGCAAGCGAGTACCGTTGTCAACCCCAGCCGGAATAGTGATTTTCAGCTTTTTCATCACTTCTTTCTGGCCGCGGCCGCCACAAGTTTCGCACTTATCCTCAATCACTTGCCCGGTGCCGTTGCAGGTGGGGCAAACTGAAACTTGAGTAAAGCTGCCGAAAGGAGTGCGGGTAGCGCGTCGGACTTGGCCGCTGCCGGTACAAGTCGAACAGGTTTGGGGTCTGGTTCCCGGTTTGGCGCCAGTCCCGGTGCAAGTTTCGCAGGTTTCCAGGTGCTTGATGCGGAGTTCTTTTTCTCCACCAAACACTGCTTCGCGGAAATCCAGCCGCAAATCTAGGCGCAAATCGTCTCCGCGCACTGGGCCGCTGCGTCTGCGACCTTGTTGTTGGGTGCCGGGCCCTCCCTGAAAACCCTGAAAGAAGCTTTCAAAAATATCAGCAAAGCTGTCGCCGAAGTCTTGGAACCCGGGGCCCCCTGTCGCACCGCTCACACCAGCTTCGCCGAAACGGTCGAAACGGGCGCGGGTTTCCGGTTCTGAGAGTACCTCATAGGCGCGGTTAATTTCTTTAAACCGCTCCTCGGCACCGGATTCTTTGTTGACATCTGGATGGTACTTGCGAGCTAGGCGGCGGTAAGCACGCTTAATTTCCTCTTTGTCTGCACTGCGAGAAACGCCTAATATTTCATAGTAATCACCGGCCATAGAGCTGCTTGCCTGGAGGTAAATAACAAAAAGTGTACGAAAAAGAAACGGGCGACCTTTCCTGCAATTACCAATTAAAAATTAAAAATTCTCATTGTTAATTGTTAACTTTTAATTTTTAGCTTTTCAGTTCTAAAGGAAAGGATTCATATCATCTACTTCAGGTTCGGGAACCTTCGGTTTTGGTTCCGGTTTTGGTTCCGGCTGTCGCTTTGACTGTCGTTCCGGTTTTGGTTCCGGTTTTGGTTCCGGTTTTGGTTCCGGCTGTCGCTTTGACTGTCGTTCCGGTTTTGGTTCCGGTTTTGGTTCCGGTTTTGGTTGCGGTTTTGGCGGAGCTTGGGGCGGAGCTTGGAGCGACACCTGCTGCTCTGCCGTCAGCGCCGCAATGCTGTCGTCGGTAGCTGCAACCTCTTCTAGTTCTGACACCATCTCGCTTTCAACCTCTGGCGAGGACGGGGCTACCCCGCTGCGGGCCAGCGAATAGACTGCTGTCCCGAGCGAGTATAGCAGTTGCTTGAAAGCTTCGATTTGATCGGTGAGTTCCTCGCCTGTGATGTCGGGGTTAGCCATCGCCGCCTTCAAGGCTGCTGCTGCTGTTTCGGCTTCGGCTTTGAGGTCGTCGCCGAGCAGTTGCGCGTTGGTTTTCAAAGTGACACCACAATTATAGACCAGGGTGTCGGCTTGATTTTTGAGTTCGACGAGTTGAGCGCGCTTGATGTCTTCGTCGGCGTAAAGTTCGGCTTCTTGTCGCATCCGTTCGACTTCGGTTTCGCTCAATCCGCCAGTATTGGAAATTTGGATGCTTTGTTCTTTTCCGGTTCCCTTGTCTTCAGCGGCAACTTTGAGAATGCCGTTGGCATCGATTTCAAAGGTAACTTCGATTTGAGGTACGCCGCGGGGGGCTGCGGGAATGCCTTTGAGCAGGAATTTGCCGAGACTTTTATTGTCTTTTACCAATGCGCGCTCGCCTTGGAGGACGTGAATTTCTACGGAGGTTTGCCCGTCTGCCGCGGTGCTGTACATTTGCGATCGGCTGGTGGGGATAGTTGTATTGCGCTCGATGACTTTAGTGAACACCCCGCCCAAGGTTTCGAGTCCCAGGGAGAGCGGCGTCACGTCTAGCAGGAGCAAATCTTTGACTTCACCGCCCAACACCCCGGCTTGAATTGCCGCGCCTACGGCTACAGCTTCGTCGGGATTGACCGATTTATCGGGAGAAACGCCCCCAAAATACTTGCTAATTGCCTCTTGAACTGCCGGAATCCGGGTTGAGCCTCCGACTAAAATAATCCTATCTATGTCTTTGGGGGTAAGACTTGCGTCTTTGAGGGCTTGAGTCACCGGATCGATCGTCGCCTGCACCAAATGAGCCACAAGTTTTTCAAACTGAGCTTTGGAAAGATCCATTTCCAAATGCTTCGGCCCTTTTGCATCAGAGGAGATGAACGGCAAATTAATGGAGGTGGATTCGCGGCTGGAGAGTTCGATTTTCGCTTTTTCCGCAGCTTCTCGGAGGCGCTGCAAGGCCATTTTGTCATTTGAGAGGTCGCTGCCTTCTTGAGTCCGAAAAGCTTCTACCAGCCACTGGACTATGCAGTCGTCAAAGTCGTCTCCTCCGAGATGGTTGTTACCTGCAGTAGCGTTGACTTCAAAAATTCCGTCTCCCAGTTGGAGGATCGAAACGTCGAAAGTACCGCCGCCGAGGTCAAAGACTAATATTTTCTGTTCGATATTTTGCTTGTCCAGCCCGTAGGAAAGGGCGGCCGCCGTCGGTTCGTTGACGATGCGCAGGACTTCTAAACCCGCGATCGTACCGGCGTCTTTAGTAGCTTGGCGCTGGGCGTCTGTGAAGTAGGCCGGCACTGTAATCACGGCTTGGGTAACAGTTTGTCCCAAATAAGCTTCAGCATCTTGCTTGAGCTTTTGGAGTACCATTGCCGAGATTTCTTGGGGGGTGTGAACCTTGTTCCGAATTTGGACGTTAACGGTGTCGTCTTTGCCTTTGATGCAGGTATAGGGAGTGCGGGATCTTTCTTCTTCGGTGTCGTCCCACCTGCGTCCGATAAATCGTTTGATGCTGTAGACAGTATTTACAGCATTAGTTACAGCTTGCCGCTTGGCTAGTTGACCGACTAAGCGATCGCCCGCCTTGCCAAATCCTACGATGCTCGGAGTTGTGCGGCCGCCCTCGGAATTGGCGATCACGACTGGTTTACCGCCCTCTAACACAGCTACGCAACTGTTAGTCGTGCCTAAGTCAATTCCAATAATTTTTCCCATAGCGCCTCATAAAACTTTGTGGGATGTTTGGAAATTTCCAACTACAAGTTGGGGAATGAAAAACGACTCAGCTTGTTTTAACAAGCATCACCAGACCTAATTTGTAAGTATAAACTTGATGTCACAAAGCAACATCAAAGACGGGCCGGTCGATTAAAGAATTGGAGATTTTAGATTTTAGATTTACTTGCAGCGCCGTGAATCACCGGAGCTTGAGTTCTGGTCTAAAATTTTGGGATCTCCACGACTTAATACCAGTTCCAAGAAAGAATGCAACTCGCTGGCGCGTGTTCCCAACCTTTATGAAGTCAGTCGATTTTCCATTTTTCGATTTTAAATTTTAGATTTGACTTGCAGCGCCGTGAATCACCGGAGCTTGAACAAGAGTCTAAAATTTGGAGCTCTCCACGACTGAAGTACGTAGCACGGTATCCGTTTTTGGGCGGGGTCATTCCCAATCTTCAATGCGCAAATCGCCAATCGAAAATGGTATAAGTCGGGGCACGGTACCCGTTTTTGGGCGGGTCAAAACATTCTTCAGATTTTTTTGAGAAAGCGCTGACCTGCTTTTAGTCCTGAATTAAGAAGTTGGTGAGTCTGCCGCCTTCGGGCCCCCGAATAGAATTCGGGGGTCAGTGCAGGGCGAGGAATGCAGTAGCTTCTATCCTGATTAACTTTCCGAACTATCGGGATTTTCATCTGAGGCTACCACAGATATCCCAGGCGCTGCAACTTTCACTTTGGCGTGCCGCAAGACGCGATCGCCCAGAATGTAGCCGCGTTCTAGTTCTTGGATGATTGTTCCTTCCTCGTGTTCGTCAGTTGGCTCGCTGAGGAGAGCTTCGTGGAGGTTGGGGTCAAACGGTTCGCCTTCGGGGCGCATCGGAGAAACCCCGATTTGCTTGAGGCTATCTACCATTTGCTTGTAAACGCTTTGGTAGCTTTTGTGAATGTTCATTTCGCCGTCGTTTTGCGGCTTGATGTGCGATCGAGCGCGCTCGAAATTGTCAATTACCGGCAACAGGGGTTTGATCGTGACACACCTTGCCTGTAAATCTAGCTCTTCTTTTTCCTTTTGGGTGCGCCTGCGGAAGTTCTCAAAATCAGCAGCTAGGCGGAGATTTTGATTTTTCAGGTCTTCTAGTTGAGCGGATGCGGCTTGCAACTGAGCTTTTAAAGCCTCTTTTTCATCTGTTACGGAGGCGAGTTCCCTCTTCCACGACTCAGCCGCGTCTGCTGTCGGGCTGTTGGTGGAACTGGTGGTGACAGTAGGCCCGGATGCGTTTGCTCCCTTGCGATCGGCCTGAGCACTTTGATAAGCTTGAGCAAGTTCGAGCTCCCAATCGGCAGATCCATTTGAGTTTGCTGGTGCCGGCGGAGTTTCGCTTGCCATTGGCGAACCCTCTGGGGGAACCCCAGTTGAGTTAGGATCTTGATCTTGCTGTTTTTCCTCGTCAATCATAAAAGCTGCGCGACAGAACCCTATCAATTCTAGCAGATACATTTAACCCGGTAAATCTAGAGAACTAGAATTTCCTGTGTATGGCACTATCTGATTCATAGGAAATCTCCCGCCTTTGTGGAGGCATCTCTCAAAGCTTTCAATAAAATATTGAAAGGGTCGTTTAGATATAGCCGAGTCTCAGATAGATGGGGTACAAGTTTAGATTTGAGATTTGAGATTGGGCGATTCGGGGATTGGGCGATTCGGGGATTTTGTAATTGTTAATGAATGGGTGAAGACCTCATCTTTCCGAGAACCGCTATATCTACCGATATTATGAGGAAGCAACAAACGTTTTGTTTGCTCCTTGTTTGGGATTAATGCGATATTTAAATCTTTTTTGAGAAGTATCTTCGGCTGTTACCAGAAAGAATTGGTTTAAAGCGTCTCCCCGATCGGGACAAATTAAAAGAAGACTATTCATTACTCCAATCCTCGGACTTCCAGGTAGAGGTCGCCCTCTTGCGGTCAACTGTCAAGCGGTCAACGGTCAACTGTCAACTGAATGAAGCCCGATCAAACAATCCCTAGGTGGAGTATTGTTGATTCAAAGTTTGCTTGAAAGTTGAGGAATTTAAAGTGGATATATGTATTTTTTTTGTGCAATTTGACTACATATTTGATCTTTTTTGGGCCAGATATAGAAAACGAAATAATAATTATAGTGAGTGAGAAAGTAGTTAGTTGTGTTATTCTGTAACTCAGATACTAGGTTGTTAATCTTGAGGACAAGGGGGCGGCTGTTTTTCGGATTCGCGAAGTCGTTTAAATTAGAGATTTTTTGCGAGTCTAATGAGAGAGATTAGCTGGTGCGGGCGGACTTGCTCTATCGGTAGATTAGATATCCGATCTAATTTACCTATTTCCAAGATTTATGAACAGTCAAGATTGCGTCACAAAGGTTCGGACACCAGGGTATAATTAGAGTAATATTTGCCGACCAAAAACCTGAGCGGCTCGAAATCTGTGCTTCTGACTCCGGGGGGGCGATCGGGCTGGGGGCGATCGGCAGATAATTAATCAAAATATATCTCAAAAGACCGATCGAGGCTTTCGTCAAACTTATCATCATCAAAGATCCCATAGCCGATCTTTAACCTAGTACAGATAACCGCGCCTGCGAGGGCACTGTAATTTGACCAAACAATTTGCGAATATAGAACGATCGTGGAAAGGCGACACACCCAGGGGGCAATCCCCAAGTGCTGTGCCCTCTCGGCTATAACAAGAGTATCTCGCAGGTTCATCCGGTAAGCAAGCAACTTAGCACTCAACGAACAATATTCGATGGCCAGCATCGGCCACTCCCTCCAACGTCTCGTCAATTTGTGGACGAAAATGAGAGGGGACTAGGAGCTTACACTTTACAAATAGGGATTGAGCCATCAAATCACGATCGCTCAACCACAAGCAAAAAATACGGGGTTAAAAGCCCGCGCTGGTTTTCCTCTCAGCACTCGAAAGTGACTGAGTTTTCCACAAGCACGAGTGTTTTTTATGACTAACACATCCCAGGGGTTTCGCTCCACATCGATAGTTGCTGTGAGCACTTTTACTCCGGCTCTCAACAAGATGATTCAGTCGGGTTACGTCAACGGCGACCAACTGAAGCAAGCTCAAATTGAAAGCCGGAAGTCGGGCAAGCGGTTGACGGAGGTATTAGAAGCACTTACCGGGCAGCCGTTGCCCCCTGAATTGCTGCGGCTTTACAAGAAGCAGCAGATGTTTGAACGCAAGATAGTCTACGGGGTTGAGGCCTATGACCCGGAGATGAGCTCCATGTCGAACGAGCAACTCGGAATTATGCTCGATAGGTTGAAGATTTCGATCGACATTTGTCACCAAGGTCGCTTTTTACCCGTAGCGAAGACTGAAGCTGAGCCTGCGGCAGTTTTAGTGGCAATGGTAGATCCCGACAACCTCAACGCCATAGAAGATTTGCGGCGGATTTTACAGCCTCACGGCTTGGCCCTGCAGCGACGGGTGATTACGCCCGACGACTATCAGGACATAACTTCGTCCTATCAAGACGAGCAAGTTAAGGTAGCAGCCAAATTAGCAGAAGCGGAAAAGCAGAGAAAGCTGGAGTTAGGGGAGGGAGATTTTGGCGAACTCTCGCTAGAAGAGGAGAGTGCGGATCAAGAAGACTTAGCTAACACCATAGACGATGCTGAGGCGGCTCCGGTAATTAAGGCCGTCAATATCATTTTGGCGAAAGCTTTGTCGGAAAAGGTGTCTGACATCCACGTAGAACCTCAAGAAGAGTTCATGCGGATTCGGATGCGGAAAGACGGGGTGCTGCAAGAGTATTTCCGGTTTCCGAAGCAGGTAGTGCAATCGATTACGGCTCGTTTCAAGATTATTGCCAACCTGGACATTGCCGAACGCCGACAAGCTCAAGACGGTCGCATCCGCCGGGTGTTTGAGGGACGCACGGTGGATTTCCGGGTGAACAGCTTGCCTTCGCGGTACGGCGAAAAAATCGTGCTGCGGATTTTGGACAGTTCCAGCACTCAGTTGGGTTTGGGTTTGTTGATCTCGGATCAGGAAACTCTGGCTTTGGTGCGAGAGTCTGCTAGCCGTCCGTTCGGACTGATTTTGGTGACAGGGCCGACCGGTTCGGGCAAGTCCACTACTCTGTACTCGATTCTGGCTGAACGGAACGATCCGGGGGTTAATATCAGTACGGCGGAAGACCCGATCGAATATGCTTTGCCAGGAATTACCCAATGTCAAGTAATTCGGGAAAAAGACTTGACTTTTTCCAACATTCTGCGGGCGTTTTTGCGGCAAGACCCTGACGTGATGCTGGTGGGGGAAACGCGGGACAAGGAAACGGCAAAAACGGCTCTGGAAGCTGCTTTGACGGGACACTTGGTGCTGACGACGCTGCACACGAACGACGCGGCGGGGGCGGTGGCGCGTTTGGCGGAAATGGGCGTAGAACCGTTCATGGTTTCGGCTGCTCTGTTGGGCGTGTTGGCTCAGCGTCTGATGCGGCGCGTTTGCGACAAATGCTGCATTCCTTACCAGCCTACTGCTGAAGAACTCGGCAAGTACGGTCTGTCAGCTTCTCAAGAAATCGATCTGACTGTTTACAGAGCCAACACCATACCGGTGGAGGAAAGGAAGGAACTGGCAGAACGCGAGCAACTTTGTCGCAAGTGCGGTGGCATAGGCTACAAAGGACGGGTAGGGGTTTACGAGTTCCTGAAAAATACTGAGCGGCTTCAAACTCTGATCACTCAAGGAGCTCCCACAGAGCAAATTAAGGAAGCAGCAGTAGAAGAAGGGATGAAAACGTTGTTGGCTTACAGCTTGCAGTTGGTGCGGGAAGGCGCGACTACCTTTGAAGAAGTCGAGCGGGTGACGTTTACTGATTCGGGATTGGAGGCGGAATTGAAAGCCAAACGCAAGCAGGGACTTACCTGCAAAAGTTGTCGGGCGGAATTGAAGCCGGAGATGCTGGATTGTCCGTACTGCTTGACCCCGCGCTTTGTGGATTGATTGGGCAGTTAACAGTTGACAGTTGACAGTTGACAGTTGACAGTTGACGGTTGACTGTTAACTGTTAAATGTTAAATGTATCTGAGTTAGATTGGTCTATAACTATCAACTCGATCGAGGAGAGGTATCTATGGGTCTGATGATTGAAGACGTACTGGAGTCCCTGGTAGAGCAAGGGGGTTCGGACATACACATCCAAGCGGGCGCGCCTATATTCTTCCGAGTCAGCGGGAAACTAACTCCTCAGTCGCAATACGGCGACATTCTGTCTGCTGAGGAAGTGCAGATCCTGATTTTCCAAATGCTCAACAATATGCAGCGCAAGCAGTTGGAAATGGAGTGGGAACTAGACTGCGCTTACGGCGTTCGGGGATTGGCTCGGTTCCGGGTGAATGTTTACCGGGAGCGGGGGGCTTGGGCTGCTTGTATGCGGGCTCTGGCTTCTAAGATTCCTAACGCAGATGCTTTAGGCGTGCCGCAGATTTTGCGGGATCTGACGGAAAGACCCAGGGGTATGCTGTTGGTGACGGGACAAACGGGTTCTGGGAAAACTACTACGATGGCGGCTTTGTTGGATCTGGTCAACCGGACGCGGGCGGAACACATTCTCACAGTTGAAGATCCGATCGAATACGTGTTTCCTAATATCAAGAGTTTGTTTCACCAGCGCCAAAAGGGCGAAGATACTAAGAGCTTTGCTAATGCGCTGAAAGCAGCTTTGCGCGAAGATCCTGATGTAATTCTGGTGGGGGAAATGCGGGACTTGGAAACGATCGGTCTGGCAATTTCGGCGGCGGAAACGGGTCACATGGTGATGGGAACGCTGCACACTAATTCGGCGGCTGCAACGATCGATCGGATTTTGGACGTGTTCCCGCCAATTCAACAACCCCAGGTTCGCGCCCAGGTGTCTAACTCTTTGGTCGGAATTTGCAGCCAAAATTTGGTGGTGAAAGTTGGGGGCGGCCGCTGCTGCGCTATGGAAATCATGGTGAATACTCCAGCTATGGCTAACTTGATCCGGGAGGGTAAAACTCCAATGATTTACTCCCAAATCCAAATGGGGGCGAAATTGGGCATGAGGACGATGGAAATGGCCCTCGCTGAACTTTACAAGAGCGGTAAAATCACTTGGGAATCCGCAATGGGCAAGGCTTCTAAGGCTGATGAACTCGAACGCCTGATCGGCCCGGCACCTGCTGGTACTGGCAAGGTAGGGGCTCATTAATTCGGTCAGCAGTCATCAGTCATGAGTCCGCCAAAAGAGTTCATGACTGATGATTGATGACTGATGACAACTAACTTTTAATAAATTTGCAGAGGCAATCTATGGCTACCAACGTCATCCGCCAAAAACCTAAAGGCAGCTTTAGTTTTGATAAAATTCAGGAGCAAATCGAGTATAACTTTACCAGTCTTACTGTTAAGGATATGGCTATTTTTGCTCGTCAGTTTGCGGCTATGTTTAATGCAGGGGTGGCGATCGTTAGATGCCTTTCCGTGCTGCACGAGCAGTGTTCTAATGCTAAGTTGAAGCGAGCGCTCAGCAGCATGAATGCTGACGTGCAGGAAGGGATAAACTTGGCAGAGGCGATGGCGAAGTTTCCTGATGTTTTTGACCAACTATTTATCAGTATGGTGGCGGCGGGAGAAGTCGGCGGTGTGCTCGATGAAACCCTAGACCGTCTGGCGGTGATGATGGAAAAAAATCACAAGACGGAGGCTGAAATTAATTCGGCGATGTCTTATCCTAAGACTGTGTTTTTCATCGCGATCGTGATTTTTTTCGCAATGACCATATTCTTGCTGCCAACTTTTGCAAAAATATTTAAGGATATTGGTGCAGATTTGCCGGCTTTTACAGTGTTTATGTTGGCAATTAGTGCATTTTGTACGGCTTGGCCTCCGATCCAACAACTGACAGTTATTGGGGTGATTATAGCGCTAAAATTTGCATTCGATATGTACTACAAAACTCCAATGGGCCACCTGCAAATTGATAGGATTGCGATGAAGTTGCCGATTTTTGGAGATTTGATAGAAAAATCGGCTGTGGCTCGGTTTTGCGTGATATTTGGGTCGCTGACGCGATCGGGCGTGCCAATTCTCAATTCTTTGGAAATTGTGCGAGATGTGGCGGGGAATCAGGCGATATCGAATGCGATCGAATATGCCAGACAGGAAATTCAAAGCGGCGGTATGATCAGTATTGCTTTGCAAGAACAGCAAGTTTTCCCATCTTTGGCAATTCAAATGATGGCAATTGGCGAGGAAACCGGGGAACTAGACAAGATGCTGATGAAAGTGGGCGCTTTCTACGAAACGGAAGTTGAAGAAGCAGTCAAAGGGCTTACCAGTATGCTAGAACCTTTGATGATTGTTGTCGTCGGTGGTATCGTAGGTTCGATTTTGCTGTCGATGTATCTGCCGATGTTCGCTGTGTTTCAGAAGCTGTAGACAGTTGACAGTTGACAGTTGACAGTTGACAGTTGTCAGTTGTCAGTTGTCAGTTGTCAGCAGTCAGCAGTCATTGGTTTTGTTTGAGTTTTTAAGGCTGTTCGGTCAGTAATCTGGTGTTGGCTACATTTTCAATTAGCCATTACCAATTACCGCAAACTAATGACTAATGAGTGATGACTAATTAATTAATTAATTGATTGATTTAAAATGGCTGTCAAACAATCACATTACGAGGCATTGCTAGCAGAGTACACCGAATCTTCGGCGGCGATCGCCCTGCTGAAAAAGTATCGACTTTACATGGAAATGATTCCGAGTATCCGCCGCGCTAACGAAAGTTTAATTAGCATTCCTTTGCCGATTGCGCGCTTGCGGGAAGGGGTTTCTTATGCGGGAAGCGGGGGGACTAGCATATCGCCCGGACAGGCAGTTTGTTTGCCCTGCGATTTGGCGATTTTGATGTGCGATCCCGAGTGGAAAGTTAAAATAGGGGTGGAAATTTTGATTTTCATTCACCGCCCTGGTGAAGATTTTTCTGATTTGTTGGGCCGCTGGCGGCAGTCTCAGGTTTGGCTGGATAAAGGTTACGAGTGGGTGATGCCGTACCGCTACAGGCATATTTTCAGCGATGAAGCTGAGGCGGTTCATCCGCTATTTGTTTTGTTTGAGGAAACTAGCGATCGCATTCAGCGCGGTTTGATGGCGGCGGGGTTGCCGTTTGTTGTTGAAAGTTTTGACTCGGGGATTGAGGAATTAGAGGATGAAGAGTTTCTCGGTAGCCCAGAATTGGGGAGTATGGGTGAAGAGAGTTATGAGTTGTAGGCGGTGGTGCGATCGATAGTTTGGAAGTTGGTACTGAGGATTTTTGGGGATTTCGATTATCTGCGACTGTGCCGAGTTTTACTCGATCGCAAATTCGCGCTATTTCCAATAGCATATCATCAGCGTGTTCTATTTTGTTTTGTTAAGTAAATTTCATTTTCCGATAGAATTTATTAAATGAACCGCAGAGAACGCAGAGGGCGCCGAGAGGAGAGCAAGAGCAAATTAGAAATGTTTCGATCTGAGTGAAACTTGCTATTATATCATTCCGCTCGCTCCAATACTATAAAACTGGTTTGTGGTGAAGACTTTAGTCCTCACAAAGAAGGACTAAAGTCCTCACTACAAACTAATTTTATTACGGTGATTGACCGGACTTGATATTAAATATTGTATCGGTTCGCAGTCAGGAATGCAAGTTTTTTCTGATCTAGGCTATTCAGGACTGAAGTCCTTTCTACAAAATTTTAAGATAGCTGATTTTTAGCAGGAAGGAGCGAGTGAGATGAAATTAAGAAAATACTGGCGTTTAGTTTTATTAAGTATAGTTTTTGGGATGGCTGTAGTTCTATCAAATTGCGGCCCTCCTGCAAATATTAGCAATAATTCTCCAACTCGGATCGCTCCTGCTGCGGCTCCACCCGGGGCTTTAGTCTACGGTGCTGGCGGGCCGCCGGTCAATCTGGAACCGGGAAATATTACTGATGGCAATTCGGTGATTGCGATCGACCAAATTTACAATCGCTTGACTGATTTCAAACCGGGAACTGTGGAACTTGAGCCGAGTCTCGCTACTGAATGGTCAAGTTCTAAAGATGGCAAAACTTGGACTTTTAAGTTGCGTTCCGGGGTAAAGTTTCACGACGGCACGGATTTTGACGCGGAAGCTGTTAAGTTTAATGTGGAGCGCTGGTGGGATGCGAAAAATCCTAACGGTTATCGAGAATCTGGCAAAACTTATCAAATTTGGAAGGACTTTTTTGCTGGCTTTAAGGGAGATAAAGATTCTTTGGTAAAAGATGTGGCGGTTGTTGATAAATATACCATTAAGTTTGTTTTAAATCAACCTTTTGCTGCTTTTCCTGCGGCGATTGGGTCTGGTTATTTCGGGATGGCGAGTCCGGCGGCGGTGAAAAAAGCGGGTGCTAAGTACGGTACTCCTGGGTCGCTGGCGGTGGGTACGGGGCCTTTTGTGTTTAAGGAATGGATCTCGGGCGATCGCATTGTCTTAGAAAAAAATCCGAATTATTGGAAAACGGGAACGCCAAAAGTAAATCAATTGGTAATTCGTTTTGTTGACGATCCGGCGGCGAGACTGGCTCAATTGAGGGCTGGTCAACTTGATTTGACTGTGGATTTAACGCCGGATCAACTGAAAGAAGTTCAGGGAGATCCTAATTTAGAAGCTGTTGTGCGACCTTCTTTTAATGTCGGTTATTTAGCGTTAAATCCGAGTTACGAACCTTTGGCAAAATCAGAGGTCAGGCGGGCGATCGCGCAAACAATCAACAAGCAAGCTATAGTCAAAGCTTTCTGGGGAGAACTCGGCAAATATGACTCGCAATTTATCCCGCCTTCGCTGAATTGGGCGGAGTCTGACAAAGTTAAAGATTACGAATTTAACCCGCAGCAAGCTAAAGCATTGCTCGCGAAAGCCGGTTATCCGAACGGTTTTGATTTGGATTTGTGGTATATGCCGGTCAGCCGTCCCTATTTTCCCACACCGAAGCCGATCGCTGAGGCTTTTGCGGCGGATTTGAGCGCGATCGGGATTCGGGTCAAATTGCTGACAAAGGATTGGTCTGCTTATTTGGCCGATCGGCTAAAACCTCCGGGCTTTCAAGCTTTTATGATGGGCTGGACTGGAGATTATGGCGATCCTGACAATTTTTATTATCCTCACTTCGGGCCCGGTTCGACGGCGGATTTGGGAAATTGGAAAAATCCGAAAGTTCTGGAACTTTTGGATAAGGGGAGGGCGACTGGGGATAAAGCAGCTAGGGCGAAAATTTATGCGGAAGTTAGCGAGATTTTGCATGGGGAGGCTGTGCGTTTGCCGATCGTACATTCGCAGCCGCTTTTAGGGAAACGCAAGAATATTCAAGGTTGGATTCCGAGTCCTTTGGGGTCTGAGTCTTTTGAGGAAGTGAGCAAAAATTGAGACTTTAGATCGAGACACCTCTCCTGGGTTATCTTACTTTACATGAATTTACCTTAACAAACAGTATGGAGAGCAATCAGCAACCTGCAAATCATCAGCCACAAATTATTTTGATTACCGGGAACATGGCTGCCGGAAAATCAAGTGTGGCCCAATCACTTGCCGAACGGTTGCCCAAAAGTGTCCACCTTCGCGGCGATATCTTTCGTCGCATGATTGTGAATGGACAGGCCCAAATGGCGTTAAATTTGTCAGCAGAGGCATATCAGCAGCTTCAACTGCGGTATCACCTGGCTGCAATGGCAGCGCGACACTATCTCCAGGCTGGTTTTACGGTCGTTTATCAAGACATAATCATTGGTTCGGCACTGGCTGAGGTACTTACCACTTTTCACGATGTGCCCTTGTCCGCGATCGTTCTGTGTCCGAAGGCAGAAGTTGTAGCTGCACGGGATGCAGCAAGAACGAAAACCGGATATGCCAACGAAACAATGGTTTATGCATTCGATCGCATTCTCCGTACCGAAACTCCTCGCCTTGGCTACTGGCTGGATTCAACCAATCTAACGGTAGAAGAAACGGTCGATCGGATTTTGGCAAATTTGCAAGGTGAATGAGATCGACTGATGTTTCAATATATTGCTAAACGTTTGCTGGGACTACTGCCAGTCCTTTTCGGAATCACTCTGCTAGTATTTACTTTTTTGCATTTGATACCGGGAGACCCAGCTACAGTGCTTTTGGGAGAAAGGGGAACTCCCGAACAGGTAGAAGTTTTGAGAGCAAGGTTGGGTCTGAATCAGCCTTTACCTTTGCAATATTTGGCTTTTTTATGGAGTTTGCTGCGCTTGGATTTGGGAAATAGCATTATTAGCGGTATTCCGATTATTGATGAAATTAGAAGTCGCTGGCCTGCTACGTTGGAACTGTCTGTGGTGGCGATGTTGGTGGCACTTTTTATCGGAATTCCGGCGGGGATTTTGGCTGCTGTTCGGAAAAATAGCTGGCTGGACAATCTCGCGATGAGCGGTTCTTTGATTGGCGTATCTTTGCCGGTGTATTGGTTGGGATTGATGTTGATTTATTTGTTTGCTGTTTATCTGAAATGGCTGCCTCCTAGCGGGCGGATTAGTGTGGATTTGGGGTTTGGTTTTAAGTCGATTACGGGTGTTTATGTTTTGGATTCGTTGCTGAGGTGGGATTTGGCTGCTTTCCGGGATGCGATCGCCCATCTCATCCTCCCAGCCTTGACTTTAGGAACTATCCCGCTAGCTATTATCGCTCGAATTACTCGTGCTGCGATGCTGGAAGTGCTGGCGCAAGATTACATCCGCACGGCGCGGGCTAAGGGTTTGCCGGAATTTTGGGTGATTTTGAGACACGCTTTGAAAAATGCGTTTTTGCCGATCGTCACAACTATTGGTTTGCAGTTCGGCACTCTTTTAGGCGGCGCTATTCTGACTGAAACGATTTTCTCGTGGCCGGGAATTGGTTCCTGGATTTACAGCGGGATTCTGGCGCGGGATTACCCAATTGTCCAAGGAGGAGTAATTTTTGTGGCTGTAACGTTTGTACTGATTAATCTGGCGGTTGATATTTCCTATGCTTTTTTTGACCCGAGAATTCAGTACCGTTAATTAAAATAGATCGGATTCGGATCTTGAAATCGCATCTACACAAACTTTCGTCCACTCCAAGCGGACTGAAAGAGTCAGGTATAGATTATGAAACAGAAAACGCTTGTTTAACATCCGGCTGTAGCAGGTAGTAAATGCTAGCGGCTGCAAAACCCAGACTTAAAAAATTGATTGCTGCACCTGCGCTACCAAACATTTTAGCAATTTGCGCGAGGATGGCGATGACATGGATAATTAATGTTCCCGTCCAAGCCCATTTTTTTAGTTGAAACAAACCCCAAGTTAAGACTAGGGAAATAATTCCGATGATTAGAGCGATCGCAGCAAAAATTGCAATGAAGCCGCCGATGACAGTGCCAACTTTGGCGCCGAATCCCACCGCACCGAGACCGCCCAAAACGCCTGCAAATAGTAGGATGAACAAGCCGTCAAGGAGACTGAAGACGCCGCTAATTAACTGCAAGATTGCCAGAACTGTAACGCTTTGAGGACGATTCATGTTTGGGGCTTTTCCATTTTTAACGGATTTGAAAAATATTTTAACCTGTTGTGTGCACAGGGCAGATAGATATTCAGGACTTCGGCACGGTGCGATCGAGAAACCTGTTTATGAGAGTCAGCGTCTTAATGCTGTGTCGTTAGTCGCGCACTGTGCGATCGCCCAGTCAAACAAGTCACAACGCCAGTTTAGTAACTCTCGCTACCTGGGGAAAGCCTTCGCAGAGAGTGAGTTTGGCGCGAGCGAAGTTTGATCTCACCTCTTGAGACTGAAAAAACTTAACATTTTTTAATAAGTTGCAAAGATTAGCTATAATTGTTTACAGGTGCTGGTTGGGGAACTTTTTTTAAATCACCCGATCGGATGAGTCTGAAAGACGATGCCGCGCATCAGCAAAAATTTTACCTTTAAGGTAATCCTGAGATTTAATTAGGTGAGTCGGTATGATCGTTAGCCCCAAAAAGGAAACTGCTCAGGTCAAGGTGGAAGATACTCAGATTGTAGACACCAAGGCCCCAGAGACTAAAATTGCAGATAACAAAACCCCCCAAAAGCAGTCTCCGAAGAAATCTGCGCGGAAGATGCCGCGGTGGGCGATCGGTGTGGTTGCAGCCGGGTTGCTAGCTGTACCGACTACCTTATATATATCAAAAAGTCGATCGCAGCCGAAAGTAGATGCGATCGCCACTATGACAGTGCCGGTGGAAGCGCAAAACCTGACGGTGCGGATCACGTCCAGCGGCACGGTGCAGCCCGTACAGCGCGTGAATCTCAGCCCGAAAGGCTCCGGCCGCATCGCAGAATTATTTGTCGAACAGGGCGATCGCGTCGAAGCAGGACAAATCGTAGCCCGCATGGAAAGCCGCGATGTAGAAGCTCAACTCGCTCAAGCTAAAGCCCGCGAAGCTAGCATTCGAGCCAAACTTGCGAAAATTGAAGCTGGAAATCGATCGGAAGACATCGCCAGCGCCCGAGCGCGCTTAGAGCAAGCCGAGGCCAGTCTCGCGCAAGCCCAAGCCGGAAGCCGCTCCGAAGAAGTTGCAGGAGCCAGAGCCCGCTTGCAGCAAACTCAAGCTCGCTTGCAGCAACTCCGAGCCGGCACCCGCGTGGAAGAAGTCAGCCAAGGGCGAGCTCGTTTAGCCCAAGCTCAAGCTCGTTTAGCAGACGCTCAAACTGGCAGTGTCAAACAAGAAATTGCCCAAGCACAAACGCAAATTGAATCGAGCAAAGCCCAAGCCGAACTAACAGCTCAGCGGGTAGAACGCAACCGCCCGTTAGTGCAAGAAGGTGCTCTTGCTCAAGATAAACTGGATGAACTGATTAAAGAAAATCGTACTGCGCAAGCTAGAGTCACAGAATCTCAAAAACGCCTGCAACAACTGCAAGAAAGTCGGGAGTCGCAAATCCAGCAACTGCAAGCTGCTGTGGAAGTCGAGCAGCAAGCATTGAAGCAGTTGCAAAACGGCACGCGATCGGAAGAAATTACGCAAGCCGAAGCAGAAGTTGCCGAAGCAAAAAGCAAATTAGCACAAACAGAAAACGGCAACCGTCCAGAAGAAATCGCCAAAGCCCAAGCAGCAGTTGCTGAAGCAAAAAGCCAATTAGCCGCCCAAGAAAACGGTGCTCGCCCGGAAGAAGTAGCTCAAGCTCAAGCTGAATTAGCCGAAGTTCAAGCTCAAGTCCGCTACCAAGAAGTGCAGTTAGAAGATACGAAAGTTCGCGCTCCTTTTGCAGGAGTTATTACTCAAAGATACGCGATTCAAGGAGCTTTTGTAACTCCGGCAACTTCGGCATCGGAAGCTACTTCGGCTACTTCTACTTCGATTGTCGCTCTGGCTAGAGATGTGGAGGTTTTGGCGAAAGTCCCGGAGGCAGATATCAGTCAAATTAAACCGGGTCAAGTTGTTGAAATTGTGGCTGATGCTTATCCCGATAAAGTGTTTAAAGGCCGCGTTAAGTTAATTGCGCCGGAAGCTGTTAAGGAACGGGATGTGACGCTGTTTCAAGTGCGGGTGGCGATCGATACTGGCAAGGATTTCTTGCAGTCGGGGATGAATGTAGATTTGAGATTTGTCGGTCAAAAGCTTAGCAATGCTTTGGTTGTGCCGACTGTGGCAATTGTGACTAATAAAGGTCAAACGGGTGTGCTGGTTCCTGATGAGAAGCAGCAGCCGAAGTTTAAGGCTGTTACGGTTGGATCGACTATTGGTAACAAGATTCAGATTTTAGAGGGTGCTAAGGCGGGCGATCGAGTTTTTACTGAACTTCCTCAAGGTAAAAAATTAGAGGATATTATCAAGAATCAAAAATAGGGCATGGGGCATGGGGCATAGTGCATGGGGCATTATTTATCTTGATGGCTTTAGGGTGTTTTCCAACCCGGAGATCCCCCCTAACCCCCCTTCTTAAGGGGGGGACAAGAGCTGTCAAAGTCCCTCTTAACAAGGGGGGGACAAGACTATTCTTGCGTCGACCCCTACTCCCCTTATTAAGGGGGATGCGAGGGGGATCGAGACTCGACTACAAGCGAGATTTATTATGGGTTTAAATATTAAGTTGACACCAATAATCCCAATTCCCTAATCGAAAATCCAAAATCTACAATCTAAAATAGACTCATGGATATTGTTGAAAGCGTCAAAATGGCTGTCACAACGTTGATGGCCAATAAGCTCCGCAGCAGCTTGACGATGTTAGGAATTATCATCGGTAATGCTTCTGTAATTTCGATGATCGGTATCGGCGAAGGAGCTCAAACGTTTATTGCGGGACAAGTTAACTCCCTGGGGTCGAATTTGCTATTTATCATTCCGGGAAGTCCTGAAGCCCAAAGTCGCCCGGTGATTCCTCCTCAGACGTTGGTGTTGGAAGATGCTGATGCGATCGCCTCTCAAGTTCCTTCTGTCCAAGAAGTTGCACCAACTCTCAATGACAGTCAACTGGTTACTTACCGCAATAAAAATGTTTCGTCTTCCATTGTCGGAACTACTCCCGAGTTTCTGTCGGTGAGAAGCTTTGATGTTGCTAGAGGTCGTTTTTTAAACAAATTAGATTTAGAAAGACAAGAAAATGTGGTGGCTTTAGGCTCGGAAGCTGCTGAACAATTGTTTGGCAATACGCAGCCCCTAGGTCAATATATTCGCATCAAAAACTCGACTTTTCAAGTGATTGGGGTGATGCAGGCTAAGGGTTCGAGTTTTGGCGACAATCAGGATATGAACGTTTATTTGCCGCTGACAACGATGGCTAACCGGATTGTCGGGCGCTCGTCTCCCTACGGTACAAAGGTGACATTTATTTCGGTTTCGGTGAAAGATGAAACTTTGATGCGGGCGGCGCAATTTCAGATTGAAAATCTGCTGCGTTTGCGCCACAATATTACTAAAGAGGATGATTTTACTGTCCGAAATCAGAAAGATTTAATGAATACTTTGGGCAGCATTACTGGTGCTTTGACTCTGATGTTGGCTTTTGTGGCGGCAATTTCGCTGTTTGTGGGCGGCATCGGGATTATGAATATTATGCTGGTTTCTGTTACTGAACGTACTAAGGAAATTGGACTGCGAAAGGCGATCGGTGCTTCTCCTCAGGATATTCTGATTCAGTTTATGATTGAGGCTGTGATTTTGTCGGCTGCTGGTGGCGCGATCGGCACTGGATTCGGTATCGGCGGTGTGCTGTTAGTGTCTGCTTTTACTCCTTTGCAAGCTAGTGTTTCTCCAGTGGCGATCGCCCTTGCAGTCGGCGTTTCTGGCGGTATCGGCTTATTCTTCGGCGTCGTACCGGCAAAACAAGCTGCTAAATTAGACCCGATTGTGGCATTGAGAAGTGCTTAAAAAAGTCAGTTGACAGTTGACAGTTGACAGTTGACAGTTGTCAGTTGTCATTGGAAGCAATTCCCAATTCCGAATTCCCAATTCCCAATTCCCAATTCTCTATTCCCAATTTATGAATTTATGAATTTTATTGAAAGTGTCAAAATGGCCGGCCAAACACTGCTAGCAAATAAAACTCGCAGCAGTTTAACAATGATTGGGATGATTGTGGGAAATGCCTCGGTAATTGCGATGATGGGAATTGGAGAGGGAGCTCAAAAATTTGTGGGCGGACAAGTTCAATCCCTGGGTACAAATGTATTGATTGTGAGACCCGGAGTGCCTAATGCTAGCCGAAGTTCGATTAGAAATGCGCCTCAAACGCTGATAGTAGAAGATGGTAAGGCGATCGCAACTCAAGTCCCGTCGGTGCAAGGCGTCTCTGCAGAACTCAACAGTTCGGAGATTGTTCGCTACAGCAATAAAAATGTCTCATCTCTGATTTTCGGCACAATTCCCGAATTTCTGACAGTCAGAAACTTTGAAATGGCTAAAGGGCGATTTTTGACGGAACTCGATGTCAAGCAAAACAATCAAGTGGTGGTTCTCGGTTCAGAATTGGCCGAGAAACTGTTTGCTAATACCAATCCCCTCGGCGAACAAGTGCGAGTCAAAAATGTCAGCATGAAAGTCATTGGAGTATTTGCGCCGAAAGGGACATCTTTTGGTACGAATTATGATAACTCAGCCGTTGTGCCGATCGCCACAATGGCCAACCGCATTGTCGGGCGCAAGTCTCCCTACGGTTTAGCTGTCACTTCGCTGTTTATTTCGATTAAAGATGAGTCGAAAATGGATGCGGCTCAATTTCAGGTAGAAAACTTGCTGAGACTGCGGCACAAGATTACCACAGAAGATGACTTTACGGTGAGAAATCAGAAAGATTTAATGGCAACAATGGGTGCAATTTCCGGGGCTCTGACAATTATGTTAACCGCTGTTGCCAGCATTTCTCTGTTGGTGGGCGGCATTGGGATTATGAACATTATGCTGGTTTCCGTCAGCGAGCGAACTCAAGAAATCGGGTTGAGAAAGGCGATCGGAGCGTCCCAACAAGATATCTTGTTTCAATTTATCGTCGAAGCTGTAATTTTATCTGCGGCCGGAGGGATTGTCGGTACTTGCGTAGGAGTGGGCGGTATCTTGCTTGTAGGTAATTTTACGCCCCTGCAAGCTGGTATTTCGCCAGTGGCGATCGCCCTTGCTGTCAGCGTGTCCGGCACAGTCGGCCTGTTCTTCGGCGTCGTCCCCGCGCGCCAGGCCGCCAAACTCGACCCGATCGCAGCCTTAAGAAGTGCTTAACAAATAATCACGCATATAGCATACTTAAGTATATACCTGCGCCAGTACATACATAATGTTACTGGTTGATGCTAACCACGATATATATATGTTGAAAAATTAATAAAACCAGTCGGATGGTAAATTTTTAGCAAAAATAATGTACTTTAAATAAAATTTAAACCGGAAACTTTATCAAAATGAGTGACAAATTAAAGATTCAATAAAGTTGCACTCAGGGGATTTACTTACTCAAGAAAAAGTCTAATAATCTAAACTACGATCCAACACTCATAGCATCGATCGATGGCTATGAGTGTTGGCTATTTAATGATGAAAATTATCAAATAAAAACCAATGGCTTCTATTACCAGCAGTGCTAAATTCGACTTTCTCGAAGGAACTTCAGGCCCAGACACAATTAACGGCTTGGAGGGCAACGACATAATTTATGCCAAAAGCGGAGACGACTTTCTCGAAGGCGGTGCAGGTAAAGACAAAATCTGCGGCGATCCCGGCAACGATACAATTTTCGGCGGCGCAGACGAGGATATCATCTGGGGCGGCAAAGGCAACGACCTGATGTTTGGCAATTCCGGCAACGACACCCTCTACGGTGGCGCAGGCAGCGATACCATAAGCGGTGGCGAAGGCGATGACATATTTGCGATCGCCAAAGGCAACGGCGGCCCAACAGCAGCCACAGCAGATTACATCACAGACTTCGGCAGCGGCAACGACAAAATTCAATTGCTAAATAATCTCACCTTTGAAGACTTAAACATCCAGCAAGGCACAGACGCTAACAGCAACAGCACCGTAATTCAAGACAAACTCACAGGCGAATATTTAGCAGTATTGCCAGGAGTCAACAGCACCACAATCAACCGCGAAAACTTCACAACTCACCTATCGGGAAACCCGGTAACACAGTGGAACGAAACGATGCTGGACGCCGTGCGGACAGCCAGCACCGCGCCTCCGGCAGCCTCCCGCAACATGGCAATGGTTCACGCAGCGATTTACGACTCGGTGAACTCGATTACCAAAAAATACAGCCCTTACCGGGTCAACATAGATGCACCAGCGGGCGCGTCAGAAGAAGCAGCAACAGCAGCAGCAGCCTACCGCACCCTAGTTAGCCTGTACCCGGCACAAACCGTCAAATTTGACGAAGCATACGCATCGTCTTTAGCAAAAATTCCCGACGGCAAATCTAAGCAAGACGGCATCATCCTCGGACAACAGGTTGCTGACCAAATTATCACTTTGCGGAGTACAGACGGCGCGAACAAAACTGTTACCTACACACCCAAAACCGACCCCGGCAGTTGGCAGCCGACTCCTCCCGCCTTGGCAGCGTCGCTGGCGCCCCAGTGGCCGGACGTGACTCCCTTTGCGATGACTAGCGGTTCCCAGTTCCGCCCGTCGGGCCCGCCCGCCCTCGATAGCGCCAAGTACGCAGAGGAGCTCAACTACGTCAAAGAAATCGGCAAAGTTGACAGTCTGACGCGCACCCCAGATCAAACTGCGATCGCCAAATTCTGGGCCAACGGCGGAGGTACTTTTACTCCCCCCGGCCACTGGAACCAAATCGCCTCAGAAGCAGCGGCCCTCTCCGGCACCTCGTTGGAAGATAGCGCCCGCTTGTTCGCCCTGCTAAATATTGCCGAAGCCGATGCAGCTATTAGCTGCTGGGATGCTAAATATCAGTACAACTTCTGGCGGCCGGTGACAGCTATTCGCCAAGCTGACAAAGACAACAATCCCAACACGACAGCCGACTCCCAGTGGACGCCGCTGATTGCAACTCCGCCCTTCCCGGAGTATATGTCAGGCCACAGTACCTTTAGCGGTGCAGCCGATGCAGTTCTGAGCTCTGTATTGGGTGCGGATTTTGGCTTTGCCGATCGGGGAGACAAGTCTGTCAACAGTTTGCGAACCTTTGACAACTTCGCCCAAGCGGCAGACGAATCGGGGATGAGCCGCCTTTACGGAGGCATTCATTTCATGAGTGCTAACGCAGACGGTTTGAGTGCGGGTAGAAATGTGGGTAACTATGTTGTCCAGAATTTCTTGGTTTAGGAAAATGGCGAGTTGATGGAAAATGGAAAATTTTTTATTTTCGATTTTCTGAATTGGGTGCATCTCTAATTTGGCAAATGTCTGAAAAAATCACTGCCTACCTTACCGCTATAAGTAGCGCGTCAAGCGATGCTTTGCTTAAGTCCTATTAAAAAGAAAATACACTTATTTGATAGTAATTTTTTTATTGACAGGAAACCCGCAGATAAACGCAGATAATTTGAAGATAGTTTTCGACTTGGGCAATTTTGTCTAATGAGGATTTTGAAAAAATTGGAAGTCAGCAATCACAATCCTGAAAAACGAAAGAATAGAATTAATCCAGCAATTCCACAGTGCCGAGATATCCGTCTACTCGGACTTTTTGACCGTCTCGAAAGCGCGTTGTAGCTTCAGCAATATTCATCACTGCGGGAATTTTGTACTCGCGAGCGACGATCGCTCCGTGAGACAATTGGCCGCCAACTTCGGCTACAATGGCTTTTGCTCCCAACAGCAGCGGTGCCCAACCGGCATCGGTGTAGGGTACTACGGCGATCGCATTTTCGCCTAATTCTGTGGTGACAGTGCGGCAAATTTTCACAAAACCTTCGACGCAGCCGACACTGGCGGGAATTCCCTGCATGATACCAGTTGCGGATGTTGCGGGGTCGATCGACCTTTTGCGAGAATTCGGCAGCAAATTGCCGTAGACTACAGGGGGAATCGGGCGATCGCGATCCATCAACAGGCGATCGCGCCTCAGCCTAATCGTATCCTGAAAACAAACATTCGCACCGCTGCGAATCCACTGCTGAATCTCCTCAAATTCCAGATAAAAAATATCTCCGCTATCCTGAAACACTTGCATTTCCAATCCGCAAGTTTCAATCTCCAAAAAAGTCCAGCGGAGATGAGCCAACAATCGCGCGTAAATTTCGCTAATTTGGCTTTTAACTAGAGCTCGCTGCTGACATTTATTTAAGCGCCACTTCTGAGCAAAAGTCAAGCCTAATTTACCAGTTGCTGCTAAATTAGGAACAGCAGGTTTTTGAGCCATAGTTACCAGCAGTTTTTGATAAGTTTCCGGCTGTTCTCGCCAAGTAGGAACAGCGATATCCGTTCCCACTTCGCTCAAATATCCGTAAATATCGAGCCAGTTGTCAAACTCTGATTGCAAAGCCGGACTTTCAGCAAATATCTGTGCTAACTGTGCCGCTGAAACAGTTTCGTCAGACTGCTCCACAGCAGCTTGACGCAACTTTTGAGCCAACTGCTGCAAAGCTCGCACCGATGCGATTTCAGGAGCGGTATCATTGACAAGCCAATCATCGTCAACGCGAAAAATTGCTTTGCGAATTGCCAGCCCGATCGGCCCTAGAATATTGTAGTAAGTAATCGGCTTGAGCCACTCCTGAATTTGCTCAGCTCTCCCCAACAACTCCGACAAATATTGATATTTCTCTCGCTCTTCCCTCAACATCAATCCGTTAAATCCCGTACATTGCTCGTTGCCGAACTTCTTGACATCCGTTAAATCCGCTACATAATCCGTTGCCGAACTTCCTTCTTCCTTCAAAAGACTTTGCAGTGCGGGAAGGAAAATAGAAGTACGATCGCCCGCAAAATCTGCATTCAGCGCCCGCTCACGCTGCACCAGACGCCACAAACCGGGCAAAGAAGGCAAAATCTTCGCCAAAGGCGGCTTACCCATCTTCTGGCCTCTGAGCAAAAACTCCAAACCCTGCTCCGGCAATCCCATCATCCGAAAGATTTCGCCCAACAAAGTCGCGTTAAAATAAGCGTGGGAACCCAGCAAAGTTGCAGTTTCCTTGAAGTTTAGATTAGCAGCGCGATCGCCCAAAACCACCCGAAAAATCTCTCCCCAAACCCCGCAAGTCAGCGGCCGGTTAATCGACCAAGTTAGCGGGCGAATTGCACCGGGAATCACTTCGGCTGCAATAGTGCGCGTCCAAAACGGCTGTAAATTTGTAATCGGGCGGCTTTGCAAAATCCAAACTTTTTCGCCGTCCCAACTCCACTCAATATCCTGCGGGATGCCGTGAAAAAAAGCTTCGATTGCTTGCGCTTGTTTGACCAATTCAGCTATAATTTGTTGGTCAATAATTGAACTATTTTCAAGTTCGCTTAAATTGTGTTCTAAAGTTTCAGGCGTACTAAAATCAATTTCCAAATGCACCGGAGTAACTTGTCCGCCGACAACAGATTCCGCACCTCCCGGCAAAGCTTCAATAATTATCTGGGAACCGCCATCTAAAGGATTGCGGCTGAACATAACTCCCGCAACTTTGCCCTCAATATAAGGCTGAATCAAAACAGCCATTTGAGTATCGGGGAGTTGTCGCTGCTGGCGGTAAGCCACAGCTTCGGAAGTCCAATAAGACTGGCGGCAGCGGTTAATGCCGTCGAGCAATTCTGCTTCAGTGAAAACAGGGCCAATAGTTTGATATTGTCCGGCGGCAGAACTCGTATCGCCATCTTCTCCCGCAGCAGAAGAGCGCACAATTATGCGGTTGGGAATTTTCGCTTTCAGGTTTTGGATTACAGAATTCCTGATTGAAAGGCGATCGGATTTTACCTTATTTCCTCTGCCTATTTTCTTGTTCTTAACATCCGTTAAATCCATTACATAATCCGCTGCCGAACTGCCTTCTTTCTGCTTTCTTCCATCCGTTACATCCGTTACATAATCCGCTGCCGAACTGCCTTCTTTCTGCTTTCTTCCATCAGTTACATCCGCTACAAAATCCGCTGCCGAACTTCCCTCTTCCTTCGATGCCAAAATCCAGCCAGAAGGAACATTAAAACCAGCGCGTTTTAGCTGAGACAACCTAGCAGCCTTATTGCCGCAGATTGCAGCATCCAACGAATCATCGAGAGAAAACAATTGTTCCGATTTAGATAAAGCCATATCATCACCCTGACTGAGATTAATTGCAGCTAATAAAACTCCCAATCCTGCTGCTGCTAAAAATTCCGACAAAGATTGACGCCACACCCAAACCCAGATTGGCGTGCACAGACACCCGCAGCGGGAAGCAAACAGTCTCGCCCGATCGCCCTCACCCCACCACCGCTGTGCCAAACCCCACACCAGCAGCCCCCAAATGCCCGATGATACAGCCACCGGCGGCGAAAATACCAAAAGACCCCAAACCGCGTTGGTGACGCCTCCACCTCGGGCGATCGCATATCTGGCCGCGACTAAGGGAATTAACAGGGCGATCGCGATCTCCGGTGCATCCGGAAACCAAAATCGCCCCGCCACAACCGGAGTAATTCCCCTGACAATTTCCGCCAACACCGCAGCAATCCCCGCCAATTTCCCCCCATGAATGAAAGCTGCCGACACCCCAACATTCCCCGTACCCAGCGCCCTCAAATCTCGGCGGGTAAAGACTCGCACCGCCCATCCCGCTAGCGGTAAAGCACCCAGGCTGAAACTAGCAGCCAACAGCAATGCTATTGTCCCCAACGGCATAAAATCAGCTCTCCTATTTTCAACCTCTAACCATTATGACGACAATTCAGTCACTTTTTCTGTCTTCAGATATATCAACCAAACGCCCTTAGCACTTAAAATAATGTAAAAGTAGAGTAGATAAGGATTTAGCCTAATGATAGATATCAGCTTGACCGCTCCCATGGCAGTTCTTGTTGCACCCATCAAGCGAGTAACGATCGATCTGCTGATGCAGCAGCCAGTGCCGGAATCAAGTGTCAGCTTGAGTGCTCCAATAGCAGTTCTTGTTGCTGGCTTTATTGCCGCAGCTACGATCGGCTCGATCGCCTGGTACAACTCCAAGCGCCCACCCGGTTGGGAATCCAAAGAACGCCCTGATTTTGTACCGAAAGTTGATAAAGACGATTTGATTGCTGATGTTTCTGAGTCAAAAAAGAAATAGAACCAAGCTGTTTTAGAGCGAAAAAAGCTTTGAGAGGAATAGGAGTTACCCTTGCGTATCTATGCGGTAGGGTGCGCCTTGGCGCCCCTTACGCTATGTAGAAAGGCTTTGAGTGAGTAGTTTTAATTGACCGAAAGCACTAATGTCAATAAAGGGATCGATCGCTGACGGGATGAGCGATCGATCTCTTTATTGACATTGATGCAAGATATCATTTCAAACAGACTGCAAGCTGTTAGCCCTGGATTTAAATTCTGCAGGCACTGGCTTCTAAGTGAAAAGCCTAAAAATACTGATGTTTTATTAAAAATAGAAAAAATGTGGTAAATCTTATAATTTAGAATAAATTGGACATCCTAACCTTAGCTGTTCTTGAAAAACAACCGAGCGATTTAATCATAGGAATTTAGACATTGACTACAGCTTTGGATTTCTGTTGAGATTCAGGCTCTGTGGAGAGGCTGCGTTTGAGATATCGCACCACCTCTTCGTAAATTTGACGGTTAACGCGATCGCCCCGACGACCCTTTCCAGTTTAATGTCATAAGTTTATTTTTTCGAGGTATGGGCGATCGCTCTAAAGCAATGCGGCTGCTTGAGGCTGTGACTTTTTTTCTACGCCTAATTATGTCCGCTTCACAATCAACAATGTGATGTCATCAAATACGTTTTGAGTGCCGATATGTCGCCGTACATCGTCAATCACCGCTTGCTTGATTTCCCCAGCCGATAAATGCCAGTTTTGGCTAATGACTTCACACATCGGTTCAACGCCATACTGTTTTTTCTTAATGTCTTTTGCTTCGGGAATACCATCGGTATATAGCACTATACCATCTCCTGGCTGTAGTTCAATTGAAATGTGACTGATGAAATCAGCAATATCATCGTCGAGGGCGATGGGGAAGCCTAAATCCATTGTGTCGATACGTTCTACCTGTCCACCGTTTCGCACAATGATTGTTTCTTCATGCTGACCGCTAATGCTGACCCGTCCTTGGGAATAATTTAAAATCGCTAGGGTAAGACTTTTCTCGGAATTCATGCGCTGCACGTTTTTGTAAAGGGTGCGGTTGAGCGCATCTAAGAACCGAACCGGATCAGTTTCGCGGATTTCCTTGAGGGTACGAACGGCCGTTTGCGCCATCAGCATCAAGATACCGCTTTCGAGTCCATGTCCCGTGACATCGCCGATGCCAAGAGTGACAACGCCATCGGTGTTCAAGACATCATAGTAGTCGCCTCCGACTTCATCGGCAGCCTCCATGTATGCAGCAATATCGAGTCCTTCAATTTTCAATTCCTCAGCATTGGGCAGAATCATTTGCTGCATTTGACGCACGATATCCAATTCAGAACCCATGCGGAGATTGTCTTCCTTGAGTCTCTCGTTGAGGGTATGTAACTTTTGCGCGGAGTCTGCCAGTTGCTCTATGGCTTCTTCGAGTCGATCGGATTGTACCAAGATCGATTGGTCAAAAACATCAAGCAACTGCCTCAAAGTCGCTACCTGGGATCTAAGCTGGGCTATCTCCTGCTCAGTGTTTCTTGTGAATATTTGCTTAGAGGCTGTAGCAGATTCATCTTTTTTTTGAGCGAAGACTGCTCCTCGATCGAAGGGCAGCAGTGCTGTCTTTACGTTCAGCGCCAGAGTGCTGAACATCTGAACCGTGCTAATAGGAATCTCGACTTTCAAGAACATGATAATTGCAAACATATTGCCTGAAGGTAATAGACCACCAAACCCCAACACAGACTTGATTCGGAAGGGAATCACAAAGGAGTCCTGAGCGGGAATATAGGGACTGCCAATCGCTTCAGGTACATAGAAGACGTTGTATTTCCTCTGCTCGATTTCTACCAAAAGATTCGGGTCAGGGTTGATAACTGTTTTTATATCTAAGCCGAGCTGTCTGATGAGTTGTGAGATCATCGGTATCTGAGCGACTACAGATTCGCTTGCCAGTGGAATAGCCTTGTGTCCAACGGATTTGTGTCTTGAGTTCCATTCCGTTTGTTCTCCTACCGTTGCCAGTAGAGTCATGCACTTCATGGCAGGCAAAGGGGGATAGTGGTCTAAGATACTACGGGCATACTCGGCAAGTTCGACTTCTAAGTCTTCATAAGGGTGAGTTTTTAACAAACGGACGAGGGCGCAGGATTTCTCACCAGTTGGCTTAGTACAGAAATTTTCGTAAAGATACCTAACAATTCTGTTACTCGCCTCTTCCATACTTTCAACCCCCAAGCCGAACTGGCGTAGAGCCAACCCGCATTCGGCCATGTCCCTTAAAGTGAATCTCGTCAAGTCGTACATCTGACTTCCTTATAGATTTGGAAATAACGGCAACTAAGAAAGACAGTGCCACAATCGAGTAATTATGGTGCCTTTCGGCAGGTACTCGCATCGCCCCCATGCCAATATAAAGCATACTTCCAATGCCAGATCCCATGAGAATACCGGGGATTAACAATAAGAACCTGTGTGCAAAACCTCGATGGAAGCTGTAGAAGGCGATACCAGATGCCATGACTGCGGCAAGCCAAGAGACAATGACAATGGGTAAATTTTAGGCGATCAATGCTGGCAGGTAATAAGCCAGCATTCCTATAAAGTGCATTGCCCAGATGCCCGTTCCCATTGTCAAAGAACCACCAATTAACCAACAACAGCGAATATTTTAACCGTTTTTTGGATTCATTCTCCCGGTTAATTCTCAGGCTTAGAGGAGGCAAAAACGGCAATAATGATGGAAAAGATGACAATAAAAAAATCCTCTTGAACAACGATTAATAGATTAGTTTCAAAGAAATTTAGACTTTGACTATGGCTTGGAAGTTCTCGGGAGATTTAGCCTCTTGCGTGGTGCTGCATTTGAGGTATCGTACCACCTCCTCGTAAATTTGACGGTTAATGCGATCGCCCCGACGATTATTTTCCAGTTTAATGTCATAAGTTGGTTTTTTCCAGGTATGGGCGATCGCTCTAAACCAATGCGGCTGCTTGAGGCTGTGACTTTTTTTCTACGCCTAATTCCGTCCGCTTCAAAACCAACAGCGTAATATCATCAAACACTTTTTGACGGCCTATATGACGCCGTACATCGTCAATCACCGCTTGCTTGATTTCCCCAGCCGATAAATGCCAATTTTTGCTAATGACTTCACACATCGGCTCAACGCCATACTGTTTTTTCTTAATGTCTTTTGCTTCGGGAATACCATCGGTATATAGCACTATACCCTCTCCTGGGTGTAGCTCTATTGAAATTTGACTGATGAACTCAGCAATGTCATCGTCAAGAGCAATGGGAAAGCCTAAATCCATCGTGTCTACTCGCTCAATTTCTCCGCCAAGGCGCACAATAATTGTTTCTTCATGCTGACCACTGATGCTGACCCATCCTTCGGAGTAATTTAAAATTGCTAGGGTGAGACTTTTCTCAGATTTCATGCGCTGCACGTTTTTATACAGGGTGCGGTTGAGCGCATCTAAAAACCGAACCGGATCAGTTTCGCGGATTTCCTTGAGGGTACGGACTGCCGTTTGCGCCATCAGCATCAGGATGCCGCTTTCAAGTCCATGTCCCGTGACATCGCCGATGCCAAGAGTGACAACGCCATCGGTGTTCAAGACATCATAGTAGTCGCCTCCGACTTCATCGGCAGCATCCATGTATGCAGCAATATCGAGTCCTTCAATTTTCAATTCCTCAGCCTTGGGCAGAATCATTTGCTGCATTTGACGCACGATATCCAATTCAGCACCCATGCGAAGATTTTCTTCCTTGAGTCTCTGGTTGAGGACAATGATTTCCTCGTTGGCAGTTGCTAGTTCTGCCGTGCGTTCTTTAACTTTATCTTCGAGTGTTTCAAAGGATTCCTTCAGTTGGCCTGCCATGCTGTTGAAGGAATGTTCGAGTGTATGAATTTCTTGAATTTCAATAAAGTCAGTGGTGTCTACTCGGTTGTCGAGGTTCCCAGCAGCAATTTCTTCAGCAGCTTTAGTCAGTCGGAGAACGGGACGAGCAATCGAGCGGGCAGTCACGACACCGAGTACAATTGCCAAAGCTAGTGCTGCTAAACACAGTAAGATTGTGTTGCGGGTATTAACCTCGATCTGCCCCATAAAATCGGATTCTGGAATCACCAGGACGACTACCCAATTGATTCCCAACTTATCTTGCCAAGGTGTGACAGACACAAACGTTTTTTCATTGTTAATTTTCATTGAAAGCATTTGGGGGCTGCTGATCTGACCAAATGTGCCAAAGCGATCGCGCAACTGTTGAGCCGACTCCCGCAGCAGGGGTTCTTGGCTTTGAAATATATTCAGGCGTTGGGCTTTACCATCGACTTCTCTGTAAGATTTCTCCGTGCTGGAACTGCCAATAATCATGCCATCCCGTTCCATGATGACAATTTTGCCAGAGGAACTGATGTGTAAATTACGCAGGAAATCACTGATTTGGGACAGAATGAAATCTACAGTCAGTACGCCCCTCAATCGCTTCGATGAGTCATACACCGGGTAGGTAGAAACAACGGAAATGATGTCAGGGCGATCCACCCATTGATGGATGGGATTCCAGGTTGGTTTACCCCCAGCTACCGCATTTTTGTACCATCCATCTTCCCTGGGATTCCAGTTTCCCGTTGACAAAAGTTTTTTTAGATTGCCCCTTTGGTCAAGGGAATAGCGTTTGGTCTGCGTTACATCGGGTGCTTCTATCCTTTCTGTATATAGAGAACCATCGTCTCCTCGTTCAAGGGCGACACACTCTCCTTGCTGGCTACAGAACACAATGTCACTGAGCTTTTCCGACAACTTCATTTCCCGCCAAAAAAATCGTCTGGTTGTATCGAAATCCTGTGGGTTTAGCATCCCTAGGTCGATCGCCTGTGCATTAATTCCATTCACTTGTTGGGGTGTTGCTAGGTAGTTACTTAACTGCTGACTGACGCGGCTACTCACCTGATTACTGAGTTGGGTTGCCAAGTCATCAACGGCTTTTTGCCCATTGCGGAAGGAGAGATAACCAACTAACCCAACAGCCGCTACAATTTGCAAAACGAAGGGAACGACGAGGGCTGTACGGAGACGCAATTTACGAGAAGTATTTTTCAAAGATTTCACGGGGATAGCGGTTAACTAAGAATAATTGACCCTTTCAACATCGCTTCCAGTTGTTGCTGGGTCTTATTAGGAGTTTCTACCTATTCCTTCAAAACCCGCAGTGTAATATCATCACTGGCTTAGCGGGACAAAAACTGCGTTTTAAGCCCAAACAAAGCCTGCACTGGCTTTATATGAAGCTGTAGACATCCCTATTTTCTTGCAACCAGCCGATTTGTGGGATTCGCTCTCAGCAGTTTACAGGCAATATGCCCTGTATTATACAGATATTTGGGTCATCTCTGAAAAAGTTTTCCCTCGCCAGCGATACCAATCTGGCGGGAGAGATAGGGGCAAAACTTCTCCTGCTATAGAAAGATTCAATAACACCCTGATGCCTAGGATCTCTCGCTATTCTAATAAAAACTCTGTTATTTTATAAAAAACTATCCCATCATCTGGGAGCTATCTGGTATTTTATCCATCATTACAAGGCTTCTTTACGCCTAAAAGTGTTTAGGATTTTTCGTGGCTATGCAGAACGACCCAAAAATTTAAGTTGAGTAACGAAACTTGCCTTGGAATTTTGAGATAATTTACTCAAAATAGTCGAGTTTAGCACATTTGGTGGCAGAAGTCGTTCACGCAATTAAGAATTCAGTCAGTTTTATTTACAGCAAAATAGTTCCTTTTAATCCATCTGTTTTATATTTATCCAACCTGATTAAAATTTACGCTAAATACTCTCCCGCATTCGCACCATAAATTCCCTAAAATTTAAAACCTCTTAATCGGGATTTTATCGAAAATGCAGAAAGAGCGTAAATCTGGTTGAGTAGATAGCAGTTCTACAAGCGTTTATCTAGTTTCAATAAATTATATTATTTATGTAGGGGCTAATTTCAGACAGCCCCTACATCATTTTTGCTCCCACTTGCTTATTTTTGCAGCGGATTGAGTTTAGTAACTGAGCTTTCCTTAGCATCTTCAGCGCTATCTTTCAGGAAAGCAGAAGCATCCTTAACAGCGGCGCCTACTCTTTCTAAAATATTGGCATTGGGATCGGCGCGATCGAATACGGGTTGACCCTGAGCCGGCTGTCCGTCTGGCGCTTCTAAGAGAGCTTTATCTCCGCCGAGTTCGGGGTCGAACTTGTCAGTTTCCATCGGTGCAGAACCCGGATAAAGCAGCTTTGAGGAATTAGTTTCACCGGTAGTCGCAGCCAGGAGGCGATCGCCCACGATCGACAAATCAGCCCGATTCTTTTCTGCTTTAGCAGGCGATTGATTGACTTTAGGGTCAGTAGACATTTGATAATTCGTGTATCCATCACCACCGGCCTTGTGGGGGTTATTCATTCCTCCCATTTGAACGGGAGGATTCTCAGGCCGAGCACCTCGAACATCGCCGGCATTGCAAGCGGTGCTGGTAAACACCAGCAAACCTGCCATAAATACAGTCAAAAATTGACCGATACGCAGTCTTTTAAAAAACGCAGTTACAGTGTTCACAAAATTTTTCCGATTTTTTACTACTACTTGTTAAGAGTAAAAATAAAGTCCCCATGCCTGCCTCTAACGCCGGTGATATTTTATGGCGGATTGCGATCGAGTTTTTTCTAACTTTAGATGGAGTTAAAACTTGCAGGGTGCGTCAGTTTCAATAATTCCTCGACTTGAACAGGTTTTCTGTTGCTGAGGCACATTAAAAGCCATAAAATACAGCTTTAGACACGGCAGTGCCGTGTCCGGAACCCGAGCATTTGTAGTTCGCTGAAAACCGCTATAATTGCTCGATTTGAAGGGGTTTTCAGTTTCTGGCGCACCCCAATAACTCCTAACTGGGAAATTGTTCGACTTTCGCTTCAGCTTGCAAAGTCAGCAAACCAGCTTCCACATTTAGCTGCTGAATTCGCAGGGACATTCCCTCAAGTTCAAAATTTCGCAAGTTTAAAATTTCACCAGCTTTATCCGCCAAAGCTGCGGTTAACTCCGGCGAAAATTCCTTGTTTTCGGGATACTCGACATCCTGAAGAGAAATTGCCCAACCGCCCGCAGCGATCTGAGGTTTGGCGGTAAAATTAATTTTTTCAGTTGCAGCAGTTTCCCGCACCAATACCTCAGCATTTAAAGCGATTTTCCCGGATGAAAGCAATTTGCAATCAACAGTTTTAACGTCGATTGTCAGCGGTTTTCCCTCAACACTAACTTTTAAGTTGTTCAGTTTCCTGCTGATGTATTCGGAATTAAAAGCGCGGTTGATATCGCTTTCGGTTAAAACTGCCCGCGCCGTACCGAAGGCTGGCCCGTTCAGTTCAATTTTGCCAAACATAGCGCTCAGGGGATTGACCGCAATATCTTTGACGTGAATTTCCAATTCTTGCACGCGCAAATCTTGCTGCATTACCAATCCTTTGCCCTCAACGTCAACAGCCTCTACTTCTCCTTGGGCTAGCTGGCCGGGATCGGTGTTGACTGTGACAGAAAAACTTTCAGAGCCGTCTAATCTGCTAGCAATAGCAATCTCTGCTACTTTGTCGATCGCCTGTTCCCCTAAACTCCGATTTTGTTCGAGCACGCTCTCAATTCCTACCTAATATTGTTAAAAAAATAGTAGATAATACCTAAGTCAGTTAGCGTCTTCCTCTCGGCAGGTTTCTCGTCTCAAAAAAAACTCAGCTAAAGACAGAGGGTTTTTAGTAAGTTGACAGTTGACAGTTGACCGCAAGAGGGCGACCTCTACCTGGAAGTCCGAGGATTGGAGTAATGAATAGTCGGATTTTAATTTCTCCCTACAAGGGACAGGCTTTAAAACAATTCTTTCTGGTAAGTTGCCGAAATTAATCATCGGCATTCAAATAAGTTTTTTTTTGAAGAGCAAGCAATCGCTGTCGGTGTGCTTCAGATCGACATAAATAGAAAGAGCCAGATCGATCGGCATTACATCGCCGTTTTTGTGCGTTGTGGAACCACAAACCATCAAAAAGTCGGATTTTTGGCAAAATAATTTTCGAGAAGCTCGATCGCCCGCTACAATACATGAAGAGCCGGCACCGCCTTTTGCAATGAATCCAGAATCAACTCTCGCCAGACTACAAGCTACACTTCCCGACGGAAAACTGCCTTCTAGCTACGGGGTATACTTCAAAAACACCCTAGTAGCCCTGTGTCACGCCCTAGAAGACCACATCTTGCAAACCAGCAGCGGGGACGATCTCGCACTCAAACCCCTAGTATTGGTGACGTTTCAGCAGGGAAAATGGTATTTGCAAGAAGCCGATCGCTACTTCGATATTGCTAATGCCTCTCGGCGCGTCGTCATCGGTGCAGTCGCCGACAGCGGTTTCGCAACCCACAAAACCGGTCAATTAGAAAATGTATCTTTAATCAATCTCGATCCGATCGACCCCATCATCGAAGAATGGAATTTAATCATCCTCGCCCCCACATACAAAGCAATGGTGCTTTGCCGCGAACTTACGGCCGAGGAATACCTGCCAGAGGGCAAGCCCGAAGTCGATACAGAGCGAAAATTCTACGGTTTGTGGTCGTTTGACCAATCATTAGTGTCGGCGTCAGCAGAAATTTTTATAGAACAAACACGACATTATAATTCCTCCCTAGCCGACAGTTTGCTAGAAATTTACCATCAAATTCTAGCCACCAAAGGCCCGCCCCTGGCAGACATTAGCGGCGTCGTATCGCGGATCGTCACTTACCTGCAAAGTTCTCAGCAGCAAATGGTGGCAATTAACCGCCAAACCCGCGATTTGTGGGAATTGGAAGGTCAAGCTTTGCGCGTCAGCCGCAATTTGAACGCTAACAAACTCCAAGCTTTTCTGCGGATGGCCCAGCGCGTGGACGAACGCGATACCTCAAATCCCACAGCGTCTTTGCAGGTGGCGGCTTTGTCGGAAACTTTGGGTCAATTGTTGGATTTGCCGGCTTTGCAGTTGCGGAGGCTGCGGCTGGCGGGATTGCTGTTTCGAGTCGGCTTAGTTTCGGCGCCGAATGAGGTGTTCGATCGCACTTCCGACAAATTTGACCAAGCAACTCTATCATTCTGGCGCGATCGCAGTTTCATCGGTTCCCAACTCCTGCAAGCAATGCCAGAACTAGCACCTGTTGCCGAAATTGTCAAGCACAAACTCGAAAATTGGGACGGCAGCGGCAGACCCGAGGGTTTGCGAGGCGAAGAGATACCCGTTGCTTCGCGGATTGTGGGCTTAGTCGCTTGTTTTCAGGATTTGACTCAACCGCGGGGCGATCGTCCGGCTTTGAGTTTGACAGAAGCTTTGGAAAAGTGCCGGGAACAGTCCGGTACTCGCTTCGATCCGGCTTTGGTGGAAACTCTCGGGAATGTCGTCAGACTCGCAGACATGGGTTTGATGGAGTTACCCACCCGCCCCAGTCAACTGCCAAATATCTGGTTGGAAGAGTTGGGCGATCGAACGACCGCGGCATCTCCGGCATTATAAAATGAGTTCGGTAATTCAGTTGACAGTTGACAGTTGACAGTGGACAGTGGACAGTGGACAGTGGACAGTTGACAGTTATTGTATGGTGCGTCAGGACTGAATGTTGCACCACAGATTAAGCCTTTCCCCTGACACACCCTACGGATTCAGACTAATTCGGCAACCTAATTTTCTGTCAACTGCTTTACTGACAACTGACAACTGACAACTGCCAACTGCCAACTGACTAATGACTAATGACTAATGACTAAAAACTAATGACTAACGACCTCGAAGCCATACGCCAAGGCAAAATTCATATGTTGGCCGGCATTGATTTATCTGGCGCAGACTTAGCGGGAGCCGAACTCGCGGGTGCTGACTTGTCTCAAGCCAACTTGACAGCAGCTAATCTCGCCGGTGCTAACTTGCAGCGGGCGGTACTGCGAGCCAACCTCTGCGGCGCCCACTTGAGCGGCGCTGATTTGCGAGGCGCAGATTTTCGGAATGCTGACTTGCGCGGTGCTTCCTTTGCTAACGCTTTGGTGCGCGATGCAAGTTTTGGGGGTGCTTTTTTGACAGGGGCCTCGATCGGCAATTTGGATTTGAGCGGTGTCGATTTTCGCGGCGCCGATTTGCGGGGCGCTAATTTGGCTCGGGCAATTTTGCACTCTGCTGATTTTAGCCATGCCAATTTGTCGGGTGCAGATTTGTCCGGCGCTGACTTGGAAGAAGCTATCCTGAATGGAGCCGTACTGCGCGGCGCTAACCTGACGGGGGCTAATTTGCTCTGTGCTGCCATCGAACAAACCGTCTGGGATGGAGCAATTCTCGATCGAGCTTGTCTCCAAGGCACTCCCCTGAGCCCTTAAATTTCAAAAATGTTACTTTCAAGGCAGACAAAAATAACAAGACGTGCTTATAAAGTGAATAAGCACAAGCTATTTTAACATTTCTTAATCAGAGGTTATAATGGCGACTGTAGATGAGCAAACGCATAAATGGTAGCAGCTTTGTTTAGCGGATCCTTTCAAGGTCAAAGTGGCGATCGCCTTGTCAGCAAAGTAGCAGGAGCTGCGATCGCAGCCTTATTCAAACGTTCTGAAAAGGCAGAAGCCAACATCCGAGTCGAACCTGTGGCCAAACTCTTGCAGGGAAGCATCGACGGTTTCGACTTCGTTGGCAAAGGTATGTTGATGTACAACGGCCTCCGCATAGAAGTGATGGAACTCTACTTGCAAGCACTCTCCATTGATTTTGGGGCGATTTTTGCAGGCCAAGTAAAATTGCGGCAGCCTACCCAGGCAAATATGCGAGTAGTATTAAGCCGATCGGATTTAACCACCTCATTCAATACGCCTTTTGTAGTTGAAAAACTCCAGAAGCTGAGTTACCAAGACCAATCTCTGCACTTTCAAAACACTGAAGTCAGCTTCGGAGCCGACAAATCTATTCGGCTTCAGTCCGAAATTACGATCGGCCAGGACAGCGAACCAGTCAAAATAGATATTACAGCTCAATTGCAAGTAGAAGACCGACGCAAAATCCAATTTGTCAGCGTTACTTACGGCGGTGACGGGCAAGCAATAGACTTGGGTCAAGCTATAATTGCCCACGTAAATAACTTGCTAGACTTAGACAAATTTGCCTTAGAAGGCACTCAACTGCGAGTAGACCGCTGTCGAGTTCAGAACGACGAGCTGGTTTTTTACGGTTGGGCTGGCATCGAACAGTTCCCCAAAGGCAAGCGCTAAGTCTGGGCCTGCTGAGGTGGGCCGACAAATCAGATTGGTTTGAGGAATTTTATAGCTGAACAACACAACCCGCCCCGGCGGGTTTTGCTATTTTAGCAACAGTTTTGAAGCTGTGGGGTTGCTAGCCTAAGGTCTCTCTATATTCCGGCGTATTTCCCGAACTAAGCTTTCGCGCATTTAACTTGTCAGCTACTGCGTACTTAAACTCTTGTGGGGTTGGCATTCAAGGCCCGCCATCAAGCTTAAATTTCTATGCAAAATAGCTGATTCAGTGCAATTCTCTTCTCGCCTCAAAATCAGCACTCCGGTCGATGCGATCGCACAAATTGTTTTGATAAAGTTAGATTGTCTTGGATGCAGAAACCGGGTTTTAGGGACAAAATTCTCAGGTAAAGGGCGATGCGAAGATTGGGGAACCCGGTAGATGAGAGTCGCGAGGACGCAAGTCCTGTTAGAAAATAAATAACCCCTAAAGAGGAAAAATGCTTGGATTTTATTTATTTTGTCTCTACGTCGGAGTCTTGTCCGTGTTTGCGGGGCCCGGCCGCCGCAGCCCGGAGAAATGGTGGGTAGAAATCGTCACAGATTTGCCCCACTGTACCTACTATTTTGGCCCCTTCGACACCGAGAAAGAAGCATCCAGCAATACTCCAGGCTACATCGAAGACTTGGAAAGCGAGGGAGCCAAAAGAGTTAGCATTCGCATCAAACGGTGTCATCCTTCGGAGATCACCATTTGCGAAAGTGAATTCTCAGAGGGTATCGCTGCTTAATAATTTTGATAGTTCAGCCTGCCGAAACCGGGTTTTTTGACTGAGATACTCCCTCTATCCTGAGAAGTATCGGTTAAACAACCCGGTTTCGGCGCGTCAAGAGTTCGTCAGTTCTGTTTGAGTTTTCAATTATAGCAACCGCCACATCGGGCGCGGACATAAATAACCTGATGAATAGAGCCGATACCCGTCAAGCATAAATGTTTGATTCCCGTACTGTGCAACTGTCACAGGTCAACCCTTCGACTTCGCTCGGGGGGCAAGCTGTCAACTGTCCACTGTCAACTGTCCACTGCTATAACTCAAGCCTCAACAATAAAATTAAGCATCGTTTTATTCTAGTTCTTGATTTGCGGATTTTTTTGGTAGATGCCGATTAAAACTCTGCCTCTTCTCCACCAAAATGCTGATGCTAGCCAGCATTTACTCTGAACAATTACGGGGGCTAAATCAGCACTGAGGACGATCCCATCGAGCTATTTGTCCCGCTAAGTTAAGAACAGTAAAAACTACTTAACTTCGGGGGGAGCTACTATGTTCGGACTTTATCTATTCGGTATGTACATTGCTGCTTTCTGGATACTGACTCAACCGATGGGCAGCAGTAGAGGTCGCGAGTGGTGGGTGGAAGTTGACACAGATTCGCCCAAGCGCACCTATTACTTTGGTCCCTACGAAACCAAGGATGAAGCTTCTAATAATACGAGCAGCTACATCAAAGATTTGGAGAAGAAAGGAGCTAAAAAAATTAGCATTAACATCAAGCAAGGTCGCCAACCCACTCAGCTAACAGCTAGCGATGAGTAAGATCGAATTAGGTTTAAGGTGCCCGTCTCGGGTCAAGCTGTTGGCAGTTCGCAGTTCATGCTAATTGCCCGTCTCGATGACACGCGAACGGCGAACATCGATTACTTTCAAAACGCTACACTCGGACTGCTAACAACATTCATGTCAGCAGTTTTTCCAGCTACTTGTCTCGGGGAAAAAACTTTGACGAAAAGTCCTAGAGGTACAGGGAATTCACAACCCGGTTTTTGAGTGTATTGGTCGCTGCTAAACCCCATATTGTCTGCAAAAACCGGGTGTGTGCGTCCGGGACTAAAGACGTTAGGCTTAAACCGCTGGATTAGCGATCGCCCATCACTCACTTTTTCTGCTGTTGGCATCGATCGCACCAGTAGTTGCTTCTGGGAATTAAGATTAAAGTGCCATCTGGTTGAGAGTGCTGCGGGGATTAAAAGTGCGATTAGCCTTGATTTTCTCATAGCATTCGCGTTCCTCGGCGGTGAGTTCTTTCGGTGGGACGATCGCAATTTTCACCAACAAATCAGTGCGTTCCTCTTTCTTCGGTTTCGGCCATCCCTTCCCGCGCAACCGCAAAGACTGACCCGAGCGCATCCCGGGCGGAAATTTTACAACGATCGTACCTTCAGGCGCCGGCACTTCAATAGAAGCTCCCAACACCGCTTCATCGGGAGTTATCGGCACTTCGCAGACCAAATTCTCTCCCTCAAACTGGAAGAAAGGGTGAGGTAAAACTTCTAATTTTAGGTACAAATCTCCCTGCTGCTTCGTGTACGGGTCAACTTGACCTTTGCCTTTCACCCGAATTTTGCTGCCAGTTTTCACTCCCGCAGGAATCGAAACTTCACCAGTAGCGACTCGCTTGGAAGTGCCGCGAAATGCTTCCCCCAGAGTCAGGGAAATTGTCACCTCAGTGTCGCGAGTGCCTCCGCCGCTGCGGTTATCGTAGCCAGCGAAATCTTCAAATCCGCCAAAACCCGCAGGCCCGCCGGTGCTGGTGCGCTGGCTGCTGTAATTCCACTTGCTGCTGCGGCTGCTACCGGCACTGCTGCCGGCTGCGCGGCCGAGCAAGGCATTAATAAATTCGTCAAAACTGCCGTACTGGCTGAATTCAACGCCGCCAAAGTCTACAGTCGTACCCGCGCCACCGGGCCATCCGCCGCCAGTTGTAGCCGCTTGCTTCCAGTATTGACCGTATTGATCGTATTTTTTGCGTTTTTCTGGGTCTGAAAGCACTTCGTAAGCTTCGTTTACTTCTTTAAAACGAGCTTCGGCTTCTTTGTTCCCCGGGTTCATGTCCGGGTGATATTTCCGGGCTAGTTTGCGAAATGTTTTTTTAATTTCGTCAGAGCTGGCGGTTTTGTTGAGTCCCAAAATAGCGTAATAGTCTTTAAAATCTGTTGCAGCCATTAAGTAATCCTCTCTTTATTAGTTGTTAGTTGTTAGTTGTTAATTGTTAGTTGTTCGTTGTTAGAAAGAATAAATCCCAAATTAGCAGGATGGCGAATTACAGCAACCGCGCCCGACGGTGAGGACGTTCTCGCGTTGCACCTCTTCCGACTTCCATCGGACTTTTTCCGACTTCCATCTTCTTTCTTCCTTCTTCCTTCTTCAAATTATAGGTTATCAAAGTTTTGGACTCGATCGAGTTCGGTTGTTGCTTGCGGGACATCGCAATTTCCGCACCCCGCTGCTGTTGGAGATTTTGAGGTGTTGGCTGCTTCGGGATTTTGGCGTGGTGGCGAGAGCACGTGAGAGTTGAGGCCCGCCGGAGAAAGCTGCTGCGGTTGTGGGCGCGATCGCCCGTCGGGTTGACTCGCACTGACGATCGATCTTTTTTTGCTCTTTTTTTGCGGTGCCGGTTCGCGATCGAACTTTTCTTTCTCTAGCTTTTCATCCTGCGCAAATCCTAACAGGTTCTCATCAGCAATTCCGGTCGAATCTGCTGCGTCACTTTCGACCCTATTATACCCTCAAGCGCGCCGTAATTCCACAATCTTTTGACATATTTTTTCCTCCCCCCAGAGCGGTTCTGTACAATCTTATTTTTACAGCCTCTGCATACATTTAAGTCAAAGGTATATAACATAATCTCTCCGCTGTCTGTTAACTAGAACACACACTTTTTGAAAAATTAAGATAGGATAGTATATCAATCAGCTTTTAACGCTACGAGGGTGCTAATATTATGAATTATATGCTGAGTTGGCCTTGCGGCTGCTGCGACGATTGGAAAGATAGTTCCGAGAGTTGTGTTGTGCTCAGAAACGGGCAGCGCATTTGTCAGTCGTGCTACGATCGCAAATACAAGAATCAGAAGCTATCCGTCCGACGCAGGCGATCGAACATATCTGTATCACAGCAGACCGAAACAGAGACTGTCCCTTATTAATGCGCCTGGGTTTGAATAAAGCCAAGTATTTCGACAACCGGGCATCAGTGGTTGCCATTAACATTGAACTAAAAAATAATAATTTTGTCATCAGTCATCAGTCATCAGTCATCGGTCATTGGCGATCTGTCACTAATTTATTTATTTATCATCAGTCACTGGCTGGCAGATAACAGATTTTAACTGAAAAAAACTAATGACTGACGACTAATGACTAATGACTAATAACTAAATGATAGTTCCATCAGGAATCGTGGCATTTTTCAGGACTACAACAATGCCGCTGCGGATATAAAAACCTTGGTTTTCGCGGTTGGCTTCTTCCACTCGGTCTTTATTAATTATTTGAACGTTGCGGCCGATGCGGGCATTTTTATCCACAATTGCGCGGCGAATTGTAGTATCTGCACCGATACCGAGGGCGACGCCGCCGCTGTCCAAACTCGAATGCCGTTCGGCGTCGGGTTCGTAGAAGTCAGCACCCATGACCAGGGTATCTTGAATCGTACATCCAGCTTCAATGCGCGATCGAACTCCCAACACAGAATGGTCGATCCGGCACTGTTTGAGAATGCAGCCTTCAGCAATAATCGATTCAGTGACCGTAGTATCTAAAAGCTTAGTCGGCGGCAAGAAACGCGGGCGAGTGTAAATCGGCGCATTTTCATCGTAGAAACTGAAAGGCGGCTTAGGCTGTTTTGTCAGGGCCATGTTAGCATCGTAAAAAGCCTCAATGGTTCCGATATCTTCCCAGTAATCGTCAAACAAATAAGCTTGAACGTTGTGGTCTTTTGAAGAAGCCGGAATAATCTCTTTACCAAAATCAGTTTGGTTTGGAGATTCTTTAAGGAGTTTAATCAGAACTTCTTTTTTGAAGACGTAAATCCCCATCGAAGCAATGTAAGGACTTTCCTGAGCCTGCTGCGCTGTCAGTCCCAGTTTAGTAGTATCCACCTGCATTTGTTTGAGCGCATCGCCTTTTGGCTTTTCGCTGAAAGAAACAATGCGGCCGTTGTCGTCGATTTTCATCAAACCAAAATCCGAGGCGCGCTTCTCGTCCATTGGCAAAACCGAGAGCGTGATATCGGCGTTGGTTTCGCGGTGTCTATCCACAAACTTCTGGTAGTCCATGCGGTAGAGGTGGTCGCCTGAGAGAATCAAGTATTCGTCAACGTCCCACTGTTCTAGCAGCGAGAGATATTGGCGAACAGCGTCGGCTGTCCCTTGAAACCAGTTGGGGTTTTCCTGAGTTTGCTGGGCGGCGAGCACCTCGACAAATCCCTCGGTGAAGCCGGAAAACTGGTAGGTGCGAGAGATGTGACGGTTGAGGGATGCCGAGTTGAATTGGGTGAGGACGTAGATTTTGACTATTTCGGAGTTGATGCAGTTGCTGACAGGAATATCGATGAGGCGATATTTGCCTGCAAGGGGAACTGCGGGTTTGGCTCGCAGTTTGGTTAGGGGGTAAAGGCGGGTGCCTACACCGCCACCGAGGATGATGGCTAAGACTTTTTTCAAGGAACTTTCTCCCTAGGGTCGATTAACTCTCCAAGTACAGTGTCGGATGGTGAGGGCTTCTTGACAAGGGGGGGAGCGAGGAAGTTTTGAGTCATGAGTTCAGTCGCTGACGCAAAAACCGAGTTGTTTAATCCAAATACTTCGTTCAAACCCGGAATAACAGTTGAAAAACCCGGTTTATCAGAGTTGGAGTGCCTGCGCGACAGGAGTTAGGAGTTTTGAGCTGTAAGTGAAAATACTCATCAATAAATAATGGATCTTGAAAAAATTGGGAGTTGTGGGTTAAAATACCCATCAGTAAATAAGGGCAGTTTAACAAAAGAATAAGGTTCGGGGTTTTGGCTGTACATTACAAGTTTTCTGGGTGAATTCCCGGTTCGGCCCATTTCTCCATCCAGGCTCCTGGCGCTGTTGTTCTTGTTCGAGTTGGGTTCGGGCACCTTTCGTCCGCTAGCGCTCTGTTTTTCACCCAAGAGCGCTGTTGTTGAGCTTGAGCTCGATCCCGTTGTTTCTGCTGGCGTTCCTGTTGTCTCTCGTGTGTCCAACTCCACAGCAGTCAGGACGCGCCGCCCGTCGTTTGGATAAAGTTATAGGGTAGAATCAGTTTTCAATTTTCTGAGATTGACAGGAAATTTGTGTAAAATTTTACGATCGGTCGATCGACAAAACTTGACAAAGTGTCTATTTTTCTACCAAAAGCTAGATTCCCTAGAAACATCTGCTACTGTAGCCTAAGCCGTAAAAGCTAGGAAAAGTGTATGCAAATTCAAACGCCTGACTGGGTTAAACACGCCGTATTCTACCAAATATTCCCCGATCGCTTCGCCAAAAGCAAACAGCCCCGCAAACGCCTGCTGCAAAACTTCATGTGGGAAGAATGGCACGAAATCCCCACCCTCCAAGGCTACAAAGGCGGCGACTTGTGGGGCGTTATGGAACAGCTAGACTACCTGCAAGACTTAGGCATAAACGCAATTTATTTCACCCCGATATTTCAGTCGGCAAGCAATCACCGCTACCACACCCACGACTACTATCAAGTCGATCCGATGTTGGGCGGCAATCCAGCATTTAAAGAGCTGCTAGACGCCGCCCACGATCGCAACATCAAAATCGTCCTCGACGGCGTATTCAACCACGCCAGCCGCGGCTTTTTCTTCTTCCACGACATCCTCGAAAACGGCCCCAGTTCTCCTTGGCTGGATTGGTTTAAAATAGAAGGCTGGCCGCTATCTGCCTACGACGGCAATTTTCCGGCTAATTATGCCGGTTGGGACGGCAATCGAGCCTTGCCGGAATTCAATCACGACAATCCTGAAGTGCGAGAATACATCATGGAAATCGCCGAATACTGGATTAAATTCGGCATCGACGGCTGGCGGCTGGACGTTCCTTTTGAAATTAAAACCCCGGGATTTTGGCAGGAATTTCGAGAACGAGTCAAAGCAATTAATCCCGAAGCTTACATTGTCGGCGAAGTTTGGGAAGATGCGAGAGAGTGGCTCGACGGCACTCAATTTGACGGGGTAATGAATTATCTTTTTGCTGCGCCGACAATTGCTTTTGCAGCGGGCGACAGGGTAGATTTAGCTCAACTTGAAGGCCGTTCTTACCATCCCTATCCGGCGCTTTTTGCTAAACAGTACGGCGAGAAAATTCAGCAGGTCTTGGAACTTTACCCGTGGCCGATACAGCTAACTCAACTCAATTTGTTGGCCAGTCACGATACAGCCCGGTTGATCTCAATTGCTGGAGGCGATAAACCTAGCGTCGAACTCGCTAATTTGCTGCTGTTAACTTTTCCCGGAGCTCCCAGCATTTACTACGGCGATGAAGTTGGTTTGCCCGGTGCTCTCGATCCCGATTCCCGCCGCGGTTTTCCCTTAGAAGCTCACTGGGAACTTGATGTTTTAGATTATCACAAACAGTTGATTGCTTTGCGGCACAAATACGCGGCCCTTCGCACCGGAGACTACCAAATTCTGTTTGCTGAGGGAACGGTTTACGTTTTTGCCAGAATTTTGGGGGATGAGGAAATAGTTGTTGCTGTTAATGTCGCGACAGAAGAAGCTCATATTAGCTTTGAGGCAGCTAATTTGAAATCTCCTCACGAGAAATTGCTGTTCGGTAAAGGCGAGTTTGTTTGGAAAGGTGAAGGGGAAACTCGGCATTTAGAATTGATGCTGCCGGCGCGATCGGGATTGATTTTAGGTTCCGATAATTAGTTTAGACTGTAGCGTAAGGTGCACGGCGCCGATTGGTTTGTTAAGATTGGTTTGCTCGTTCGGACTTTAGTCCTCTGATTGCGGACTAAAGTCCGAACGATCAAACCGTTAGTTTGATTGTGCTGCCACTAATGCAGGCATTAGCACCGCATCAATGATATGGATAACGCCGTTGTCGGCAAGAATATCTGAAGTGAGGACTTTAGCATCATTGATTTTAATGCCGTCAGCAGTATCAATTCCTACCACAGAACCTTCCACTGTTTCAGCAGAACTTAACTCAAGCAAGTTCTCAGTTAGTACCTCGCCAAACAGAATGTGATAGGTGAGAATTTTCTTGAGTTTGGGTATGTCTTCCATCCAAGAGGCAATAGTGTTGGTAGGAATTTTGGCAAATGCCTCGTCAGTTGGTGCTAAGACGGTGTAGGGGCCCGGACTTTGCAATAAATCTAACAAACCGGCAGCTTCAATAACAGTCGCGAGTGTTTTGAAAGAGCCGGCATTAGTGGCAGTCTCGACAATATCAGCCATGATGTTTTTCAGGAGTGCAAATCGCAGAAAATGAATCTGGGGTGACGATCATTTTAGCAGTTTACAAATAGCAGAAAATGAATCGTAGGGCTGATGATTATTTTAGCCATTATAAGTTACTCTGGTGGCTGACCCAGATGGTCGATCGCGATCGACTCTTTTGGCTTATCCTTGGTTCGCATCCGGGCCCTTGCGGAAAAACTGCTGGAGAATCTCTCCGGGATTTCTGTCCCAAGTGTCGATATGTTGGTAAATTAAACCGTCCTCATCCAGCTTGTATGTAGAATAGCCGTTGAAGAATATCCGGGCTTTCCAGGGTACGCGCAGTGTCCCGCGAACAGTCCAATTTGCCACAATAGCATCAGGGGCTGTCTGACCTACGTCGTGCAGGTCGAAGTAAATCTCGCTAAAGAATAGCTGTCCGTGAAATCGCAGAGTCCAAAAGATAATGCGATAGTTGATTTTTCCTTTAAATTTGTTAACAGGGTCTTGAAAATAGATACCTTTTGTGTAGATGTCGTAGGAGATGTCTTTCTCAAAAAGCGTCGGGAGATCCGCTTTCAGGGTGTCTACTGCTTGTTCTACCTGCATTTGATATTCGATCGCGCTCAAGCTACCACCTTGTGACAGTATTAATTTATAAGTTTAAATGAATAATCTCGATCGCTCGCTGGAGTATCGCAGATTTGATAGTTTATCCACCTCTGATTTTAACTCTAGCGGTATTGTCCGCGCCGGCCTTTCTGCTGACCCGGACTTGCGACATCGAAACCTTGGCACAGATTTGACAGAACACCCCCACTCACCTGACATTCTCGCAGAAATCAACAGCGGCAAGCTGTTGATGGTAGATAGCCGTCGCCGGAACGGTCTAATTTTGATTAAACGCTTCCACGCGGAGTTTGCCGGGCCTGGGGCTGCCGTTGGGGGTGCTTTTGATGTTGACTCGCAGCAGGCGATTCCCGTGGGCGATTTTTGTTTGGTTTACCCTCTATCTCCCGAAGCAAGACAGAAAGCTTTTGGAATTCGGCGGCATTGGGTGCGGTTAACGGAACAGTTAACGGCAAAGCCTGTAGCTTTGGAACGGGCACAAATGATTTTAACTCAGTTTGAACAATATTTTGATTGGGAAACGGTGGCACAAATTCCTGATGAAGTTTTGGCACTTTTAGTCGGCGTATTTCCGCAAACCATTCGCGCGGGCCGACAGATTGATAATTAAAAATGGCCGGGTAATTTGCTTGGATTAATACCATTTTTAAGGGTTTTTGTCAAGTCACAATCGCAGCAATTCGATCGACTGTGCGCTGATTTTCCTCGGGAGTGCCCACGGTAATTCGCAAACCTCCGCCTGTGTGGCGAATCAAAGTACCTTGAGCTTTTAGCTGCTGCATGATTTGTTGGTGTTTTTGTTCTGCCGATTCGCCCTCAGCGGCTTTCACTCGCAGGTAAACGAAGTTAGCCGCACTCGGCCAAACTTGCAATTTTTGATGCTGAGTTAGCGCTGCAATTAATTTGCCTCTTTCTGATATAATTTCGGGAATTACTGCTAGCAATAACTGCCGCTGCGCCAGGGCAAACTCGGCTGCTGTTTGCGAGAAACTGGGGAGGTTGTAGGGGAGGCGAATTTTTTCTAAGGTGGCTGTTAGTTCGGGATGGGCGATCGCATATCCGACTCTCATTGACGCTAGTCGAAATGCTTTGGAAAATGTCCGCAAAATTATCCAATTCGGGTGCTGGTGCAATCTGTCTGCTAAGGTATTTTGGCTGAATTCAAAATAAGCTTCGTCAATTACCACTAAAATATCTTCGGGCAAACTTTGCAACCATTCTCTTTCATCTGTTGTTAAAGCATTGGCTGTGGGGGAATTGGGATGGACGACAAAGACGATGCGCACGGGGGGATTTTGTGTTTGGGAGATCGCTCTTTTTGCTGCATTGATGTCAATTTCAAAATTCTCCTCTTGGCGCGGAACGCTGACAACGGGAATCCCGAGGGTTTGGGCGGTAATTCCGTACATTGAAAATGTGGGATTGGCGACGAGTATCGAGCCCGCGCCGCCCAAGCAAGTAGCTATTAAGAGCGATCGAATTAGTTCGTCGGAACCGTTCCCGACAGAGATATTGTCGGCTGTAATGGCGGTTTTTGGCTGTGTACCCCCCCCTAGCCCCCCCTTGTTAAGGGGGGGGACGTTTAGGAGCTCCCCCTTGTTAAGGGGGGGGACGTTTAGGAGCTCCCCCTTGTTAAGGGGGGGGACGTTTAACCCTTCGTTGACGTATTGGGCGATCGCTTCTTTGAGTGCTGCGTGGCCTCCGTCGGGATAGCGATTTGTCTCAATTAGCTGCTGGTAAGTCCAAGCTAGCTTTTGTTTTAATTCCTCTGGCAAATCATAAGGGCATTCGTTGGTGTCTAGGCGATCGAGTACACTTTCCGACTGCGCTGATTCTCCTGAGGCGCCGCCCGGATGGGGAGTGTATGCGGTAAGTTCGGCTAAGTCTTTTCGGATAAAGGGAAGCATGGTACGATCTTAAACTTTTGATTTTAGATTGTTGTGAGCTTACAAAGCAAGGCAGAAGGCAGAAGTCTAGAACAATTACGAATGCAAAAATTTTCTTTTTTTACCTCGCTGCTGAAATGTCTGCCGCATCCGACTTACTTTTACTGTATCAAAGGCGTCTCAACTTAGGATAGAGCCTTTTCTATCTCGAAAGCAAGAGGAGAGAGGGAATTGAGTTTCTGTCGAACGATTGATGCGGGGGCAGCGGCAAATTGATTATTTTTGATAGAGTAACTGCTGATATTTGGAAACCAAGTATGAAAGTCAAGCCTTCCAATCTATCTAAAAATGCCGCCGCTACCCTCATCGCTTTGAGTTTGGGTGTTCTCCCTTCAGCTATGCCTGCCTCGGCTCAAACTAATTCCGCTCCGGCACAGAACAATACTGATTCTAATCGAGTTATTTTAGACAGAACTCCGTTTCAGGAAAGCAAGAGTGATAACAATCATTGGGGTGCTTTGGGTTTGTTGGGCATCCTCGGTTTGGCGAATCTGTTTCGCAAGGATGAACCCAAACGCTACCGCGATCCGATGACCGGCGAATAATTGTTTTAAATGGCGATCCTCTTCGAGGGCTCCTCTACCGCACCGGCCAAAAACCAAATCAACTGTCGGGGACGCAGAAACCGGGTTTTTGGAGAAAATAGTGGATTAGTGCCTTTAATTCTGGCCACAAACCCGGTTTCTTTGATATTTACGGGCAATTTAGCGACAAAGTTTATTTAATCGCGCCACAAAGCAATCCCGCCCAACAAACCGCTGACATTCGGTACTATTTTAACCTGGGGCGGTAACTCAAAAACAATCTTTTTAGTATTGCCGCCGCCGATGTAAAGGCGATCGCAGTTAAAGAGATTTTGCAGAGAGGCGATCGCTTTTTCCAGACGGCGGTTCCACCTTTTGGCACCTACGGTATCTAATGCCAAACGCCCTAATTGCTGTTCGTAAGTTTCCCCTTTGCGAAACGGGTGATGTCCTAATTCTAGATTTGGCACCAAGATACCATCGACAAACAAGGCAGAACCGAAACCGGTGCCGAGGGTAATGACTAATTCTACCCCCGTCCCAGCAATTGCTCCCAATCCTTGAATATCGGCATCGTTAGCCACTCGCACAGGTTTTCCCAAGCGATCTTTGAGGGTAGTTGCTAGGTCAAAATCTATCCAAGACGGATCTAAATTGACTGCGGTTTTGGTGATCCCGCGACAGACGACACCGGGAAAACCGACGGATACTCGGTCAAATTCGCCTTGTCCGCTTGCTAAAGAGGCGATCGTCTCTAATACGGGTTCCGGCTTCGGCGGTTGAGGCGTTTCTAAACGGCTGCGTTCCGTTTGGGGTTGACCTTCAGCGTCCAAAACCATAACTTTGATGCCACTTCCGCCAATATCAACGGCTAAGGTGCGAGTCGATTTATCTTGTTCAGTCATTTGATTGTTGAGACTTGCAAGTTGGTCAGTCGATTTTAGATTTTAGATTTTAGATTTACTCGCAGCTTTGAATCTGGGAGGTTGAACCTTCGTCTAAAATTTTTGCTTTCCACGACAGGAGTACCGGACACGGTATCCATTTTTGGGCGCGGTCAAATTTTATTTGTTGAATTGGCAAAACTTTTGAATCGCTTCCCAAATTTCCGCTAGGACATTTCCCAAAGAATGATCGTCTTCTAATTCGATTAATTGCGCCCAGGGACGGTCAGCGGCAAAATTTCTGCTAGCTTGAATCGGTATTATTGTATCATGCTTGCCGTGAACAATTAATGTAGGGACTGAGCGTATTAATTTTTCTTCAGGGTATTGAGCCATATCTGCCACAAACTGATAATTCAGCGGCAGATAGCGCTGTTCGCCGTAGTGGTAAACGGGCAAATATTTCTCAGACTGCCACTTTTCCAACTGTTGCTGTCCCAATTGTGGCAGCCAGTGGGAGAGAAATTGAAAAGCCGGTGCTAACAAAACTATTTGCTTTACTGACAATTGTCGCTGGGCCAACCAAGCCGCAGTCAGCCCGCCAAAACTCGACCCAATGATTGTAACTTCCCCTAGATTTTTTACATTTTCTGCTGATTGGGAGGATTGGGGAAGCAGAAATTCTGTTTCTATTTGGTGTAACTGGCGGGTGAGGGTGAGGCGCGAAAAATCCTTGTGATTGAGATCGGGAGTTTTGAGTTCAATTCCTAGGGAAGAAAAGCGATCGCGGAAATATTTAGCTTTTAGCGAATCGGGACTTGAAGCAAATCCGTGTAAATAAATGTAACTAGAATCGTTCTGTAGATTCATCCAAAAATTTTGATGAGATTTACCGAATAATTATTTTAACTTAAAAAGGTTTATTGATATCAACCTGCTGACACTGCACTGATGCACTCGCACCAAAGAAACCGGGTTTCTCGACCAAAAATCTACGCTTTTAGAATCTGACTGCGACAAGAAACCCGGTTTCTGAGACTGTGCTTCATTCAGTTGACCTGGGACAGTTGACAGTTGAGGGCGACCTCTACCTGGAGGGAAGAGGATTGGATTCATTCAGTTGACCTGGGACAGTTGACCTGGGACAGTTGACAGCAACCTCTACCTGGAAGGAAGAGGATTGGAGTAATGAATCGTCTGCTTTTAATTTCTCCCTAAAACGGAGAGGCTTTAAACCAATTATTTCTGGTAATGAATAGTCTTCTTTTAATTTCTCCCTACAAGGCTTGGGGCTTTAAACCAATTCTTTCTGGTAAGTTATATGAAAGTTAATCGTCAGGTGCTTTTTGGGCACCCGAGGATTAACTCAAAAGCAATCGTATATTACTGCGGTTTTGGAGCGTTTTGCCTCCGGGTTTTAGCAGCTTCCCTGCGCTGCTGCATCTGTTGAGATAATTGGCTGCGCTGTTCGGGCGTCAGCACGTCTCGCATTGCTAATGTAGTTTCAAATTGCACCTCTTCCAACTGCTGCCTCAATCCCATCATTTGGCGGTGTTTGTCGCGAATTTGGCTGGCAGTTGCCGTCGTACCCGACATCATCGTTTCCAATTCTTCTCGGGCTTGGCGGATTGCTTGCATCCGCTGGGAAACTTGGTCTTTGTAGCGATCGCGAACTGCCTGCATTTTCTGCTTTTGGTCGGCGCTTAAATTGAGTCGGTCGAACATCCTACCTTCCTTGCCACCTGGTCGATTGGGACGCTGGTTTTGGGCAATTGTCTGCGGTTCTACGGGGTTGGAAACGGCTGTTGCTGCGGTTGCACTGCCGAGGGTCAACATTAAAAAAGCTACGGCCCAAAGGCGGCGAATAGACATGAAAATTACCTCTTAAAGATTAGTTATTTGTTGCCGGTTCGGTGTCACCAGCATAGCTGAAAGTCAACCAGTCTGTTTGCGGGCGACCGAGCGAATTTTCCCCAGGAGAATCGTTCAATACACCCTCCCAATTATTTACGAGAAATTCTTCTAGGTGCGCCGCGTCATCCGCGTGAAATTGTCCGGGAACTAGCACAGGATACCCCGACCAAAAAACTAGCAGCCCAGCAGCGATCGCAGAAGGAAAAGCCCACTTGGGAAAACCGACGATTCCTGACCTTTTACTAGACCTGGTAAATGGCGGATCTCCTAGATAATTGAACTCTCTTGCAGCCGCATCATTCCTGTCTATTGCTGCTAAAAGTTCTTGCTCAAAATCGGGCGCAGATTCCGGAACGTTTGGGCGATATTGCTTCAAGAAATTGACTAACTTTTTGTCGCTAATTCTGTCCTTCACAGCTCGTCCACCCCTTGTTTTTGCAAAAATTGCCGCAGAGAGTTTCGGGCATAAAACACGCGAGATTTGACAGTCCCTGCCGGCAGTCCCAAAATTTGGGCTACTTCTTTTTGCGGGATGTCTTCTAAGTCGTGCAGCACCAAAACGCTGCGGTGTTCAAAGCTCAATTGCTCCAGTCCCCGCTGCACTAAATCTTGATAGTGCAACTGCATCAAGTCCGATGTGTTATCTTTGAGAATAACCCGTCCCATTACTTCTTGATTTTTGAGTTGGGAGTCAAAAGAATGCTGTTTAGCAAATGCTTGTCTTTGATCGGAAGCCACATTCCAAGTGATTCGATAAAGCCAAGTAGAAAAGTTTTCCTGGTGCTTGAGTTTGGGCAATCCTTTCCAGACTCGCAGGAATACTTCTTGCGCTAAATCGTCAAGAAGCGACGGGCCGCAGAGTTGGTAAAGGGTTGACCTGACTTTGTGTTGGTAGCGTTTGTAAAGGTAGCGAAAGCAAGTGCGATCGCCCTTTAGACACTCAGCAACTAAGTCCGAGTCGGAACAGTTATCGGTTAAAACATTGGCTGACACAGCTAACACCTGTGAAGTCTCCCTCACCAGTTCGTTATCTGAAGTGTTTAGACAGGACGATCGCAAAAAAGGTTCAAAGGATTTAAAATTTTTTTTCGACGGGGCGGCAGGTAGGGAAACGGCACTGCCGTGTCCTGATTTTTCCTGTAATTAACGGGTTCCCAGGTGTAAAGCCTCGGAACCCAAATCCAGAGTCCGAGCCTTGGTTGAGAAAATGGACGCTCTGACTCGCCCCAGAAGCGTTACTTTCGCTAAGCGCCTAGTAACAAGTAAAACCAGTAAAAATTTGCTCAGCGGGTAGGGACATGACAATGCCCATTGGTGTCAACTTAACCTCAAATGTAGTGCGAGTCTTCTGTCTAGCGATTAAGACCCGATCGCCCCGGCGCTCCCCGAATCGTTGCGGGGGGACAAGAATCTTCTCTTTCGTCCCCCTTTTTAAGGCTACCGCGTACACACAAGTGGATTATGAGCTAGTTTCCACTCTTGCTGTTCCACCAATGCCTTGGTCGCAGGGTAGATTAATTGTATAAGTACCGTGATAAGGCTGTTCTCTTAAGTAGGCATAAAGCAATTGTGACTTAATCCCCCAATTTAAAATCTAAATCTGTACATCATCTACCTGAGAAAAGCTATAGTAGACTTACCGCTTTTATTAACCTGAGAGTTTGAGGCGATCGCCTGCCTGCGATATTGCTCGATCGAGGATTGAATTGCCAATTTAAATTCAGCTTTTTGTGCGTCTTGAATTCCTTTTGGATCGAAGCGATCGCAATAATGAATCTCAATCAACAATGCTAACTCTTCAAGACAATATAATTCCGGTTTTTCTTTTTTTAACCTCTCGATCCAATTTTTAAAAGACTCGGAAGGAGGGCGAATCAATCCCGACTCATTTAACGCCTGCTCGATCAAATAAAATTCCGATTTCTTACTCAACGAATCTTTGTTATAAATAGCCTTTAGCCATCTTTGTTTGTTAGATAAAATGCGTACAGCTTTCTTAAAATTAGAATTACGACTCCGAAAAAATATTAAGGCTGCCAGCAGGATGAGTCCCCCATACTTCAATCCATTGCTACCTGATAAATATCGCAACCCTAGCACAATTTTGTAGCTCAATAGCGACCATAAATCAGAGATAAATGCCCCTGGGGGAGCCGCAGCATCCTCCATGCTTTCCCAATCAGAAGGCGTAGGATCAAAAGCTTGCCATTTTCCCGCGATATAAGCCAAAGTCCAGGCATGAGCATGGCGACTTCTTACAATATATTGGTTCTCCAAAGAACTAAATTCGTGCACAGAATATCCAACAGCATAACGGGCTGGAATACCGAGTTTTCTTAGGAGAAGTGTCGCAGCGGTAGCAAAATATTCACAATGTCCAGAGCGAGTGTGCAGTAAAAATGTTGATAGAGGCGTAGCATCATTATCTTTGCCCCTAAGCTTCAGTGAATAAACGAATTTTTTTTGGAAAAACGACTCTATTTTATCTAAAATTTCTGGTGGCGACTTTCCTTGAGTATCCATTTGACTGAGGATTTTATTCAGTGCCGCCATTTCTGATTTGGGTATTTGCAGGTCGTCTGCTGTAGGCGGGCTATCTACAGAAAAATTATTATTAAAGTAGCTTCGATAAGCCAGCATATCAACTTTTCCCACCACTTTAATTGTGCCATATTTATTTTTTTCCATCTGACTGACAGGCAATGCGTCAATTTTAAAAGTTCCATCTGGCAGCTTTAATAAACCTTGGTTGCCTTGGAGTGTAGCCGAAATAGTAATCGTTGATGGATTCGGTAGTTGGTCGCCTAAATCCCAAGTTGTGCCATTAATCTTTGGTTGTACGGGAACAAAGTTAGGATTTAAGGCAAGCCAAAGTGAAGAGTTGTAGCGATTATAAGTGGCTTCTCTTAGCAGTCGGGGAGGAGTCTGTTTAGCTTCAGGAGCAACTCTAAAAATAATTTCATTTGACTGTTTTAATAATCCCACTGACCCGATGTTCGTTTGTTTTTTCAAAAAATCTGTTTCTTGAGAATTCCCATTACTAAGCCATGAGATTGCTTGCTCCTCTACTGCTAGGTGAAGTTGGTGCAGACCCATCTGTCCTATAAATCCTATACTGCCAGCAAGTAACATCAGACTAAGCCAGAGAATAGATGAAAAATTTTTCGGTCTCACAGACCACAAAGCAATAGCGGTTAAGGCAAATATCCCAGCATAAAAAGATATCTCTCTACTGTTCGCCGTACTAGCGGATAGCAGACAACAGATAAAATATGGATAATTTAGATTCACCATCAAGGGGTTAAGTGGTGCTTTTTTGGTGGCTTTGTTTAGCCACAAAAACATTAGGCGTATATCCAGACTTTCCTGGACAGAATATACCTGAGCAGCTACCAGTGGAAAAAATACACCAGGAAGCCACTGCAACAAATTATATATCAAGTAAATAGAACGGTTGGCGACCAGGAGATAAACCAGCAAACAGCACAAAAAAATCAGGCAGAAATTAGCAATGCGCCTAAAATCACTAGCTGAAAAATCCCACCGATAAGGCAACCAGTTAGCTGCCTCTAAAATCAGAGCAATTGGCAACGCAAAAAACCATAGTCCCGTCTGCCAGCCCCAAAAAATTACACTAACACCCAAAAGAAAAACTGGCATTTTCATAGTTTCATTAACTCCTCTTGTATGTGACCTAGCTTTAAAATATGGCTGCTTGTTAAGTCATCTTTAATGAGTTCTAAATTTAAGCTATCTAATTGAGCGTCTGGCTCTGTTAAAATTAAGACTAAGGTATGGATACCGCGACTTCTCAGATAATTTACTAATCTTTTTCTAGGTTCGTCCCAACACAAAAATATACAAATACAACCGCTTAGCAGAGAGATTTTATCCATCAAAACTGAGGTGAGGGAGTCAAAATCTTTATCCTGACAGGCACCGACGGAGGCGAGAATTTCTAACATTTTTTCAGTAGAATTCAGCCCTCTGCCAAAGGTAAAACAATAAGCTTCTTGAACGACGAACATCAAATCCAATAAGGATTCTTGAGTCTGAGCTTCATAGGATAATGAAGCAGCAATTGAGATTGCCTCTTCTAAAATTTCACTATATTTTACATTTTGAAATGTATCCAAAATTAGGGCGTGCCTCACAAAAAATTCATCCTGTTCTTCTTTGACAATTGGCTTACCTGCTTTTGCCCAACTTTTCCAGTGAATTTTGCGTAGCGAATCTCCCGGTCGATAATCCCGCAGAGACCTAAATTCCTCGGAATCTCCTACGGATGAAGCTAATGTTACCCCACCTGATTGATATCTTCTTGAGCCAGGAAGCTGAATGGGTGGTAAATGATATAGTTTGGGTAAAATTAACATAGATTGGGGCAAGGAAATTGTTTTACAAGCATTCCAAATCCCAAAAGGATCTGACCTAGTAACTGTTAGACCACTCAGGCGAATAACACCTCTGCAGGACGGCGTAATTTCACCTACCACTTCTGTTTTGCTATTGGGTGGAAGAGGAGGCAATTCTACGACCTTAGCCGTGGCGCATTGTTTTCTATAAATCAGCCACAACCAACGATAATAGCCGAAGTATTTATCCCATGAAGTGCGCTTTTCTTCCCCTGGTTCAGGTGTTCCTACAAATTCTTGAAAGCTTGGGTATGGGGTGGCAAAATTTTCCCACAATTTAAGGTTATTTTGACTCTCGCTAGTTTTGTTATCAATGAGAATACGGTATTTTAAAGTGACTCCAACAGTTGCAAACTTTGGCATGAACCGTACTGCATTGAAGCGGAAGCGAAAAAATTTACTAAAAATTATAGCTATTCCTATAATTGACAACAGGAAAGTAAAAATTTGATAAGTCACAGTCTGATTAGTATCTAATCCTAAAATTCCTGCTAAAAGCGTGCAGCTAAGCACTGCTAACCCATTGTTTGTCAATCGCTTCTCTCGCGAGCGATTTACACGCGCACAGAAGCGAAAAACAGCGTAGAAAAAACGTTTCATTTTTTAGGCTGGTACAGGAATAGATTTGATAATTTCTTCAACAACACCTGGGGCCATTCTACCAGAAAAACGCGCTTGAGGTTCCATTACTAGGCGGTGAGCGATGACTGATACCGCCTGTTCTTGAATATGTTCTGGCGTAACAAACTCATAGCCATCGAACAAAGCTAATGCTTGAGCAACTTTCATTAAAGCTATGGAAGCTCTGGGACTCGCCCCTAGTTGTACGCCTTCGGCCCAGCGAGTTGCATTTACGATATCTACGAGGTAACGTTTCAATTCTTCACTAATTCTAACTTGCTTTACCTGCTGTTTTAAGCTAATTAAATCCTCTAAATTAACGCAGGTTTGAAGTGTATCAATAGGATGTTGATGGATTTGGTCTCCGAGCAGGTTAACTTCTTCTTCGGGTGAAATGTATCCTAGACTAAATTGAACTGCAAAGCGATCCATTTGGGCTTCAGGAAGTGGATAAGTGCCCCGAGATTCTACTGGATTTTGAGTAGCAATGACAAAAAAAGGGTCTTTAAGTTTGTGCAAATTTCCGTCAATGCTGACTTGAAATTCTGCCATTGCTTCTAGGAGGGCGGATTGGGTTCGCGGTGATGACCGATTGATTTCGTCAGCCAAGATAATATTAGCAAAAATTGGGCCTTCGTGGAAATGGAACGTGCGTTGATTGGGGTCGAGCATGGATATGCCCAAGATATCGGATGGCAAAAGGTCAGGTGTAAATTGAATGCGTTTAAAGGTGACATCGACAGATAAGGCTAGGGCTTTAGCTAGGGTGGTTTTACCTGTACCGGGATAATCTTCTAGGAGGACGTGCCCGCCACTCACAAAGGCTGACAGCAATTTCCTGATTGCTGCTGATTGCCCTTTCACCACTTTTTGAATGTTGTTGGAAATCCTTTGATAAATTTCTCTGCCCGACTGAGCGTGATTTTCTGTAATTGCTTTATCCATTATTTATTGTGTTCGTAGCGTTCGGTTACTGTCCCGCTGATTGGCTTCGACCGATTTAACTATTTACAGCATTTTTCCAATATGTATAAGTTTTTAAACCAATACGTTCTTGATTTTCATTATAGATATCATCCAAACATCTGAAAAGAGCCAAGGCATAATTATTCAATCCCAAATTTGTCAAACTTGTAAGAATCCTAGTCAGCCGCAGGTAGTTGTGATTAAATTGTTCAATCCACTCTCTTTTTCTTGACAAATATTCCTCGGATTTTGCAATTACAATTTCTGCGTTTTCCCCTTGGCGGCATTCCAACCCGTAAAAGGCCAGCATGACTTTTAGAGATTTGACTAAGCGATTTCTCAACTCTTCACTTGTTCTAAAAGCTTGAATCACTTCATCATTTAAAGTAGGAGCACTGGAATTAAAGCGGCTCTTTTCTCTCAGCGGAAACAGCCATTGAATGTAATTGTGTACGGATTCCAGCTTCTGGTAATCCCACGACCAAATATCCTCGATCGCCCGACCTTGTGAGTCAGGCTGCTGGCCGAGATAGAAGGCTAAAATTTTGTTTTGTTTGGTTGAATTACTCATTAATCCCTTTACGGGCGGGCAGGACGCCCACCCCACAATAAAATTTAATTTTTCTGTGGAACAGGCATCCTGCCTGTTCTGGAAAATGGCCCAATATTTGAATTTTAACCGACTTTAGGCTGTTAGGCAGGGGTTTAAACCCCTGGCTGCTTCGCCCGCTTTACCGCAGAGTCACAAACTCTTCAGCAGTCGATGGTGAATGCCAATAGTCGCGTCGAAGTCTTTCTGGGTAGCTCCCATATTAACCGCGATCGCCATTCCTTGAGTAATCTCGCCCGCGTCTTTCCCAACCATGTGCACGCCCAAAACTCTGTCAGTATTAGTTTCAACCACTAACTTGACAAAAGTCTTGTCATCTGCACCTGTCAAAGCGTGAAACATCGGCCGAAACAGGACACTGTAGCACTTAATAATGATGGCTGTCTGCCATCACTATTAAAAATACGACAATCAACTGGTAGACCCCTCCTTAATTGCCACCGCCGTAATCGCCGGAATATCAAAAAAAATAAGTGAGGAATTCTGTGAATTCAAGACTTACAAATAAATTGCGACATAGGTAGAAGAAAACTCTCAAGTATCAGTCAAATATCAAACATTACACAAGCAAGTACACTATCGAATGAAAGCAAAATTAAAAGTCCCAAGACGTTGTATAGCAATTCTTGCAGGAGTCGTAAATTTTTTACCCCACCCCAACCCTCCCCGAACTCGCGGGGAGGGAGTAAGAAATTCACAAATGATTTAGGATCGCTATAGTAACAAACAAGATGCTTCGGCAGCTATCGAGTTAAAAAATAACTAAAAAATTCGCTCAAAATAGCTTTGTGGTTAGAGTCTACTACCCCAAATCCAGAAAAAAAAACTCAAATATTGGTGTCAAGATGAAACTAGACTTGGCTTAAAAACGATTGAAATAAAAAAATTACAGCTTTGGGAGTCAAACCCATAGGTAAAGTACAAGGGAATTTTAAAATCTATTATTTATAGAGCAATCCTTGCAGGAGTCGTAAATTTTTTACCGCACCCCAGCCCTCCCCGAACCCGCGGTTCAGGAGTAAGAAATTCACAAATGATTTAGGATTGCTATATGGGGCAGTCACCCCACAAACAGGAGCAAGCTTGATTGTTGGAATTCTTACCTAAGAATAGTGTAGGTTTTCAAAAGTTATGGTATTGATAATGCTGCTATTACTGACTAATGGTGCTGCTATTTGGATCGGAGATCGCTGGCTCCACAGTAAGATTCAAAATTGATATCTGCTTGCACTGCACCAAGTCTTGGCATTTCGATGGCGACTCGCTTATGGATATGCCTTCCTCAGAAATAGAATTGACTTCTTCTGCTTCTGAGGAGGATTTGCCTAGCAGTTAGCTCTCACTTAACCCTACCTGCTTACTGGTATTGTCAGCTTCATTAACTCTGCGGCGAATTTGACTCGGTAGATTGAGCTGGCTCTGTATTCTGCTCCTGTGACCGCGTCTCCTCGGGTTTTTGGATTTGCTTGAGATGAATCTCATTGACCTGAGTGATAAAGTTTTCTATTGCCATTTTTGCCATTTGTTGATGTTGGGCTTCGTCGGCTCCATCATCGTAACGATAAGCGGGACTCACTCCCAATACAAATTTCTCCTGTTCCGCTTCTAACAATTCCACAGTTGTGTTAGCAGAAATCCAATTCTCCTGAAAAGGAAATGAGGTAACTATACTGGCGACTATCGAGGCGACAGCGGGACAAATTACCGGCAGCCACTTGAAAAACGCTTGACTTGGTTCCAATTTGTCTACCAATACTAAAATTGGTGTGACTCCCGATAAAATAACGGTTGCCAATTGGAAAGTGTAGTAAATATTTCTCGAAGTCTCTCTGGTGTTTTTATAGTCGTCAATCAACTCCTGGCAATATCGTAAAGCCTTTTCTCTCACGGGAGTTATCTGATTGTTATTCGCAGCAGTATTCGGGTTTAATAGATAACTGTAGAGTTCCGCTTTTCTGCGGATCTCTAACTCATTAGCACGATTCCTAAAGTTGTTAGCCAATTGTCTATTGGCGAGGAAGAGAAAAATAAAACTAGAGAGAAAAAGCGCTGCCCAGATAACGATAAGTTGATTGTCTGGAAAAACTCTAGTAAGGCTCCATGCACCAATAAAACCCGCTAGAGATAAATACTCAATAATTTTCACGAAAGAGAAAATTTGTGGGCTTGAGGAGACGGTATTGGAAATCTCGCTCTGGTCTCGATCCACAGAAGTAGTCATTGCTTTCTAGTCAATTGGGTGATCAGAGACAAGTTTAGCCTATTGGGGTTGCTCTTCCACGGCAGATCTGTCAAGGTGGTGAAGAAGACCCTCAAACCATTGAAAATTGGTGGCTGGCGATCGTTAAATCTTCTTGTTTTAACAGGTGATTACCAATAAGCTAGGTTTATTGTCGATCGCCAATCGGTAGGATGAGGTAAAGCCGGTCGATCGCACATTATTTATCAGGGCTTTCAGTCTTAACTTGACAGCAAGGGGCATAGCCGTGTCTTGATTTAACTGGTTCCTTTCGCAGCAGCGAAAGTAACGAGTAACGAGTAAAAATAGAGGCTCTTCCTCGCCTATCTGCGTTACGTTCGCTCCAGGGAAAGTAACGAGTAAATTGACACGGCTCGAGCAATGCCGCCTCCGGATTGCCGCATCCCGATTTTAGCTTTACCGCAGAGTCACAAACTCTTCAGCAGTGGATGGGTGAATGCCAATAGTCGCGTCGAAGTCTTTCTTGGTAGCTCCCATATTAACCGCGATCGCCATTCCTTGAATAATCTCGCCCGCGTCTTTCCCAACCATGTGCACGCCCAAAACTCTGTCAGTATTAGTCTCAACGATTAACTTGACAAAAGTTTTCTCGTCTGCACCTGTCAAAGCGTGAAACATGGGTCGAAACTTGGCTGTGTAGCACTTAATTGAGTCGGGAAACTTTGCTCTAGCCTGCACTTCGTTTAAGCCGACTGTACCTGCTTCCGGCTGGGAAAATACCGCCGACGGGACATTTTCGTAACTGATTGCTCTCGGATTGTTGCCAAATTCAGTATCTGCAAAAGCGCGTCCTTCGGCGATCGCAATTGGCGTTAAATTGATGCGGTTGGTGCAATCTCCGACTGCAAAAATGTGCGGCTGACTGGTGCGGCTGTCTTTGGTAACTGCGATCGCACCTTTATCTGTTTCTACTCCCGCATTTTCTAAACCCAATTTTTCTAAATTAGGCTGACGCCCGGTAGCGCACAACAGCGCGTCTACTATTAGCGTTCCTTCGGATGTTCCCGACAGAGTTAATTTTAAGCCTTCTGGGGTTTTCTCAATGTGGTTGATCGAGCTTTCTGTCAAAATGTTTATTCCGTGCTTAATCATTCCTTCTTGCACGTTGGTGCGAATTTCTGTGTCAAATTCGTTCAAAATTAATTCACGGCGGATGATTTGAGTTACTTGGCTTCCCAACCCGTTCATAATGCAAGCAAATTCGACGCCGATGTAGCCTCCTCCCCAAATTGCCAACCGTTTTGGCTGCTCTTTTAGGAGGAATATTTCGCGAGAGGTAATCGCGTGTTCGATGCCTACAATTGGGACTCTTTGCGCTTCTCCGCCGACTGCAATTAAGATTTTGGCTGCGGTGATTTTTCTGTCACCAACTTCGACGGTGTGGGGGTCAATAAATTTGGCGTATCCTGAGATTAATTCGACTCCGGCTTTTTCGAGGAAGCTGATGTGCAGTTTGCTCAGCCGCCGCACTTCTGCGTCTACGCTGGTGATGAGTTTTTCCCAATCAAAGCTGCTTTCTACTGGACTCCAACCGTAGCCCACCGCATCTTCGTAAAGGTGCGAAAATGTTGAGGCGTACACCATGAGTTTTTTTGGCACGCAGCCGCGAATTACGCAGGTGCCGCCTACTAAGTCATTTTCCGCGATCGCCACTTTCGCCCCGTAGGATGCCGCGCGCTTGGAACTCGCCAATCCGCCGGAGCCTGCACCTATCACAAACAAGTCGTAATCGTATGTCATAATTGTCGCTAGTTTCCTGTGTCAATTTTACGCTTTACTTTTCTTAATGATATCTCAAAAATTTGGGTTTTTTTTTGGGTCAATTACTTTACTTTTTGCGGTTGACATGGTATTATTAGATAATAGAAATCTGTGCGTAAATTTTAAAATTGCTCACACTCCCATTATTAGAGTATAGCACAAACCAGTCGAAAAAAACATATAAAAACGTAACTATTTTTGGGCGGCCGCCGATGAGGAAATCGGTAAATAAATTGCGAAAAGTAAGTTGGGTCGAGGTGCGAAACCAAACACAAAATTTGAATGGGAGTAGGACTGGTGAGATAATCACCCCCGCCGGCATACAGCACTTAAAATCATGGTCAAGCAATATCCCGAGCGCCCAAAAACATTAGAAATAATTCGCGATCGATTTGCCAACGATCCCGAGGAAAAAGTCCGCAAATTTGCCGAGAAACAATTGGCAAAATTAGACAAGCTGCGAGCCTAAAAAAGGATAAAAAAATTATGAACGCAGCCACTAATATCCCCCAAGCTTATGCAGAAATAGTTGAGTTTTTTCTGTCTTGTTGAAGATTTCAGAAACCGGGTTTCTTTGTAGATTTCTCGTCACCCAACCCAAAACTCGTAGAAACCCGGTTTCTCGCCCAGGTCGCAGATTTCAGAAACCGGGTTTCTTGCGTGATTTCTCGTTACCAAATGCAAGACTCGTAGAAACCCGGTTTCTAGCCCGCGTCGAAGATTTCAGAAACCGGGTTTCTTGCGTAATTTCTCGTTACCAAATGCAAGACTCGTAGAAACCCGGTTTCTAGCCCAGGTCGCAGATTTCTCAGAAACCGGGTTTCTTCGTATATTTCTCGTTACCAAATGTAAGACTCGTAGAAACCCGGTTTCTAGCCCAGGTCGCAGATTTCAGAAACCGGGTTTCTTGCGTAATTTCTCGTTACCCAACACAAGACTCGTAGAAACCCGGTTTCTAGCCCCCATGCGTAAGTCCTGAAATTGTCCGAAGTCTTGATAGTTCAAAAAATAGTATAATTAATATTAGATAGTTCTCGGAGACAACCACAATGCAAGTCACAACCGAACCAATTATTTATCCATCCAGCGACGGTCAACCAATGGCAGATAGCACAATTCAATACAAATTAATTGTCACAATCAAAGAAGGTTGCGAATCGCTGTTCAAAAATGACCCGAACGTATTTATAGCAGCAGATTTACTGTGGTATCCAGTTCAAGGTAGACCAGACATTTCTCAAGCACCGGATACGATGGTAATCTTTGGTAGACCAAAGGGCGAGCGGCGTTCCTACCTGCAATTTCAAGAAGATAATATTGCTCCCCAAGTCGCATTTGAGATTCGCTCTCACAACGACAGACAAGCAAAAATGTACAAAAAACTTGCATTTTACAATCGCTATGGAGTCGATGAATATTACCTTTACGATCCCGAAAACAACGAGTTGAGTGGTTGGCAAAGAATTGAAGGAAACTTAGAAGTAATTGAGCCGATGGAGGGCTGGATAAGTCCGAGATTGGGAGTACGATTTGAGTTGGGCGAAGATGGGTTAGAAATTTATCGACCCGATGGACAAAGGTTTCTTTCTTATGCGGAATTGGAGGAACAGGGGGAATTAAACCGCCAGCGTGCAGAACAAGCAGTTCAAAGAGCCCAACAGGAATTTCAGAGAGCTGAACAAGAAGCTCAAAGAGCCGAACAGGAAGCTCAAAAAGCTGAACAGGAATTTCAGAGAGCTGAACAGGAATCTCAAAGAGCCGAACAAGCAGTTCAAAGAGCCGAACGTTTAGCGGCAAAATTGCGCGAATTGAACATCGATTCTGATAGCATTTAAGCTATAAATTGTTTAATTTAGGACTTACGCATTTCTGACTCCTCGAAACCGGGTTTTTTACCGTTTCTTCGGGTTATAACGAATTATTTTAGTGAAAAAACCCGGTTTCTGACCACCCGTGCGTAAGTCCCACAAGCGTCCAAACATCGCCCTTTCACCCACCAAAACCCCCCAAAAGTGTTAACTTAGTAGTACGTTGTGTCGATCGCACATAAAAACAATGCCTGAACTACAAACCGATACCTACAAAGACCTCGACCCGCAAGCCACCTCAAAACCCGTCATCGTCGGTCTCAAAGACGTAACAAAAGTTTACGGCATCGGCGACCTCGAAGTTCGCGCCCTCAACGGCGTCAGCTTGACGGTAACGCAAGGAGAATATTGCTCGATTATGGGCGCATCCGGTTCGGGCAAATCTACAGCTATGAATATTATCGGTTGTCTCGATCGACCTACGACCGGCAGTTACTACCTAGACGGCGTAGATGTCGCCCAAATGCCCGAAGCAGAATTAGCCGGAATTCGCAATTTAAAATTAGGTTTTGTCTTCCAACAATTTCACCTGCTACCTCAGTTAACAGCATTAGAAAATGTCACCTTACCGATGGTTTATGCCGGAATTCCCGCAGCAGAAAGACGCGAACGGGCGGTAGAGGCTTTAACCAAAGTCGGGCTGGAAAGTCGGCTGCAAAATAAACCGAATCAACTATCAGGAGGACAGCAGCAGCGCGTAGCCATCGCCAGGGCTATTGTCAACCGTCCCGTGTTGTTGCTTGCAGATGAACCGACTGGTGCATTGGATACGAAAACTACTCAAGAAGTAATGGATATTTTTACAGAATTTAATGAAGCCGGAATGACGGTTGTTATGGTAACTCACGAACCGGAAGTGGCGCGACAAACTCGCCGGGTTGTCTGGTTCCGCGACGGTCAAGTTATTCACAATAATCTCAATCCGGCAGAACTTTCTCACGCGGTATTTTAATGCTAATTTCAAAATTTTTGCTATAAGTGTCAATCTGATAGCAATTATTAAAAGTCCCAATTCCCCGCGCCGGAAACGGCAGCGCCGTTTCCCGAAAGATGCTTGCGTACAACTACTCGTTACCAGGCTCTTCGCCTGGTAACGCAGATAGGCAAGAAAGAGCCTCCATTTTTCCAGGCGAGGCAGAGCCTCTGGATATAGGTTCCCAGGCGAAGAGCCTCTTAACCAGTTAAATGACTAATGACTAATGACTAATGACTGATGACTAATGAAAAGCCCTCGGAAAAGCTGCCCAAACTCGATCGACAAAATCTCTAAGTTGCCGAGATGCGATCGTGCTATCCTTGCGATCGGAGTCCAGAGACTGCAACTGACTCAACAGCGAAATCACCTCAGTATCCAGCGCCGCCCGAAACAAACTCAGCGGCCACAACAAATCAGCACCATCCCGCAAATCGGATAAAGTGTATTCTTCCGGCCACTTTTGGGGGAAATCCTTCCCCGAAACCAATCCCACCAACATCAAAGGGCGCACCCAACAAATTTGACGTGCCTCAACCACTTGAATTACCTCTGAATGCAGGCACGCATCTCCACATTCTAAACTGACAATTTGACCCGGCTTAAAGTTCAAAGCGCCATCCATTAATGCTGACTCTTAATACAGACATAACCAACCAAAATAAGTACCGCAACTTTCAACAGCACCAGAGAATATTATATCACAATTCCTTCTTCCTTCTTCCTTCTTCCTTCGGTCAACTGTCAAGCGGTCAACTCTTCCTTGTTCCTGCGGTTAACTCTCAAGCGGTCAACCATCAACTATCAACCATCAACTATCAACCATCAACTGCCAACTGCCAACTCTCAAGCGGTCAACTCTCAAGCGGTCAACTCTCAACTATCAACTGTCAAGCGGTCAACTATCAACTGTCCTCAAGAGTTTTAAGAGCCATTTCGAGCTCGGCAGTCAACAATCGCGCTTCTTTTTTGCCGCCGCCACCATTAGCATAATCTGCAACCAAAATCGGAACACCGATCGCAATTTTTACATGAGAACGCCATCGAGGAATGCGCGGGCGGTAACGAATGCTCATCGGTACAATTTTCACCCCCAAACCAGGCTTGCTCAACTCCGCTTGCATTGCCAAACGAGCTAATCCAGACTTGGGAGGGTGAACTTCGCCATCCTGAAAAATGCCGCCTTCGGGAAAAATCACCAACATTTCCTTGTCGAGCAGCAATTCCACGCCGTAACGGAGACTGCTAATTGCTGGATGCTTGATATCGACAGCAAAACCTCCTAAATGTCTGATGAACCAACCTTGCACTCCTTTGACTTCATCAGCAGTTACCATGAACCGCAAATCGCGTCCAGTCACCATCTGTCCCGTTGAATAGGGCATCATCAGGGCATCCCACCGGGAACGGTGCGTCGGCGCTAAAATTACAGGCCCGTCCTTCGGCAAGTGCTCCTGTCCGGTTATCTCAATCTTGCCAAAATAAAACGGTAGGACAATATAGTGACCTAGCGGATAGAACAAGGAGGTTAACCAAGGAGAAACGCGAGAGGTATTAGATGCTACCTTGGCAGGCATTGGCTTCACTAGAGAGGATTTACTGGACTCAACGGCGATCGCGGCAGTATGGCGCATGGCAATTAACCTGCTTTATCGATATATAGAGTCTAAAGATATGTGTTTAGCAAATCTTTAGTGTTTCGATGGGGACACTTTTGCTATTGGCATTATGCCGATCGCTCGATCGCCCCCACAATAGATAATCTGTAACAGGTAAAACCTCAGACAAGCGGACAGCACTACCACGATCGCCGTCAACCGATTAAAGAATTGGAGATTTTAGATTTTAGATTTACAAGGGCAGATGAATCACCGGAGCTTGAACTTTTGTCTAAAATTTGGGGTTCACCACAAGGCGAGTGTCGGAAACTTGTATCCGTTTTTGGGCGGGGTCAACCGCCGTCTTTCGCTCGATCGGCCAATTACCGATCTAATCTATTATTTCAGTTAAATAGCCAAGTTCGATTAAACATTGTCGATCGAGAGTAAAAAATTTTACCTGTTAACTTGGGCGGCGTGCTTCAAACCAAGAAAGCAACTGCTCCCGGCAAACAGACTCCATCATACCGCCGAGCACCTCCAAGCGGTGACACGAAGGCGCGCTATCTGGAAGATTAGCCACAGTCCGAATTGTGCCAGTTTTGGGGTCATCTGCACCGTATACCAGCAGACCGATCCGAGCTTGTACGATCGCGCCAGCGCACATCGGGCAAGGCTCCAGCGTCACGTAGAGCGTGCATTGATTGAGATGCCAGTCTTGCAAAACTTTGCCCGCCGCCCGCAGCGCCAAGATTTCAGCGTGAGCAGTCGGATCGCAGTCTCGCTCTCGCCGATTTTGGGCGATTGCAATCAATTTGCCAGTACCATCAATAATTGCAGCACCCACGGGCACTTCACCGGCATCACCGGCTGCTCGTGCCAGTTCCACAGCCCTAGTCATCCAGCGTTTGTGAATAGCATAATTAGAATCACCAATAGACAACGGCTCTGTTTGCAAATTCACGGTATACCTACGCAACTCAAAACACTTAACATTGTCTTACTTATCCACTTGCTGTGGATAGAATAAGTGTTATCGCTAATAAAACAAGTTTTTTGGGAAATTTAGAGCATACTTACCTAGCTGAAAACACTTAAGAGCGAGAAATAAAGTTACACCACAGCCCCATCCAGAGTAATTTTGAATTATGGACACCACCACGATTAGCACTGAAGTTGTTGAGCTGTTGTCCCGCATTAGCAGGCAAAAGCTCCGCGAACAAGATATCACTCCTTTGGTAGTGTTTCTGACGGCTCTGATTTCCATCCTGCGCGGAGTGATGATTATCGACAGGACGATCGCACTTGAAGAAGAAGAACGGCTGCAAAAGACTCTCAAAGCCTTTGCCAGCGGCGACCCACATCGCATAGAACTAATTCAGCGCCTTGTCAAAGGAGTCTCCAAACAGCAGGTTTACTTCAACCCCACGGAACTGCTAACCCTGACAGCTTTCTTCTCAGAATCAGAAAAGCTGTTGCTCATCGGTTCCGGCTACGAAATGTCAGCGGTAGACGGACACATCGACCTGAGGGAGCAAATGTACTTACAGTCGATCGGAAACCGGCTCGGCCTCGACTCGGGCCACATTGCAGTCATAGACACTTTATTTACCAAAGAAGGAACCCTCGACCCAGAAGACTTTGCCGAAGTTCAAGCTTTACTAGCTCCCAGCGCATTCTCCGAGCGCGATCCGGTATTTGCCAAAGCAGCAAAGCATTTGCTGTCTCTGTTAATGCGCAAATAATGCAGCGCATATAAATTATTTGCAGAGTCAAAAATTGACAGAGGAATCTGAGAATTTGACGCTGTTGCCATAGGAGACGGGACTTGCGCGCTCTTGCCTCAAAAACCGGGTTGTTTAACCCGCAGCAAGAGCGCTGCACGCTGTATTTTGACCAACAAGCCGGTTTGGGCCACCAGTCCCGCTTGATTTTTTCGCAACAGTCGATCGGCCGATAGTATCCCATTGAACCGAATCCATCTAAAATCTAAAAACGAGTTGTCGCGGACGCGATCGCCCCAGCTCGCTCTCAAATCAAAACTTGACCCCCAATAAACGGGTACCGTGCCCCCGACGCTGTTGAGTGAGTGGATGCTCCCCAAATTTTAGACGCTTGTTCAACCTCCGGTGATTCACGGCGCTGCAAGTCAATCTAAAATCTAAAATCTAAAATCTAAAATCTAAAATCGACTGATTGATTATGCAAATTGAATGGCAAACCGCCAAAACCTACGAAGACATTCTCTATCACAAAAGCGGCGGCACCGCCAAAATTACCATCAATCGACCTCACAAACGGAACGCTTTCCGCCCCCAAACCGTGCAAGAACTGTGCGATGCCTTTACTGATGCCCGCGAAGACACCAAAATCGGCGTTGTCCTCTTCACCGGTGCGGGGCCTCATACAGACGGCAAATACGCCTTTTGTGCTGGCGGCGACCAAAGCGTGCGAGGTGCTGCAGGATATGTAGACGAAGGTGGGATACCCCGGTTGAACGTGCTCGACTTGCAGAAGTTGATTCGATCGATGCCCAAAGTTGTGATTGCTTTAGTTGCAGGATATGCGATCGGCGGCGGTCACGTTTTACACTTAATTTGCGACTTGACGATCGCGGCTGACAATGCTATTTTCGGACAAACCGGCCCGAAAGTCGGCAGTTTCGACGGCGGATTCGGAGCTAGCTATCTCGCCAGAGCAGTCGGCCAGAAAAAAGCCAGAGAAATTTGGTTTTTGTGCCGCCAGTACAGCGCGCAGCAAGCTCTAGAAATGGGTTTAGTCAACTGCGTCGTGCCCGTCGAACAACTCGAACTCGAAGGGATGCAGTGGGCTGAAGAAATTCTTTCAAAAAGTCCGATCGCGATACGCTGTTTAAAATCCGCTTTTAATGCCGACTGCGACGGTCAAGCCGGTTTGCAAGAACTGGCGGGAAACGCGACATTGCTGTACTATATGACCCAGGAAGGCGCCGAAGGCAAACAAGCCTTTTTGGAAAAACGGGAACCGGATTTTAGTCAATATCCTTGGCTGCCGTAGCTCGAGCGAGAAATTAGTTGTTTTTATGCGATCTTTTTATGTTGCAGATGCTGATTTCTGTGAGTTGAAGGAGCCGAATTTACTCGATGGGTCAAAAGTGTCAGTATCGATCCGAGTTCCCAAAAAGCATGAAACTGCGCCAGCCCGATCCAAAGCATGACAGTCATCAGTGATGCCCCCAATCGAAAATCTTCAAAGTCCCAATCGAAAATGGTACGATCTGTCCTGCTGCGGACGGACTAAACCGAGACTGCTGCGGATTTTTCGGTTAACGCTGTGCCTGTCAACTGGCAGGCATTGCGATCGTCCACAGTGACAGCGGCCTCCCGCAGAGTCACAGCCTGTTCTTGCCACAGTCCAATTTCTGCTATGTTTTCCCAAGATGGCCCAAAAGGCGAAACCGCCAAAGAACAAGCTTTCCACTGACTTTGCACCGGCACGTTCAGCAGAGCGCAAATTCCCCCGCGTCTCCCCTCAGGGGTATAGTGGCGGCAGTGACGGCAAGCTGAAGTTAATGGGGTTTTCATAAAAGTGTTGAGGGAAATCAGTTTCATCTCTAATTCTCCAGTGTAGAGCTAGGAGGTTTTAGAGCATCCCAGCCTTTATGCTGTCTGGGTTGTAGCGATCCCCGGAGCATAATTAAACTTTATAATTTATTTATAATCTTGTTATATATAGAAACAATCACCTCAGTCCTTCCTCATTTTGTAGTGAAAAAGACAGGTTAAAAGTTTATAAAGAGTCAGGGATCAAGAAAAAGACCAAATACGGAACGACTATGAGATATTATAAATAAACGGCTGCTTCAGATGCCAAAAGCTGCTGAGAGTCTGGGTAAGCAGCCTCCGGGACACAGGAACAATTAAGTTTTAATATAAAAAGGAAAAGAGAGCAATCATGCGATCGACAGTCGGCCCAAAGGCAGCAGTTGCCTTGACGGCAAAAGCAGCTAATCCTAAAATAGGCAAGTTTTCAAACTTCTTGTTTATCAATACTTCGGACTTACGCACTTACCCAGATGTTCAAATATGCAAAAGCAGCAAATGGTATATTAAGATACGTTTGCCCAAAAAAATTAAATAATTTTGGGTAAAAACTTTCGTTGATGGTGCGATCGTACATGGCGCACATGAGGAACTCTCGTTATGCACAGAAAAGAAAATTTGTACAGTGCGTAAGTCCTATCTAGAATCTAAACATTAAAATCAATTCAAAGGCGGTAGGAGTTTTGCTAATGAGTAAGCGTTATGCGGTGGAATCCCCAAATCATTCATCTTCTTCAACCCCAATCAAGCCTGCTTTGCAAGCAGTCCTGGGGTGTATGGATGTAAACCTAGAAGCAGAACTGACAACATACAGAAGGCACAGGCGGCGGGCAGAACAGTGGGTGTCGCCATCAGTTCGTACCGGCAAGCAAACAGCCACAACCGAGCAACAGAAGGCCCAAAACCTGCCGCCGCAGGCTGCGGAAGAAACCCAGCAGCCGCTGTCGCTGCCCCTATCCCTTGCCGGCGTGCAGGGCGATGCCCCGCTAGCAACTACCGCAGGCGGCACAAAATTATCTAGCAGTACCTTCGCACCCAACAACTATCTCGAATCAAGCGAAAAACTGATCGAAAGTTTGGACGAAGCTGCATCCGCTCCTGAAGAACGCAGTTTGGCCGCCAGTCTGTTAACTCCATTGGGACTGAGTTCGATGCTGCTGTTTCTGATGTCGTGTACAGCTTTGGGTTACGCAGTTATGCACCCGTCAACTCTGGTTAAAATGGCAGGCCTGAATCGTTTGCTCGATCGCACCACGCCAGAGGGCAGCGACAGTCCCGCAGCCACCGCCATCTCAGATACCGACACCAAGGAACTGCCGAAAGCTCCAAATCTGGCATCCAAAGAATTTGTCGAGCTAGATTTGAGCACTCTCAGCAATGTCAAGCCGACAGCCAGCCCGATTGCTTCCCCATCGCCAAAAGCATCAATCCCGCCCAATCCGGGAGCACCTCCTGCCCCCATCGGCGCTGTCCCGATTCCTACAGAAGACGGCAACCCGGCCAGAGGTAGGGAACAAGGACTCAACAATCTCAGCACGGCTTTGCTTCCGAGCCCGAGCCCCAGCGCCGCCCAGACTGTCCCGACACTGCCGACACTGCCTCCAACACCATCCCCAGCCGGGCCAGCCGCCGCATCCCCGGCGACAGCATCCCCGGCAGCCTCCGCCCCGCTAGGAAGGCCGGTACGGGCGGCCGACGGTTTCTATTACGTGGTAACCGATTACACCGACGAAAAATCTCTGCAACAAGCCAGAACCGCAGTTCCCGATGCCTACGTGCGGAATTTCTCAAAGGGTGTCAAGATCCAAGTGGGGGCTTTGAACGATGCTGCCTCAGCAGAACGTTTGGCAAAGGAACTGCAAGCAAAAGGGGTGAAGCCGCAATACTATCAGCCATAAACTAGGTAAAGGGTGAAAAACTTTAACTAAATTGTTAGACAAAGCTAGAGTGCGATCGATGTTTTGTCTAACACAAAATTGGTTTTTTAACTCATACAAGTTTCCCCAAAGAATGCAACTCGCTTGCGGGCGATCCAAACCTTGAACCGACCAGTCAATCGATTTTCCATTTTTCGATTTTTCGATTTGAGATTTACTTGCAGCGCCGTGAATCACCGGAGCCAGAACAGAAGTCTAAAATTGGGGAATCGACCAGCCAAGCGAGCGTGGGAAACTTGTACCCGTTTTTGGGCGGGTAAATCGAAAATCGAAAATGGTATCAATTTCCAGTCCTAAATCTAAAATTTAATAAAATCGGGAGATAGGTCTCATGGGATTATTCGATCGCCTGTGGCGAGTGATTCGAGCCAATATTAACAGTTTGGTCGGGGCGGCCGAAGATCCAGAAAAAATTCTGGAACAAGCCGTAATGGATATGCAAGAAGATTTAATACAGCTCAGACAAGCTGTAGCGGGGGCGATTGCCGCTCAAAAACGCACCGAACGCCAGTATTCCCAAGCTGAGTCCACAGCCGCAGAATGGTACCAGCGGGCGCAGCTAGCTTTGCAAAAAGGCGAGGAAAATTTGGCGCGGGAAGCTCTGACGCGCAAGAAATCCTATCAAGAAACGGCAACGGCGATGAAAGCCAGTCTCGGACAGCAGAACGCTGTGGTGACTCAACTTAAAGAAAATATGCGATCGCTCGAAAGTAAAATTTCTGAGGCAAAATCAAAAAAAGATATGTACATTGCCCGAGCTCGATCGGCAAAAGCCTCGGAAAGGCTGCAAGAAATGATGGGCAATCTCAATACCGGCAGTGCTTTGAGCGCGTTTGAAAAAATGGAAGAGAAAGTCATGCAGCTAGAAGCTCGCTCCGAAGCAATTGCAGAACTCGGAACTAACGATTTAGAAAAGAAGTTTCTCTCTCTCGAAGCAGCAGGCGATGTCGATGCCGAGTTGGCGGCGATGAAAACACAAATGCTTGGGGGCAAGAATACACCCAAATTGGCGTCGGGCGAGCCTCCTGCATCCTGAACCCCCGCCATCGGCACAATAGTTTGCACTCTGCTGAGAACTTCTCAAGGGCGCCGCTCCCGATGGCACACAACCGTGTTGGGGAATTCCCGGATCGAAGTTAAACTCAATAGATAGGTGCATCAATGAGCTTGGCTGCACCACGGACTCGATCGCTTTAAACTGTATTTATATGTTTGCAAAATTGCCTCATGCTCGATCGCGCTAAAAATCTGACCAACTGAGTTTCACTCAAAGCGGGCTAGCGCTATCAAGCCTGCTTGCCGCTTACCTCGTACACCTCACCCAGGAAAAATAGCATTATGGGATTATTTGACCGCATTAGCCGAGTCGTCAGAGCCAATCTTAACGATATGGTCAACAAAGCTGAAGACCCGGAAAAGATTTTAGAACAGTCCGTCACGGATATGCAGGAAGACTTGGTGCAGTTGCGTCAAGCCGTTGCCAGCGCGATCGCCACTCAAAAGCGCACCCAGACTCAGTACAATCAAGCAGAATCTCAATCTAACCAGTGGCAGCAGCGCGCTGGACTCGCCCTGCAAAAAGGAGACGAGACTTTGGCCCGCGAAGCGCTGGTGCGCAAAAAGTCTCATGCTGAAACGGCGGCTACCCTGAAATCCAGTCTAGAACAGCAATCGGCTCAGGTAGAAAGTCTCAAGCGCAACTTGATCGGTTTAGAGAGCAAGATTTCGGAAGCTAAGACGAAGAAGGATATGCTCAAGGCGAGGATATCCGCTGCTAAGGCTCAGGAACAGCTCAACAATACCATTGGCTCCCTGAATACTGGCAGTTCAATGGCAGCTTTCGATCGCATGGAAGAAAAAGTTTTGCAGATAGAAGCTCGGGCGGGAGCTTCCGCAGAACTCGCGGCAGGTGGCAGCAATTTAGAGGAACAGTTCCGCTTGCTCGAAAGCGGCGGCGATGTTGACGACGAGTTGGCTCAGATGAAAGCTCAACTGAGCGGAGGTTCTGTGTCTCAAGGTCAATTGCCGGCCGCGGGTAAAACTGCTGCTGCTCCTAGTAGCTCCGAGTCGAGTCCGGTGATTGACGCTGAGTTGGAAGAATTGCGATCGCAGCTCAATAAAATGTAATAAGCTCTATCAAAATTTACCTATTTCTCAGATGGCAGCTTTGATAAAATGCTCCGCCCACCTACAGCATTAGCTTGGGAAGGTCGGAGCTTTTTTCAGGATCATTTTACTAATACACCAAATTAAAGTTTTGTCAAGTATCTTTAGGTTTACCTAAAAAATAATTTATTTAAAAAAAGTGATAAAGTAATTTTATTCTTTGCAATTGCGCCGGCTGCGTCGGCTCGTAAGTGTAAATAACTATCAAATATTAATAACCTGTCATGCCCCTGTCACATTCCAGAGGGTTTTGTAAAATCAAGTTTTTCAGGGTACTAGCGCTTTGTTATTCAATTGCAGCTATTTGCCCCGCACCGCTAGCAGCTCAAAGTGTTGGCGAGTCGATGGTTGCTGCTAAGGAAGGGGGGCGAGCGCAAATTTTTAATAATGATTTACAGTCTCAATTAAAACTTAATCCAGAAACCGCTCCCGATCGCGATCGGCTGCCTCGCGATTTATACTCGGATTCAGAATTAGATAGAGACAGTAAAGAGCCAGAAAACGACATCCCGGAATTTGCGCCCCTTGCCCAAAGTGAGACCCCAGAAACTCTCGCCCAATTGCCGAACCGAGGAGACAACAGACAAGAAATTCCCATTCCCAACCCGCAGCCGCGAACTTTGCCTCCCCTGCCAGAACCCGCGCCCAGAGCTCCCCTGCCTCCGGTAGAACAGCTTTTGCAGCCTGCTGCGCCGCCACAGGCTGAAGAATTGCCCAACATTCCGGGTACGATAAGGGTCGATCGATTTGAAGTAGTTGGCAGCACCGTCTTTAGCAAGGAAGAATTAGACACTGTACTGAAAAACTTTGTCGCCCGCCCGCTGACTTTCGCCGAACTGCTGCAAGCTCGTTGGGCCGTGAGCCAACTCTACATCAGCAAAGGTTATATCACTTCGGGAGCGCTGATTCCACCGCAAACGCTGGCGGGTGGAGTTGTGCAAATATTAGTGCTAGAAGGCAAGCTCGAAAGTATAAAGGTAGTCGGGACTAGGCGGCTGCGTCCTAACTACGTCACAAGCCGATTAGCCGCTTCCACGCGAGGCCCGCTGAACGAACAGCGCTTGCTGGAAGCTCTGCAACTGCTGCAACTGAGCGGCCAAGTCGCAAATATCTCAGCAGAATTGCAAGCGGGTTCTCGTCCGGGTTTAAATTTGCTGTTAGTCCGAGTCATCGAGGCAAAAACTTTCCAAGCTGGAATTTTTACTGACAATTCTCGCTCTCCGAGTGTGGGGAGTTGGGGGCGCGGGGCGGAAGTGCGCGAGGCTAATTTGTCGGGTTTGGGAGATAGTGCGACTTTGATTTATACAAATACTCAGGGCAGCAACGCTGTAGATTTTAGTTACGCGCGGCCGGTGAATTCGCGCAACGGTACTGTGAGTTTTCAGGTAAGCAGGAGCAAAAGCAATATTGTTGAGCAGCCCTTTGACGCGCTGGAGATTGAGGCGTCGAGCCGCACTTACGAGTTGACTTACCGCCAGCCGATCGTGCAAACTCCAAGAACAGAAATCGCGATCGGTATCGGTGCGGGCCGGCGAGAAAGCGATACATCTTTGCTGGGTGAGGATTTTCCGCTGTCGCCCGGGGCGGATGCTCGGGGGAGAACTCGGGTTTCGGCGCTGAGGCTGTTTCAAGATTTTACCCAGAGGGGAGAGAGAGATGTCTTGGCGGCGCGATCGCAGTTCAGTTTGGGAGTGGGAGCATTGGGCGCTACGGTGAGCAGCAGCGAGCCTGACGGTCAATTTTGGACGTGGCGGGGTCAATTGCAGTACGTGCGGTTGTTGGCTCCCCAGACGCTGCTGGTTGTGCGATCCCAGGCGCAGTTGGCTGGGGGTGAGCTTTTGGCGATCGAGCAATTCGGCTTGGGCGGCCCGGATACAGTGCGGGGCTACCGTCAGGATGCAATGCTTGCCGATAGCGGGATTTTTGCTTCTGCCGAGTTGCGGTATCCGATTTTGCGCACCGGGGACAAAAAAGGTGTTTTGCAGGTGACGCCGTTTGTGGATGTTGGTAATGTTTGGAATAGCGGGGGCAGGGTGGCCATAGAAGCGAATACTTTGCTGTCAGCGGGATTGGGCTTGCGGTGGCAGTACGGCGACAGGTGGAATGCGAGCGGAGGCTGGGGTATTCCTTTGATTGGCATTAAGTCGGGCGATCGAACTTGGCAAGAGCGCGGGCTGTATTTTTCAGTAGAATTCAAACCTTTTTAGGAAAGCAGCCGTTTTGGCATTGGCCCAACTGAGCAATTTAGCTATATAGTAATAAGTATCATTTGGCACTCGTCGGTAGCTGCCAAGAGTGCATTTTACTGAAAATTTTTAAATTAAACTATGTCTAAGGTGCGGTTGCTGCTTTTAAGTTCTTTTGCTTCCGGTTTTGGGTTTTGCTCAATCATTTTGGCGATGTTTACGATGATTTCCGGGCTGTCGTTTACGTCTTTTTTTACCTTTGTTTTAACTCTGGTATTTTTTGGAATTAATATGTTGTTTGCTTTGCATTATTACACATCGACTACCAAGCTGTTGAGTGTTAAAGGTAAAAGGAAAGCTAGAATTTAGCGGTTGTGAAGCAGCAGCGGACAAAGGCATGGAGAGTTCTTGATATAATTTGAAGGGAATCCAGAAAAACGCCTCTGGGTTAGGACAATTATCTAGCTGCTGTAAGTCATAATTATTTAAGGTCTAATTATTTAGGAGGTGCGATCGTGGTCATTGCTTCAACCAACCCGCCAAACCTTTCTCCAGATGCGACAAAGACTCGCTACACTCCAGATGAATACCGGGCGATCGAGGAAACCGCCGAAGAACGTCACGAATATTGTAACGGAGAGATAATTACTATGCCCGGAGGTTCCCCCGCTCACAGCCGTATTAGCGTAGACACTACGACTTTTCTCAACGTGGCTCTGAGAGACACCAATTTTCAAACCTATAACGGCGACTTACGAATTTGGATTCCTAGCTTCAATCACGGCACTTATCCCGATGTTATGGTAATTGATGGCGAACCGGAATTCAATGGATCTCGCACGGATGAAATTCTGAATCCTTTACTGATTGTCGAGGTTCTTTCCCCGTCTACAGAAGCCTACGATCGCGGTGAAAAGTTCCGAAAATATCGCTCTATTGCTAGTTTCTGTGAATATTTGCTGGTCAGTCAAACTGAACCATATATTGAGCAATATCACAACATCGATCGCCAAAGTAGCGATCGCTGGCAGTGGCAAGTGTACGATGGGATCGATCGGGCGATCGTCCTGCACAGCTTGAATATAGAGCTTCCGATGGCTGAAGTCTACCGCCGGATTAGTCTTTAAGGGCGATCGATCTTTCTCATCTGTCAGAGGTTAGCCGCAGAAGTTTTATGAAGAAGGATAAAGAGAACGAAATGGAAGACGAATTACTTGCTGAGTATGACTTTACTCAGATGAAAGGAGGTGTTAAAGGTAAGTATGTTGAGCGATATCGTGCAGGGACAAACTTAGTGCTTTTAGACCCCGATATTGCCCAAGCTTTTCCCAATGATGCAGCCGTGAATGAGGCATTGAGGATGTTAATCGAGATTGCAGAGCGTCAGCAGTCAAATACTGCGGTGCAGCGGAGGGAATAAAAATCATTGGTGAAATTTCGCCGTTTTTCGACACTTTGTTTAACTAGAAATATAAGTTTAGGAGAAAACTATGGTTACTCTAGTTCAAAACCCCACGGAAAACCCAACTGAAAATCAAGTTGAAAGCCCACCGGATCAAAAAATCTGGACGGATGCCGAATTTATGGCACTCAACCGAGATGGACACCGCTACGAAATTGTAAATGGAGAACTAATTGATATGGGAAACTCGGGTGCAAAACACGGTTATGTTGCCGTTATTTTGAGTGCTGCCTTATTTAACTGCGTATCAACGCAAAAGCTAGGCGCGATGTTCGATTCCAGCACTGCTTTTAAGATGAAATCAGGAAACAAGCGATCGCCCGATGTTTCCTTCATGGCAAAAGAACGCCTGCAAGGGCTAGATGACCTCCCCGATGGCTTCCTAGAAGGTGCGCCGGATCTGGCTGTGGAAATTTTATCTCCTAGCAATACAGTGGAAGAAATTCACAACAAACTTGTAGAATATTTCGATAATGGCTCGCGTTTGGTTTGGGTGATTCATCCTAAAGAAAAGTATGTTTTGGTGTATCGATCGGCCCAGGAGCCCGATCGCCTGCTGAAGTCTGCGGACTCCCTAGATGGCGAAGATATCGTCCCTGGCTTTACTCTGGCGGTTGCCGAGTTATTTCAAAAGCTTGATTTTTCATGAAAGGGCGATCTATATTGCGATCGGCAAGGCATCGGGCGTGCTTTTAAGTTAACGGGACTTAGACAAAAACCGAAGCAAAAATGGCTTCAAACCCAGAGCTAGAAAGACTTTTAGCTCGAACAGGCATAAATCTAGTATTCACAAAGGTTTCAGGCGTTTTTAGGTCATCAACCTGTTTTCTTTGTGAGCGAGAGGTTTTCAGCCCCTTTAGGGGCTATAAAATGTCTAAGTCCCGTTAGTAGGGGGCGAAAGTTTACAGCAACACTGCCTTAACCTTTTACTGTCTTGAGAATAGTCAAAACAATTAAAAATTAAAAATTAAAAAGTAGAACCCCGATAAATAAATTCGCTCTTGTTGTAACAATGGTAATGAGGGAAGATCCTTTATCATCTTCGTAGATTCACAAAGGTGGCGAACAAACATTCGCTACACCCCTTGGTAAATTATCATCGGGAATCGTCCAAGTCCTAGAGTTAGTCGTACAGCGCACCACACCCCTCCCTCCCCTCGCTACTCGCACCAGATCCCCCAGGTAAAGATTTTCCCCAACTTTCGCGGCCTGGTAATCTGACCCCTTCTCGCGCTTCATTTCCACTCTTCCGATCGTTTCGATCAGTTGCGCTAGGGGTGCGGGTTGAACCTGCTGTTGAGCCTGAACTCTTGTCGGTGCGGAAACCACGCCACTCTGAATAGCGGCTATCATCAAAGTGACTGTAATTGGCATCGATACTGCGAGTTTCATTGTGCCTTTCCTTTGCTATTCAAGCCTTGAATTGCTAAGCTAATCCACTTATTCTCATTCTGGTTATATTGACTGGCATATTGCAGGCACTGTTCCCACGACTTTTTGGCATCGTCTTGCTTGTTTTGTTTCTCGGATACCTGAGCCAAGAGACAATGAGCCGATGCTAGTTTGTTATTGAGGAAAATCGCATCTCGCAGTTGAGTCTCTGCATCTGAATAGCGTTTTTGTTCTAACTGTATCCAACCTTGGTAAGCTCGTATTGTGCCTTGTTTGTTTTTGTCATTTTTTGCCAATGCAAAGCCCAAAAACAGCCTGCGGTCGCTATCAGAGTATTGCTTTTTTTTCAAATAAAAATCAGCTAAGCCTATCAACACCTCGAATTGTTTATCGTTTAAGGTCGCCCGATCTTTAATGACTGCAAATTTCCGAGCATCCAAAGATCTTAGATTTTTAACTCGGCCAGATTCTTGTTGATTTAGGACGCCGGATCTGGTGAGAATCTTAAACTCTTTCGGGCTGATTTCGTAGGGCTTATCCTTAGTCAATAAAATTCTTTGAGGTTCCAAAGCTAATTCTAGCCACTCATCCGCTTGATTGTAATTTTGCTGCTTTAAGTACAAGCTAGCAAGTTCATCTGCGGCTTTTAAATGATTGCCATTCCAAGCAATTTTATAATTTTCAATCGCTTTATTGTAATCTGGCAATTCTTGATAAAGGTCGCCTAATTTCTCATAAACTTCCGTATTTTCAGGATTGAGTTTAATGGCGCGGTTGTAGTTATTCTCGGCTAAGGTCAATTGACCTGCGTCATAAGCCTGCTTTCCCAGGTTGATATAGTTATCTGCAATCCTGGGCATAGAAAACCAACATAAGATTAAAATGCCTAAGAGTAACCCAGCGGCAAGGCAAATCAATTCATCCCACAAACTCTTGTCCCATTTGAGGCTGGTGAGGACATATTCAATGCCTTCGCGTCCATTTTGTGTCAACGCACCTTGACCTGCGAGTAGTGTTAACACAGTGGAGATGATAACTCCAAATACTCCCGCTATATCGGGACCACCACTTAAAACTCGCGTGGAAATATCGGCGAAAAAAGCGAGGGAAGCGGTGAGCAGGATCAGAGAGAAAAACCGCCATAACCAGTCAAAGCGATCGCGCCACGGTTTCGGCGTAATTGGGTCAAGCAACCACCACCATTCTTTCTCGGGCGGGTTCAAAATTGCTTGCCATTCGGCCAATTTAGTGAATTGGTTAATATAATTCGTCTGTTGCTTTAAACGCGCATCTAATTCTTTAACGGCTCTAATCAGTCGTCCTGGGTTTGGCTGAGACTTGTATTCCAAAGCAGCTTGGACGGCGTTGCGCGCCGTCAGGACATCGAGAACGAGTTCCACCGACAAGTCTTTCGACAAGTTTTTGGCTGCCATTTCTATGGCAGCGATCGCTTTCTCATACCGCTCGACAGCACGGTCTAGTCTAGAGGCAGTCTTGGTTTGAGTCATATTACTACTCTGGGAGAAATATGCGGCGAGTTAGACAATAACTCACTACTTATCTGTACAGATGTAGAAAGTAATTTCCGGACAGTTACGGATTGACAAAAAACGAAAAGCCACAAAACAAAAAGCGCCCCTATTTCTAGGAGCGCTATTTGTTAATCAAAAGCTAAAACTTAGCCATTGATAGAAGGAGCAACCAATGCCACAGGAGTGGTTTGGGCAGCAGCCAAGTCAAGCGGGAAGTTGTGAGCGTTGCGCTCGTGCATTACTTCCATACCCAAGTTAGCGCGGTTGATAACATCAGCCCAGGTGTTGATGACGCGACCTTGAGAGTCGATAATCGATTGGTTGAAGTTGAAACCGTTCAAGTTGAATGCCATCGTGGAGATACCCAAAGCGGTAAACCAGATGCCTACTACTGGCCATGCACCTAACAAGAAGTGCAAGGAACGGCTGTTGTTGAAAGAAGCGTATTGGAAAATCAAACGACCGAAGTAGCCGTGGGCTGCAACGATGTTGTAGGTTTCTTCTTCTTGACCGAATTTGTAACCGTAGTTCAAAGACTCGGTTTCAGTTGTTTCGCGAACCAAAGAAGAGGTAACTAAAGAACCGTGCATGGCGGAGAACAAAGAACCACCGAAGACACCAGCAACTCCCAACATGTGGAAGGGGTGCATCAGGATGTTGTGCTCGGCTTGGAACACGATCATGAAGTTGAATGTGCCGGAGATACCCAAGGGCATACCGTCAGAAAAGCTGCCTTGTCCGATCGGGTAGATCAAGAATACTGCGGTAGCTGCTGCAACTGGTGCAGAGTAAGCGACGCAGATCCAAGGACGCATACCTAAGCGGTAGGACAGTTCCCATTCACGACCCATGTAGCAGAAAATGCCGATGAGGAAGTGGAAAATTACCAATTGGTAAGGGCCGCCGTTGTACAACCACTCATCGAGGGAAGCAGCTTCCCAGATTGGGTAGAAGTGAAGACCTATCGCGTTTGAGGAAGGAACAACAGCACCGGAGATGATGTTGTTACCCAGCATCAAGGAACCAGCTACTGGTTCGCGGATGCCGTCGATGTCCACTGGAGGGGCCGCGATGAAGGCGATTACGTAACAGATTGTTGCAGTCAGCAAGGTAGGAATCATCAAGACGCCGAACCAGCCTACATAGAGGCGGTTGTCGGTTGATGTTACCCAGTTGCAAAACTGCTCCCACAGGTTAGCGCTTTCGCGCTGCTGTAAAGTTGCTGTCATGGTTTTATGATTGCTTTATTTGGTTTTCAATGTTCGTGACGGCTTTGTGTTCCGCCATGTAAATAAATATAAAGCATATTCTAAGCTTTGTAAAGACCTGTAACAACAGATTAACTGATGAGAGATATAAGTTTGAGTTATCGATATCTGTAATTGCGGATAAAGGGCAAAGAATTGACAATAAAAGGGGAAGCATGGAAGCGCGCCGCCTTCAGGCACGAGATTCAGTCGATTTTCGCATTGAAGATTTGAGATTGACTCCAGAGATGAATGTGGCGGATCTCTCTCATTTGTAAACTTTGTTTGAGCTCCGCGACTCATGTTTTGAAGCAAGTATCCGTCTTTGAGTAAGGTCAAGATACAGACTTCTGCTGGCTCGGTATCATGACGAGCGCCCAATAAGGAACCTCCGTCGGATCGACTTCTGCGATCGCCCGAATGCACTGATTCGGCATAGTTGCGCGTTCTATATATAGTGCGCGATCGAACTGTCCCAGCTCAATGAGCACATCCCGGACTTTCGCAAAGTGCCTCCCCAGCTTAATAATCACAGCAGCATCAACAACCGCCAGCCGATCGCGCAAAACCTCAGCATCCAACGTCGCAGGCATAATACTTAACACATCGTTACGGTAAGTCAGCGGCACTCCCAGCGCACTCGCACTCGCCATCGTCGAAGAAATTCCCGGCACAACTTCCGTAGTAAACTTTCCCGACAAACGGTTAAATAAATACATAAACGTGCCGTAGAGAAAAGGTTCGCCCTCGCACAAAACCGCCACATCCCTGCCCTCGCTGAGGTGGGCTGCTATTTTCTCCGCAGCAATATCGTAATAAGGTTGAGACGATCGCGTCGGACTAAAAGGCAGCGGCATCGGAATCTCAATTTGCTCCGGCCGCAGGTAATCGGCCACGATCGCCCGCGCCAGTACCTTACCATTTTCCATCGCCGGATACGCGATCGCAGGCACCGATTGCAAAATCCGATAAGCTTTCAATGTAATCAATTCCGGATCGCCAGGGCCGATGCCCAATCCGTACAATTTACCAGTAGTCTTAGTCATAGTTCGTCCTCTTTAGCTAACGCATTCACGGCCGCCGTTGCCATTGCACTGCCACCCCGCCGCCCCTGCAGCACGATAAATGGCACTCCCCGACTGTTGGCAGCGAGTTCGGCTTTGGATTCGGCCGCCCCCACAAATCCTACCGGGAAACCCAGAATTAACGCCGGTTTGGGGGCTCCGGCATCCAGCATTTCCAGCAGTCGGAACAAAGCAGTCGGGGCATTGCCGATCGCCACAACTGCACCATCTAACTTATCTAGCCACAAATCGAGTGCTGCTGCCGATCGAGTATTGCCGATTTGGCCGGCCAACTCCGGGACATCGGGATGCCAGAGGGTGCAAATCACTGGATTGTCTGCGGGGAGGCGTTTGCGGGTGATGCCTTCGGCTACCATCCGGGCATCGCACAGAATCGGCGCGCCTGCTGCGAGGGCTTTTCGCCCGTGGGTGGCGGCGCCGGGGGAAGCTGCTAAGTCTTTAACAATATCGATCATTCCGCAACTGTGAATTAGTCGCACTGCGACTGTTTCTAAGTCTGGTGGCAGGTTTGATAAGTCTGCTTCGGCGCGGATTGTGGCGAAGGATTTTGTGTATATTTCTGTTCCGTCTCGGATGTAGTCAATCATTAAGATAATTGGTAATTGGTAATTGGTCATTGGTAATTGGTCATTGGTCATTGGTCATTGGTCATTGGTCATTGGTCATTGGGAGACTGTACTTAACTTTATTTGAAATTGTTATTATGATAATTTTGATTGGTGAAATAGCTTTTTTTTATGAACCGCGAAGGCGCGAAGGGCGCGAAGGAAGAAAGAGAAGGGGAAATGATGACAATTTGTCTGTTTTAATGGGATTTTTTTGCTTTTAATTATGATGGTCTGGGCTAAGTAACTTCTGCAATTTGTCGATCGCCCACCGATCGCAAAATTCGCCTAATGACTCCCGAGGTTCTCGAAACTGCTGATACACCCGCAGGATTCGCTCGATCGCGCGGGGCATCTCGGCTACACTGACGGCTGGGAAGATTTGCCGTCCAAAGGGCAAGTCTTTTCTACCTGCATAAATGTTGTAAGCTGCGATCGTTTCGCATCCCTGCTGAATCTGAGTTCCTACTAGGGTGATATCAATTGGTTGGTGTTGGGCGCAGGACTTTTCACAACCGCTGAAATGGATGTTAATCGATCGGTCGAGCGTCAGTTTTTGCGCTAAATCCCTCACCATTTCTAGGGCGTGACTTTGAGTATCTGTCGCCGCCGACGCACAGCCGCTGTTGCCGGCACACGCAACTAAGCAGGAATCTATGCGAGTTGCGGATGAGTGCAATCCGAAATCGGCGATTTGCTGTTTGACCTCAGAAACCTGGGAGTTGGGGATGTCGGAAATCACCAGATTTTGCCACGGCGTAAGTCTCAGGGTGCCGCTGGCTAGATTTTGGGCTAAATTTGCCAAATTTCGCAGTTGCTTCGATTCTAGCCTGCCTAGGGGCAGCGCAATGCCGATGTATGAGAAATCGGACTGTCGCTGACGGTGGATGCCGAGATTGCCGTTGGGTTCGATCGCCCTTGGGTTGGCGGTGAAAAGCCTCTCAGGGGCAGGCCCCATGCCTACCCCACAAGAGTTTTGGGAGATGTCTCTTTCAGAAAGCTCGATCGACTCGCGCTGTAAAGCAAATGGCAAATTTTTCTCTACTTTTTCTAGATAACTTTCAGCACCCCAATCTGCTAACAGGTGGCGCAAGCGCGGTTTTTTGCCATCTATTCGCGGCCGATTTTTGGTGTATTCAAGATAGGTATTAGCGAGGGCGGCTAATACTGAAATACATTGCGCTTGTGGGATTAAAATCCCGGTTTCGCCGTTTAAATGCAGCCGAAAAACTATTTCGGAATCTGCATATCGCCTTTGGGCTGCTAATAAAATATCGTTGCGCAAAGCCTGGATCGAAACCGCTTCGCCGCCGTCAAAGCCAATGCTGAACTTAGCCGAAAGTTCCGACAACTCAGGATGTGTTTGCAGGTAATTATCCCAAGCTGCAACTATCGGGCGAGTATTGAGTAACTGTTGGCGATCGATTCCTGCTGTCGGACTTGCCATCATATTCCGAATTGGGTCAATTTCAACGCAGCGAGATGCTAATCCCAATTCTTGCAAATCCTGCCAAATTGACGGGGCAATTTCTGAGTGCAATTCTCGGATTTGTAAATTTGCCCGATTTGTGACTTGCAAACAGCCGGTACTGTAGCGATCGACTAAATTGGCGATCGACCAACACTGCTGTACATTTAAAATTCCCCCCGGAATCCGCATCCTGGACAAAACTCCGTCTCGGGCTCGGGAACCGTAAAATAAGCCCGGACAAGTCGGTAAATCAGTCAAAAGCAACAAATAATCTCCTTCCCCGTGCGACGCAGGGAACCTACAAGTAAACGTGTCAAACAAATCCCGAAATCGGCATTCTGACTCTCACAGTTGCGGCACAGCGCCGGAATTGCACCGGACTTTCCCGCTTTCAGGTTTAAGAAATGTATCACAAGTCGATCGCCCGCAGCGAAAACTCTCAACTTTCTTAACAAATGCCCGCTGATTTTGTATAGTTTCTAAACGAACTCGACCCAAATTCATAGGAATTGCCAGAAACCGGGTTTTTTACAAATATACACAGGTTGCAGACCCCAGATTCGCTAAAAAACCGGGTTATGAAGGTTAAAGTGCATCCTGGACTGAGTTAAAATGACTCGCTGGCCCAGATTCATAGCAATGCAACGATACTTGTTATTTTATTTGATGGTTAATTGGGCTTCCCTTGTGCGATCGCCCATTCCCCCAGTAATAGTAACAGTTCCAGGTCGCAGCGCTTGAAATGTGCCCGCCGATTGCGTTTGAGCGAGCAACGGCTCCGGATTGGGAGATTTGCTGGGTGCACCAGATATCGATTGCTGATAGTAGGGAGTCGAAAATTGGAAATAAGTCACTGGCGGAAGCAATCTCCCCTTTGAATCGGAGAGAATCATTTTAAAAGTAATGCGATCGCCCGCGCGGACGGTTGCAACTTCTGGTAGAATCCGAAGTGTCCAATCAGGCGGGTAAACAATACCGGACATAGAGAGTGTTTCTCCACCTTTTTTTGCGAACACGGCAAACTTTCCCGGCGCCATACCCGTCACAATTCCCTCTGATGAAACTTTGACGACTCCTGCATTGTCAGACGACCACACCCACTGTTTCTCGGACTGCGTAGAATCTCCTGCAATACACTCTGAAAAATCGGTCATCCCTATTTTTAGCTTAGTCGTTTGACCCACAATTAAAGGCTCTACTTCGGAAGAATTGTATTTAAGGCAAGGGGAACTGTCAAATGTACTTACAAAGCCGAGAATATTCCATACCGTAATACCTATGAAGCCGAATAACAGGACGATCGCAGTTACGCACCCGATCCCGATAAATTCCTTCTGTTTGTTATTCATATTTAATATTGGTTTTTTTTATCTCTAACTTTATGAACCAGTGCGCCTCGCGCTCTAGCTTTGTATGCCAGCGAGAAAAGTGGCACAGAGATAAATAAAATGCTATTATTTTTTCACAGCGGGAATACTGCGCTAAAGTATCTCGGAATAAATTTGTGATTTCACAGCAGATCAAATAGCATTCATTCACTCAGTTTCCTTAAAAATATCTGCGTTAATCGTCGGTTGCATCTGCCTTAAATCTGCGGTTGACATATCAAAACTTTATGCAAAAGGTATTGTAAAGTTGAATCGCTAAGTATAACATTACGGTCAGCCAAGGGTAATATAATAGATGCACAAAAACAGCGAATAATGTAGGTAAGTTATCCTAAAAAAATAACCGACATGATACTTAAAACTCAGAGATTGGTTTTAAAACAGATTTTGGAGATCGACCTCAACACGCTCCACAGAATTTTCACTGATTCCTATGTCAGGAGATATCTGTGTGACGGCGAAATCTGGTCGCTGCAACAAGTAGAAGAAATGCTTGCCGAGAATCAAAAGCTTTTTGCCGAAAAGAAATTCGGTCTTTGGTCGATCGAGACAAACACCGAGCAAGAAGTCATTGGATTTGTGGGTTTGTGGTATTTTTTTGAGGAAGAACAACCCCAGTTAGTTTACGCATTGCTGCCAACTGCAACGAAAAAAGGTTACGCTACTGAAGCTGCAACTAAAATCATAGAATATTGTTTTGATGAACTTGGCTTTGAGTATGTTGTCGCAAGTTGCGATCGCCCAAACATCGAGTCGCAGAAAGTAGCAGCCAGACTCGGGATGAGGCAAGTAGAAGAAAGGATTGTCAATGAAAATCCCATATTATTCTTTAGAATCGATAAGTAGTAATTAGCAGTCAGGGCGCAATGCAGAAATGGCTTTCGGTGGTGGGGATTGGCGAAGACGGACTTTTGGGATTGAGCCCGATCGCCCGATCGCTACTCGATCGATCTAAAATCATTGTCGGCGGCGCGCGCCACCTCGCCATGCTACCAACCGACGACACCCGCGAAAAATTGGTTTGGGCTTCACCGCTGCAAACAACAGTTGACAGCATCATCAGCCGCCGGGGAGAGTCTGTTTGCGTGCTCGCAAGCGGCGATCCGATGTGTCACGGGATTGGTGTCACGCTGTCGCGCCGGATTCCGATTTCGGAAATGACTGTGATTCCCGCAGCATCGGCTTTTAGTCTGGCTTGCGCGCGTTTGGGCTGGGCGCTGGCGGATGTTGAGACTTTTAGCTTGACAAATCGCCCGATCGCATCGATCGCCCTTGCTTTGTCGCCGGGGGCGCGCTTGCTAGTCTTGAGTGCCGATCGACACACGCCGGAAAAGGTCGCCGAATTGTTGACACAGCGGGGGTTTGGCAGCAGTTTGATGACCGTGTTCGAGCGGATGGGAGGGGACGCGGAACGGCGGATCGAGGGGGTTGCAGCAGCTTGGAATGCTGCGGATTTGGCGGATTTGAATGCGATCGCCATTGCAGTTGCAGCCGATCGCGAAACTCTTCTGCTTTCCCGCACTGCGGGCTTGCCGGATGCTGCATATCGCCACGACGGACAGTTGACTAAACGGGAGGTTCGAGCCGTTACTCTGTCGGCATTAGCGCCGATTCCGGGAGAGTTGCTTTGGGATGTGGGCGCGGGCTGTGGCTCGATCGCGATCGAGTGGATGCGGAGTCACCGCAGTTGTCGGGCGATCGCGATCGAGCGCCATCCAACTAGACTGGAATATATTGCTGAAAATGCCTCTAATTTGGGTGTTCCCGAACTCAAAATCGTGGCGGGAGACGCACCGGAAGCTTTGGCAAATTTGCCGCAACCGGATGCTATTTTCATCGGCGGCGGTGTCACCGCAGAGGCTTTGCTGGAAACTTGTTGGAATGCTTTAGGTGATGGCGGGCGATTAGTGGTGAATGCGGTGACAATTGAGAGCGAACTTACGGTTTTGCAATGGCATTCTTTGCACGGTGGAGAATTAATTAGAATTGGGATTCAGCGTGTTGGTGCGATCGGTTCTTTTCTCGGTTGGAAACCGCTAGCACCGATTACTCAGTGGGCGGTGGTTAAGGGGTAATCAATTCTGATTGGATCGGAATGATTTAACCACAGAGAACGCAGAGAACACAGAGGAAGAGATGAGAGAGATGAATCTAATATGAACGATAAAGAACTAGCAACCGTATTTAAAATTCCCGCAAAAATGCCATTTCTTCAGGCCATCTGCTGGCAAATTGCTAATGTCCAGCATCTGAGTTTCCCGGAAATGCTATGTCGCTACGAATCAGGCTGGCATTATTGGGGAGTATTGGGAGAACCCAATTCTGAGGAACTAATTTTTATTCAACAAATTAGCCAACACTATCAATCTTGGCTGGTAGCAGAACTGGGAAGCATTAGTCAGTCCCCAAAAACCGAAAAATCGGTAAATTGTAAACCAATGTTTAAACGCGAAATTCACCAGAAAATATTAACTGTACTCAGCCACTTGAATGTCGAGTTTTTACAGGAATGTCGCGCTTATTTTGGCGGCGGAACTCTGGTAAGTATGGAACATGGAGAATATCGGTTAAGTCAGGATATTGACTTTATGTGTCCGATGGATGGTGGCTACAATCTCCTGCGCCGAAAAGTGGCGGCAGCAGGCTATGATGCGATTTTTGCTAATCGCGATGGTATTGTTATACCGAACGATATTCACTCAAACCAGTACGGTATTAGATTTCCAGTTATTGTTGACGGTACGACAATTAAATTCGAGATGGTTTGTGAAGGGCGAATTCTGTTTGATGAACCAAGTTATCCTAGTTGGTCGCCTGTTCCTTGCTTGAATCAAGTTGATAGTATAGCAGAAAAGCTGTTAGCAAATGCAGATCGATGGCCGAGCGATCGCGTAAACTCTAGAGATTTAATCGATTTGGCAATCCAAAGGTTGGCAACTGATCTTCCCCAAAAGGCGATCGACAAAGCTGAAGCAGCTTATCAAGTTATGGAACCGCTGAATCGAGCGATTGAGTATTTCCAAGACCGTCCCGATTATCGGGAAAAATGCTATGATATTTTAAGTATTGCAAAACCCGATCGAGTTATTGACGGTATCGATTTATTAGCTCGGGATGTGGGTAGGGAAATCACAGTCAGGACATTTAGCGAGACTATTTCCCCGTTCCCTTAAGATTTGAGCGGCACGAATGCTGATGGAAGGTTCGCCCCGAAATGCACTAATTAGAACACCTGAATCCAGATAAGTTAGTTTACCAGAAAGAATTGGTTTAAAGCCCCAAGCTTTTTCGCCCTTGATAAATTAAAATCCGACTATTCATTACTCCAATCCTCTTCTTTTCAGGTAGAGGTCGCTATCACAGGTCAACTGTCATGAACGTCAACTGTCAACTGAACAGACACCGCAGCCACCTCGACGATCGGCAATTTCTTGCTCTAACTCCACTTCATTGAGGAGTTTCATACCGTTGGCGATCGCCCGTTGGCGAAGTTTCCACAGGGTTTGACCGAGTTGTGTTTTGGGGGTAAATTCAGGTGAAGATTTGAGCGCTAGAGCTTTGGTAAACTGAAGGACTTTTGCGCGATCGGCGGGGGCCAGTTCGCGCCAGTATTGTAGGAGGATGTCTTCGGGACGCATGGAAAATTTTTGGGAGTAACTCTATAATTTATTTTACTCTTTTACAATAGATCGGGTCAATGCCATTGGCGATAATAGTTTAGTTTATGCCCATAGTCTTCGATCGTCCAACCGTGATATTTAATCTGATGAAGCAGGGCGAGCATTAGTTGCGATCTGATTAGTAAGTTATCGGCTTCTTCTGTCCACTATGCTAAGATCGAGGCTGGTTTACATTTTATGATGAGGTCGTTATGACCAGTTCACTATCATCTACAAGCCTTTCTCGCTATGTCACCCGCAATCCTGAAGTTTTGCAGGGGGAACCGATTATTGCAGACACTCAAGTTACTGTACGGGATATTGTGGTGTTTTGGAAATCGGGAATAAAGCCTGAAGAAATCCCACAGAAGTTACTTCAATTCGTGACGGCTGCTCAAGTGTTTGATGCGATTAGCTTTTATCTGGATAATCAGCCAGAAATTGACGATCGGATTGCTTGGTATGAGGCGCGTCCGATGTTGAATGTTTCACCTCTTTTGAGATGTAATCCGTTGCTGAATGAAGTCACGAAATATGTTGAAGCATATCGCCGCGATCGAAATGCAGATATCGAGTTTCCTGAGTCTGAAGCGGATTTGATATAAAAGGCGATCGATCTCTTTGCTGGAAGCTATGATAAATAATCTTCTATAAAATTATAGTGAGAATGCCAGACGAATCATCCGTAGATCCTTATCTATATCGACTATTTGAAGACTATTCCAATACTGAAGTTATCGAATTACAGCAATATCTTGCTGAGTGGGATAAAGGAACCTATGGGAGTGTGGCGCAAAGTGTCTTAGACCATGCACAACGAAAAGGATTCGAGCCACTCAAATATCTGCGTAAAGCACACAACTTCAACACCAGAGGTGCTGTGAGAGTTCCTCGCACGGGATATCGGCAGGATGGAGCCGCTGTTTACCGAAAGGGAAATGAGTTTTTAATTGTGCGATCTGACCAGTAGGGTGTTGAGAAAATAGTGACGTATGGCATTAATGAGGAATAGAAATATGGCACAAATTAAAAACAAGTTAGTGATTCAGCAGGATATTATTGTGCAGCTTTTGGCACAGTTGAATGTTGAGTATGAAAAGACTAAATCAGATCGCAAAGAGATAGCCCATAGCTATCTTGGTTCCGAAGAAGATTTATCGTTTTTGGAGGAGCTTGAGTTAGTGACAGTTAGCATTCGCGGTTATGCTAGTCAGATTGAGCGTCGCGCTGGAGTTGAGAACCGGGAGGAAGCGATCGCTTCTTTACATCAGCTTAGGGTATTCGATCGTTCTGCGATTGCTCAGTTTTATGCTGAAACGCGATCGGGCTATATTCAAATGCGATCGTATATCCGAATGCTAGACTATTTGCGGTTGCTGGTATTGGAATATTTGCAGATGGAATAAAGCTGTCTTAGCCTGTTTCTGGTTTTACACAAGTGTCAAAGCGACTTATTAGCCTTCTAACAAACTGATTATAGGTGTGACTTCCAATTCTACACCAAGAAAAGTGCTTAACTCTTGAGCTAGCCACTCTAACTCGCGATCGTTAAATCGGTAGGTTCCCGGAATACTAAATTTTTTGTGATTTGACCAAAGCTCAAGGGTTGCTTTTCTCTCAGTAGAGTAGACTTTTTTACTTCCTTCAACTCCTTCCGTGTCAGAAGATGCATATTCGTAGAGATATTTAGGTGTAAAACATATTTTTTGAACATCCTCACGTCGAGCATTTAGGCTATGCCAAGACTTTCCTAGAAAATAATGAGCGATCAGAATACGATTACGGTCAATTTTGAAATGTGTCTCTGCAAGGGGTTCCAGAAGCTGCCTAAAGTCCTGGGCTAATTCTGCGAATCCGCCCCAAACAATCAGGATAATAAACAGGATGCTCCATCCTATGGCCCAGGGGCCGCCAGCTATGACTAAACTTAAGAATAACCATACTAGCAAACTCCACATCGTTATTGTAAAAATTACATATAAAATAACAGAACTGTGGTTATGGAGAGAGAGTTCCTCCCCCGAACCATCGATAGCCTGCATCTATTACATCCAGTAATTTGGTAGTAGCAGGCACTACCCAATGAAACATCTCCGTTGTTTTGGTGACGAGATACTTGCTGCATTTGGGCGGCGGTATCTGGCGACTAACAGGAGTTGGGGGTTGTTCTAAAGATTTCAATGCTTCCGCAGCACTCCCAAAGCGTTCTTTTAAGCTTGGTGCTGTCAAACATTCCAGCCAAGCAGTAAGTTCAAAATTATTCTGAGTGGCTGGTTTCAAGTTAATCCGTAAATCATCTTGAAGTAGCTCAGCAGGATGTTGCCCAGCTATCAGATAGATTAGTGTAGCACCCAAACTATAAATATCCGAAGCCGGTAAAGCTCTCCCACCAAATTGTTCTGGAGGCATATAGCCGTAGGTTCCAACAATGGTAATCGTTCCACCTTCATGACTTGCCGTTTGCACAGAACCAAAGTCTACCAAGTAAATTTTACCGGGATGATTGCCCGATCGATCGCCCAACAAAATATTACTCGGCTTAATATCTCGGTGGATTACGGGTGGCTGATGGAGATGCAGATAATCTAGGATGTCTAGTAACTGTTTCGCAAAACCCTTGATGTCTTCCTGACTAAATACAGGTCCAGCTTGCACCCACTCTTGGAGTGACTTGGCTTCGATGTAGCTTTGAACCAGGGCCAAACCTTTACCCCATTCAGTTTCCGCCTCAAAGAAATCTAAGTATCGAGGAATGGCTGGAGAGTTAAGAGATTTCAGGACTTCTGCTTCACGCTCAAACAGCTTAAAATCTTCCCAAGCAAAGTCACTTCCAAGCAGTAATAGTTTGATGACAACCAGTGATTGATTATCTAAATTATTTGCTAGAAACGTTCTACGACTTTTTTTATGACCGAGCAATGATTGAGTCAAATATTTATCATGCAAAACATGGTTAATCATTGGTTTTTTCCCTCGTCAGATGAGGTTTAATTATTTATCTATCTTCCGCGGTCTCTTTCAAGACGTTCAATTGCATCACGATACAAATCTATCTCCAATTTATGAGGATTACGTCTCTGCTCTGCCTGAACAAGTCGTTTGCAAGCATCTGGATCGCCATAGAGAAGTTTTAATAAGCTATTTCTCAACCTATCTAGTTCACTAGGATATTTTAGTGTATTGGACTGCCGGAGTTGTAAGACATACTGATTAACGAATTCGTACTCTGCATCAGTTAGATAACCTAAATGATGTCCTGGGCGATACTCGTATTGTGATGGTAGCCGTTTATATCCATCCATAAAGATTTGACCAAAGCCACAAACAAACATACATAAATCTGTGTAACGCTCGTTCTCTTTAAAATCACTTTTCCTGATTCCAAAGTTTTCCAAAATATAGTGACAAGCTTCATGGGCTAGAATGGCTTGTCCTGTTAATTTATCCTCAAAGAAATCTGACCTTACTCTGATTGTCACCCATCCTTCCTCATCCACCTCAAAGAGTCCTATTGCCAATGGATATGCTATTACTTTTTCCACAAGTACGCGCGGCACCATATAAGGCACTTGAAAACCTGGTGTAATTCGTTCTGCATGGCGTATCAAAGCCTCAACAACTTGGGCGGGTGAAGGCGTATGAGCAAAATCGCTTAAGTTCAACAAAAACTGTGATTGCCTACAGGACTCCTCTGTCGTCCATGCAATCTTGGTAAGTTCTTGCAATTGCAATTCTAGGACATGAAATTTGGATTTGTTACCGCCAATTAAGAAAGATATTTCTGATGGGTCTGTTTGTAAAGCCATAAAAAAATTCCGTGTAAAATCTGTTAATTAGCATCATGAAATAAGCAGCTATCAAAGTCAATTCATAAAATTCATAACTTTGACTTCATAAAAGTCATATTTATAAATGCCTGCAAAAAAATAGGTTGGGTTTAACACAAGTCAACCCAACCTATTTATTTAATCAGACTTCAGAGTTTAGCCTTGGTTAACCACCGAAGGTTTTAAACTGTCGCGCGACTCAGAAATGCGATCGACAATAGCAGCATTTACCACAGATTCCTTAATCGGTTTCCGGGCTTCAATTAAACTCAGAGCTTTGTTGACGCCTTCGGGTAAAATCACCACCAAACTGCCAGCCGGCGCCTCGTCTAAAGCCTTGTTAACAGCCGTTGTTTCGTCGAGAATCAACTCGTATTGAACTTTAGCTCTGTCTGCGGTTCCAGCAGAAATCGCCTGTTGAATCCCTTGGCAAATTAACTGAGCCACCACACCGGGCTCTCGGCCCCGCCTGTCAATATCTTCTTTGACAATAATACGATCGAACATCTCGGCCGAAAGTTTGCCCAAAGTGACAAAATCTTCATCTCGCCGATCGCCAGGGGCACCAACTACCCCGATCCGCAGTCCCGGCCAATTCAGCACGAAACTGCCCAAAGCTTTGTAGCTGTGGGGGTTGTGGGCGTAGTCGAGCAAAGCGTGATAGCTGCCCAAATTAAACAAATTCATCCTTCCGGGAGTTTGGCCGACAGATGCTTGGAAGCTTGACAAAGCAGCCCGAATGTCTTCTATTTTCAATCCTTGGGCAAAGGCTGCCAAACAAGCTGCTAAAGCATTGGCAATCATAAACGGCGCGCGCCCGCCCATCGTCAGGGGCACGTTCACAGCCTGCTCGATTCTCAGCGTCCAATCGCCTTTTAAGATCGACAAATACCCATTTTCGTAAATTGCTGCCAGCCCGCCCGCAGCGGTATGTCTGGCAACCAGTTCGTTGTCGGGGTTCATCGAAAAATATGCAATTTGAGCCTTGACACGCTGCGCCATTTGTGCTACTAGCGGGTCGTCTGCATTCAAAACTGCATAGCCTTTGGGCATTACCGACTCGACGAGGACGCTCTTGAGTTTGGCGAGTTGTTCCACGGTGTCGATGTCGCCAATGCCCAAGTGATCCGCCGCGACGTTCAAGACGACGCCGACATCGCACTGATCGAAGCCCAAGCCCGATCGCAAAATTCCGCCCCGGGCAGTTTCCAGCACCGCTACTTCCACCGTTGGGTCAGACAAAATCAATTGAGCACTCTGCGGCCCGGTATTGTCTCCGGTTTCTACCAAATAATCGCCGATGTAAGTGCCGTCGGTAGTCGTGTAGCCGGTAATCTGACCGGTCTGCTTGACAATGTGGGCAAGCAGGCGAGTGGTTGTAGTTTTGCCGTTGGTTCCCGTTACCGCTAAAATCGGCACCCGGCTGGGTTGAGGCGAGGGGAAAAGCATATCGAAGACGGCGCCGGCGACGTTGCGGGGCAAACCTTGACTCGGGGCGACGTGCATTCTGAAACCCGGTGCTGCGTTGACTTCCACGATGACGCCGCTGACATCGCGCAGGGGTTGGGAGATGTCGGGAGTTACTACGTCAATGCCGGCGATGTCCAAACCGATGATTTTGGCGACTCTGGAAAACAGCCAGACGTTTTCCGGGTGGATTTCGTCGGTGCGATCGACTGCAATGCCACCTGTGCTCAAGTTTGCTGTCGCGCGCAAGAATACTCTTTGGCCCGCGGGCAATACCGAGTCCATCCCGTATCCTTGTTTTTGCAGCAAATCGAGGGTCAATTTGTCGATCGTGATCCGGGTGAGCACGTTGTCGTGTCCGTCTCCCCGCTGCGGGTCGCGGTTTACTTCTTCAACGAGCTGTTCTACTGTAGACCTGCCGTTGCCCACAACGTTAGCGGGGACTCGTTCTGCGACTGCTACGACTTGTCCGTTGACTACTAATACTCTGTGGTCGCGGCCGGTATAATAGCGCTCGACAATAACACTCTTTGTTTTCGATGCCGCGCTGGCTAAGTCGTAGGCTTCTTCTGCTACTTCCCAGGAGTTGATGTCGATCGTAATTCCGCGGCCGTGGTTGCCGTCTAGCGGTTTGAGGACGATCGGATAACCGCCCACATCTTCGATCGCCCCGCGCAGTTCGTCCAAATAATTAATCACCGTCCCTCTCGGAACCGGCACGCCTGCTGCGCCGAGGATATTTTTGGTACCTTCCTTGTCGCAGGCCAGTTCTACCCCCAAAACTCCCGTGCGGTTGCTCAGAGTTGCCTGAATCCGCTTTTGGTGAACCCCGTAACCGAGTTGAATCATAAACCGGGCGCTCAAAGGTATCCAGGGAATACCGCGAGCTTCTGCTTCCTTGATCAGTGTTTCCGTGCTCGGCCCGAGGGCTGCCGACCCAGCAAACTCCTTGAGGTCTCTCAAATCTTGGACTAATTCTGCTGCTGGATAAGAGCCTGTATCGGCAATGCTCTGGCATATCCGCACGCCCGCCCGGGCAGCGTAGCGACCTGCTTGTTCGTTTTGATACTCGATTACTACTTGGTAAATGCCAGGGGTTGCAGTCTCGCGGGTGCGACCGAACCCGACCGGCATTCCTGCCATTTCCTGAAGTTCTAGGGCTACGTGTTCGATTACGTGTCCCATCATTGTGCCTTCTCTGACACGTTGCAGGAAGCCTCCCTGATGGCCGGGAGAACAGTGATGGTCGTCCAAACTCGGCAGCGCAGCGGTCAACCCTTGGTAGAATCCAGGAATCTCAGACGTGGTTTTATCTGCCAACTCCTCTAAATCCAGACGCATGAGCACGAGTTTGTGGCGTCGGATGCTCCAGTAGTTGGGGCCGCGTAAGGTCTGGATTTTAAGTATTTTCATGGCAGTAAGAGGGGTATGGGTCGCTAAATCTTATAGGTAATTGCAGCATTTATTCAATTTGAAGCTAGATTGCTCGATAGACTGTTCGCTGCGAACAGTTTTGCAGTGAATTTCCAGTTAGGGGCCGCCAGCGACCGAAAATTAATGCAAAGCGATCGGCTAGAAACAAGTGCCCTGCAGGCAGAAACTAAAAGGCAGAAGGTAGAATTTTCTGTGATTCTGCCTTCTGGCGTCAGCCCGTGGCTGGTTCGGAATATATCCTTTTGTTGTATCCATTATTCGGCCCCAATGCCGCATAATTTCTGCCTTATCAATGACTAGAAATGTTCTGCGTTAGTTGGCTGTGCGGCATTCCGAGGGCCAGCCGGACTCGGAACAGGCTGCCGAGGGCATTGGTTTGCCTAGGGGCATATTGTAGCAATCTCCGTGACACAGAACGTGCAAGCGCATATTGAACAGACTTAAGGGTTCTGTCGCTCCTACCAGAGCCTCATTGGTATAAAAATTTTCCCTAGAATCAACAATAGTCACAGTGCCTTTACCGAGAACTTTCATAGTATCGTCTCCCTCAAACAAGGCACAGGTGTCTTCGTCAATACCAATAGCGAGGCGATCGGGATGAGAAGCAACAGCCGACAGCAAGCGAGCCATGCGGTTGCGGTTGTGAAAATGCTGGTCTACGATGATATCGGGAATAATGTTAAGTCCGTTTGCCATGTCTACTAAAGAGCGGTTCGGTGAGGCGCCGCTCCCGCCGCCTGCAATCATGTGATATCCCATCACCGCAGCACCCGCGCTGGTGCCGGCGAGGGTAATCTTGCCTTCGAGAGCTTCTTTGCGAATTTTCTCCATCAGCGGGGTGTCCGCCAGCAGCCCGCAGAGCCGCAGTTGGTCGCCACCTGTGATGAATACGCCCGTACAGTCTTCTAAGTAATCTTTCCAGACGGGGTTTTCGCCTTGTTCGCGTTCGCGGATGTCAATGACTTTGACGGCGCTAACGCCCATTTCATCAAATATGGTGCGGTAGCGGTTGCTAATTCCTTCGGGATCTCGGGAAGCGCAGGGAACGATCGCCAGCCGAGCGTTTGTACCCCCAGCACGGCAAAAAAAGGTATTCAGAATCTCTCGCCCGTGAACCTTGTCTTCGGCTCCCCCGATGACCATAATCGAGGTTTTCGTGCGCTGGGAAACATTGTGTTCGAGGGCTTGAGATGTCAACTGCTGCATGGTGTGTCTTCCTCTGTTGGATGTGAAATTCAATTTTGCCGTGGCTGGGGGTAAAATTGGGCTTTTTAAGAGTGAATATTTTTATTTTGCGAGTGAGGTGCTGTTCGGCGATCGCGCGATCGCGCACTTGTTTGGGGGCGAGTTTACTCGCAGCCGCCGCCTGTGAGAACAGATTATTTTTGTACAAAACCGTCCCGCAGACAAAGGAAGAGAATGTAACTTGCAAAAATGCTCAGAAATTATAAGGAATTATAAAGAATAAATCAATTACTGAAAACCGATCTGCCTCCAAGGGTCAAACTAGAGGTGATGTATCAATGAAATTCCAATAATTGTGCGATTTGACGTTGTTACCCTATTTCCAGAATTTTTCCGGGCTCCCCTGGAATCGGGACTAATGGGCAAAGCCTTAGCTAAAAATATTGCTGAGGTGAATTTTGTCAATCCCCGCCATTTTACCACAGACAAGCACCAGCGAGTCGATGACGAGCCTTACGGAGGTGGAGTGGGAATGCTGATGAAGCCGGAACCGATTTTTGCTGCGGTGGAGTCGCTGCCGGTTTTGCCGAGGCGGGAGGTGATTTTGCTGACACCCCAAGGGGAACCGATGCAGCAGCGGATGTTTCGGGAGTTGGCCTCCGATCGCGATCAGTTGGTGTTGATTTGCGGCCATTATGAGGGTGTGGACGATCGAGTGCTGCATTTAGTTACTCGCGAGGTGTCTCTGGGCGATTTTGTACTCACGGGGGGCGAAATTCCGGCTTTGGCTTTAATTAATGGGGTTTTGCGATTGCTGCGGGGAACCGTGGCGAAGGAAGATTCCCTAAAGTTTGAGAGTTTTGAAGACGGACTTTTGGACTATCCGCAGTACACTCGACCGGCCGATTTTCGGGGATTGAAGGTGCCCGACGTGTTGCTGTCTGGTAATCACGCAGAAATTGCTCGCTGGCGCAAGGAACAGCAAATTGAAAGAACTCGATCGCGCCGCCCGGATTTGCTAGCGGATTAATTAAGTGTTAGGTGTTGACTGTCTGGGTTTAGCAATGTATTTTCGCAGACAAATTTATGCTAAAAAATCCACTTTTGTGCTGTTCGGCGATCCTCTTTTTGCTCGCCGGTGAAGTTACGGTAAATTTAAATGCTGGGAGCGGTGGCAAATGGTTAAATATTAACCGGGAAGCTTTGGCTAAAAGCAGCGGAGGAAGTAGCGGCGGGCGATCGAGTTCTTCTAGTTCTGCTTCCAGTGACCGCCGTTCTAGCAATACCTCGCCCAGCCGTTCTAGTTCTTCTAGTTCTTCTAGTTCTTCTAGTTCCAGCAACAGCAGATCGAATAGTGCTGCTAGTTCCAGCAACAGCGGCAACACTGGGGGAAGAGTTCGCAGCGGCTCTTTTGACAAGCCCGCTGCACCTGCACCTGTCGCCGCACCTAACGCTCCGATTCCGCAACAATCTAACAATAACAGAACAGTAATTATCCAGCGGCGCACCTATAATTCAGGGCCGAGTTATGTAGTTCCTTACAATTCCGGTAACAGTCAGCCAAATACAGGTTCCAATCAATCGCCCGCAGCTAATTCAGTACCAATCACTACTGATAATAATTCGGGAAACGGCGATATTAGTTCGCCATCTTCAGACACTCCCGATAACAGTCAGCAAAAGATCGGTTCAGAGCAACAACCAGCCGTCAATGCACCAGCACCAATTACCACTGATAATAACTCGGATAGCCCTCCGAGTTCGGAATCTGATGATGATTGGAAATTTGTGGTGTTTTGGCTGTTTGTTGCTGGAGGTTGTGTCGCCTTAATTGCTTACTGTATTTACTATTATCGACACGACGCTGCCAAAAAATCTAAAAAACACATTTTTGCAGTCAGCAAGTTGCAAGTTGCCATGTTAGCAGAAGCTCGCGAAGTCCCAAGTCAGTTAACTGAATTGACGTTAAATTCTGATATAAAAGATGCGACTAAACGTGCGGAGTTCTTGCAAGAAGCAGTTTTAATTGTTTTGCGAAATCGGGAAAAGTGGACTCACGTTTGCGCGAATTCCCAGATAGTCGCAAGTCGAGAAGAAGCGACGCAAATATTCAATCAAGTCTCAATGCAAGAACGCAGCAAGTTAAGTGTGGAAACTTTGAGTATGGTGAATGGCGAGATCCGTCACAGACAGTCTGTTAGTGCTGGCGGCGAAGGGCCTGGAGAGTATATTGCAGTCACGTTTTTGATAGGGACAGAGAATAGCAGACCGCTGTTTGGAGACATTCGCGATGTTGCGAAGTTGAAAGCAGTGTTAGAAAAATCGGCGGCGACTCCTGCTGAGAATTTGCTGGTTTTAGAGGTGATTTGGAGTCCGCAGCAGGAAACCGATAGTTTGACTGGCGATGAGTTGTTGGCTTCCTATGCGGATTTGATTCGGGTTGGTTGATGGCTGATGGCTGAGGGCGATCGTTTGAATTTGCCAATTTTTTGGTATTTTGGGCGATCGCTCTTTTTGTCGATATTGATTGTGCTATTATGCAAATATTTAATTCATAAAACTAAGGATTTTGAGGACTGAAGTCCTCACTACAAACCTGACGATCAATTTTTCAGCCGAGTTGCGATAGTAAGAAAATATAGAAAATTAAATTCATGCCGAATCTTTACATAATTGGCGGCGCTAACGGTTCCGGGAAAACCACTGCATCAATGAGTTTATTGCCCAACTTTCTGGACTGTTTTGAATATGTCAATGCTGACGCGATTGCGGCTGCACTTTCGCCATTCAATCCCGAGTCTGTAGCCATTACCGCCGGACGAATCATGCTATAAAGACTGCAAACTATGTCTAATTCTGGAACAGATTTTGCTTTTGAGACTACTCTAGCAGCCCGCAGCTTTGTGGCTTTTCTCAGAAGTTGTAAAACAAAAAATTATACAATTAACTTAATTTACTTTTGGCTGCGATCGCCAGAACTGGCCGTAGCAAGAGTAGCCCGACGGGTAGCTAGCGGCGGTCATTCTATCCCAGAAGATGTCATCCGCCGCCGCTATGACAGAGGACTGCTAAATTTGATTGCTCTGTATTTGCCACTGTGCGACAATTGGATTATCTATGACAACTCTCACGAAACTCCCGAGTTGGTAGCAGAAGGAAGTATCGAGGGAGAACAGATTATTTATAATATTGCAATCGGGAATCAAATAAATCAAAGATAAAATGAACGAATCAGAACCCAAACAACTTTTATCTAAAAAAATTGATGCGGGAGTGAAAGCGGCCTTTGCAGCAGCTATTGAAAGACACCGCAAATTAGGTGAATCTATTGCTGTTTGGGAAGATGGGAAAGTAGTAATTTTAACAGCCGATCGCATTCCTCCAATGACCCAAAAGTAAAAAAGGTCGATCGCCCAAAAAACTTACTCATCTCCACCCAGACTGTGACATAATACTCTACTGTCTGCTTTTTAGCCACCTAAAATTCACCACAAAGAATTGGTTTAAAGCTGGAACCTTTTTCGGGAGAAATTAAAATCAGATTATTCATTACTCCAATCCTCGGACTTCTAGGTAGAGGTCGCCCTCTTGCGGTCAACTGTCAACTGTCAACTGTCAACTGTCAACTGAATAAAATGAACATCCGCATCGGTAACGGCTACGACATTCACTGCTTAGTTCCAGAACGCCCCCTCATCCTCGGCGGCGTGCACATTCCCCACGAATTAGGCTTATTAGGACACAGCGACGCAGACGTGCTCGCCCACGCTATCATGGACGCGATGCTGGGAGCTCTCAGCTTGGGAGATATCGGCCTGTATTTCCCGCCAACGGACCCGAAATGGAAAGGTGCAGACAGTCTAGTGTTGCTGGCACAAGTCAATCAGTTAATATTAGATAAAGGCTGGGAAATTGGCAATATAGATTCGGTGGTGGTGGCCGAACGTCCGAAGCTGAAACCGCATATCGAGAAAATGCGCGATCGGCTTTCTGGTGTTTTACAATTAAAACCCGACCAAATTGGCATCAAAGCTACTACCAACGAAAAATTAGGGCCGGTGGGGAGAGAAGAAGGGATTGCAGCCTATGCTGTAGTTTTGCTGGGCAAAAAATAGAACTCTAGAATCTAAAATTGACGGTGGAGTCAATTCTTTAATCCAAAATCGCTAGGAAGGCTGAAATCATGGACACTGACAACTGGGAATTACAATTTCCTGTAGACGCGGATGTCATCGCGTTGGATAAGGACGATCGCATAGTCGTGCTAATCGAGGTTAAAATCATTCAAGCTCAAGAAGCAGCCGCGAAACAGAAAATTGTCGATCGCGCAATCGATTGGCTGAAAGCTGTGTTAGCTAAGCTGTCTGAAAAAAACGCGATCGTTCCCTATGCTATGTTTATTGACGCGGAACAAATCTTGATTTTCAAATGGGATGGTGTGAATTTATCGGAGCCTGTTTGCACTCTCAATACTGGTGAAATATGTCGCTATTATCTGCCGAGTTTTGGCAGTAAATGGATATTTGAACGTACCATTGAAACGGTGATTCAATCATGGCTGCATGACTTAGATTATAACTGGAAATCAGAAATTCCTCCAGCATCGGAACAGATAGCAGCCATCGGTTTGCTGCCATTACTCGCAGGTGGAACAACAAAATCAGGAGTGGAATTAGGTGGCAATTATATATATCGAGACCAACTTTCTGATGAGTATTGCTACAGGGCGTGAGGCTGAAGCAATTATGTTGCTCAGAGATTTGTCCTCATCTGTTCAGTTAGTCATACCCAGCGTTTGTTATATGGAGGCTTGGTCAGCTTTCGAGGACGAGTTGAAGCGACAAAATTCTTTTGGGCAACAGCTAAGTCGTCAAGTTAGCGAAACAAAGCGAGATGTGACATCTGAATACGCCGCATCTCTATTTTTTCACCTAGAAGAGTCATTACTCTACTATCTCGAACGAGTAAATGAAGTTGAATTACGGCTGCGAGAAGCAATTTCTCTGATGTCAATAAATGCAGAAATGATTGCATTAAATCCAGAGATTGTCCAAGCAAGCTTAAACGAAACTTTGATCGAAAAAGATCCAACAGACAATTTGATTCTACAATGTATTCTCAGTCATGCGCGATCGCATTCTACAGAAACCAAAGTATTTCTCAGCGGTAACGTCAAAGAATTTGGCATACCGACAGTTCAAGATGTTTTGCGAGAAGCCGGGATTACAAAGTATTTCTCTGTCACTAAAAACTTTCTAGGTTGGCTACAATCTCAGTCATAATTGCACGCAGGTGGTACAGTTGACAGTTGACAGTTGACCTGTGACAGTTGACAGCGCTGTTTTTATGAGGGATTTGGGCGCTGTCGCTATAGGCCCGGATGCGAAATCATATTTTTTGGTAAATTATTATGAAAATTTCCGCTATTTTAAATTCAAAGCGCCGCTGGCTGGCTGTTTTGCTCGCTGCGATCGCAGCCGTCAGTCTCTCAGCTTGCAGTATGGCGCGATCGACTTTAGCAAACAGACTCATCGTCCCCACCCCCAGCGGCCCGGCTACCTTCAACTACCCGCTAAATCAATCTGCATACCACGTTTTTGGCTATATGTACGAGGGATTGATCAACGAAAACGGCTTGACATCGAAGCTAGAACCCGGTTTAGCCGAGTCCTGGGAAGTTTCTAAAGATGGCAAAAAGATTGTCTTCACCCTGCGAGAGGGTTTGAAATGGTCGGATGGCGAACCGATGACAACTGATGACATTATCTTCAGCTATGAAAAGATTTATTTCAATGAGAAAATTCCTAGCGGTTTGAAAGATACCCTGAGAGTTGGCATGAGCCGTCAATTGCCAAAACTCAAAAAAATTGACAGCCGCCGCGTTGAATTTTCAGTGGCAGAACCTTTTGCTCCTTTTATTAGATTTGCTGGGGGAATACCGATTTTACCAGCTCATATTTTGCAGGAAGCTGCCACCCAGACAGAGGCAGACGGCAAGCCTAAATTCTTGACTACTTGGGGGACAGATACTGACCCCCAAAAAATTGTCGGTAACGGTCAATATCGAATGCTGAGCTATACTCCCAATCAGCGGGTTGTTTTGGAAAGAAATCCGTATTTTTGGCGCAAAGATGCTGGGGGAAACAGTCAGCCTTTCATCCAGCAAATTGTTTGGCAAATTATCGAAAATACTGATACTCAACTGCTGAACTTTCGATCGGGCGATTTGGATACTCTGGACGTGCAGCCGGAGGTGTTTCCGCTGCTGAAACGGGAGGAAAAACGCGGCAAATATACGGTGTTTAACGGCGGCCCGGATACTGGCAGCGTGTTTATGTGTTTCAATCTGAATCAGGGGCGCAACGCTCAAAATCAGCCGTTTGTAGACCCGGTTAAGTCTCGCTGGTTCGCGACTAAGGAGTTTCGGCAGGCGATCGCCTACGGCATCAACCGATCGGCTATGACCAACAATATCTATCGCGGACTTGGCGCGCCCCTGCATTCCCCAATTCCGCCCCAAAGTCCGTTTTACTTGTCTCCCGAACAGGGATTGAAAACTTACAGTTACGACCCGCAAAAAGCGAAAGAGTTACTGTTAAGTGCAGGTTTCAAGTATAATACTAACGGCGAATTGTTGGATGCTGAGGGCAACAAAGTGCGGTTTACATTGTTGATGGCTGCGGGTAAAAAAGTTCGGGAGCAAATGGGAACGCAAATTAAGCAAGATTTGGGCAAACTGGGGATGCAAATTGATACGCAGTTCCTGAGTTTTAACACTTATGTGGAAAAGCTGCGCCTGAGTAAAAATTGGGATACTTACCTCGGCGGTTTTACGGGAGGTACTGAACCGCACAGCGGCTACAATATTTGGTCGGTTAACGGGACTTTGCACAGTTTCAATCAGGGCCCGCAAGCCGGAGAACCGCCGATTAAGGGTTGGAAAGTTTACGACTGGGAGCAGAAAATTGATGACCTTTACGTGAAGGCTTCTCAGGAGCTTGACGAGGCGAAGCGCAAGGAGCTTTATGGGGAGACGCAGCGGATTATCGCGGAACAAGTGCCTTTTATTTATATGGTGAATCCGCTGACTTTTGAGGCGGTGCGCGATCGCATTTCGGGAATTCGCTACAGTGCGCTCGGTGGTGCTTTCTGGAATTTGTACGAGCTGAAAATTACTGAATAGTCTGTTGTTATTGGTTATTGGTTATTGGTTATTGGTTATTAGTTATTAGTTATTTGCGGTGCCCTGAGCCCTTTGACACTTCGCTCAGGATAAACTCCGTCGAAGGATGAGCTGTTAGCTGTTAGCTATTACCAATGCCCTATGACCTGTTTGGCCAATGCCCTATGCCCAATTCCCAATTCCCAATTCCCAATATTTATGGAACCTGAAATTTTACAGAAGTTACTCGAATCAGTGGCGGCCGGGGATGTTAGCCCGATCGCAGCTTTGGACAAATTAAAGCATTTTGACTTTGAACAAGTCGGCGATTTTGCCAAAATTGACCACCACCGCACCTTAAGAACCGGTTTTCCGGAAGTCATCTGGGGCCCGGGGAAAACGCCCCAGCAAATTGTTGAGATTATCGAGGCGATGCGCCCGCGAAATTCTGCGGTGATGGCGACGCGAATTGAACCCGAAGTTTTCGAGCAATTGCACCAAAAAATACCCGATTTGTGCTACTACCAAAAGGCTCGAATTTGTGCAATCTCTGCTAAATCCCCAACTCCCCAGCGTCCGGGTACTGTGACTATTATCAGTGCGGGAACGGCGGATTTGCCTGTGGCGGAAGAAGCGGCTGTGACTGCGGAACTTTGCGGTTTTGGGGTGCGGCGTTTGTGGGATGTGGGAGTTGCCGGCATTCACCGCTTGCTGAGCAACCGGCACGCGATCGCCGGTGCTGATGTGTTGATTGCGGTTGCTGGTATGGAAGGTGCTTTGGCGAGTGTGGTTGCGGGTTTGGCAGATTGTCCGGTGATTGCTGTGCCGACGAGTGTGGGTTACGGCGCGAGTTTTGGCGGGATTGCTCCTCTTTTAACTATGCTCAATTCTTGTGCGGCTGGTGTGGGTGTTGTGAATATTGATAACGGCTTTGGGGCGGCGATTTTGGCTTGTCAAATTCTCAGAAGTGCCGATCGAGTGGGAAGAATAGAAGATTAGGAGAATGGGAGAGGGAGAGAGGGCCCTCTCCCCCGGGAACATCTCGGTTTTGCATTTGTAGCGATCTTAGAGGACGCTCACAAGTCTTAAAACATACCTTTTGGGAACCCTGATGCTCGCCTTGATGCTCCCTGACAGCAGGACTAATGACAAGGTTCGCGAGCTCTGGCGCGATCGCAAAACATGACTAATAACGTTCGCGAGCAGGGACAGCACTAATGACTAATGACTAATGACTAATGACTGCTGTTCGCTCTTCGGGGACGCTCGCACTATGACTAATGACTAATGACTAATGACTAATGACTAATGACTAATGACTAATTACAAAAATGAGATGCTCCGCCTCTCCCTCTCTCCTTACTTACCAGCCAGCCACATCGGATAACCAGAAGAATCTTCAGCTTTCAACTTTTGCGCCTGATAACTCTTGCTAGTCCAATTAGCTACTGTTTGCAGGCTTTCTGCCAAAAAACTTTCGCTCCCAAACGCTTCAAATCCCACAGTCCACGACGCACTGCCGTTAACATTTAACTGAGTAATTTCTACTATGCAGCCTTGGGGAATTGGGGCTTCGACAGGCACAGACATTAGCGCACCAGGGGCAGAAACTTGGTAAAGACGCTGGGCTCGCTTTTTCTTCACCTTCACCCACTTTCCAGTTGCCATCAAATCCGCCGGTACTGGCGCCATCGTGTCGGCACAAATCCACTTCAGCCATTTCTCGGCTTTGCCTTCCCAGCGGTTGCCGAACTGCATCACCCCCAATTCTGCCTGCAGCCACTTTACCTGTAAATTTTTCCCGCGCAGTTTCACTCCCAAGTAGTCGCAACTAGGTATCAGCAAATATAAATCTTCTCGCTCTTCAGGCGGCGACAGATACCCGCCGAGACTCTCGCTTCCAAACCATTGACCGATCGATTTTGGCAGCGCACCGCTATAAAACCACCGCATTTCCAGACTGGCCCGCATAAATTTTTCCTCCGTTCTTCCACAATTTTCGTCAAACCCCGACTGGATTTGCCACACACCATCGACTTTTGCGCCTCTCAACTCTATCCTCCCCCCTCCGGGGCCCAGAGTCTACTGTCCGCAGTCATACTATTTTAGATTTTCGATTAAAGACTTGAAGAATTGGGAATTACTTATTCTATAGGGGTTTCGAGCTTGCCCGCCCGTTGCATTTTTTGGGGAAACAGGTGTCCGAGTCGCGGCTTTGAAAAAAATAACTCACAATCCTTTACATCTCTTCATAAGTCTGTTACATTTATTTACAGTACACCAAAAACAACTTAGGAAACCAAAATGACTAATAGAGGCTTACTCCTGGATAACGACGGCAAAATGAACAATTTTGCGATCGAGCCGAAAGTATACATCGACGACGAAGCCCGCACCGGCTTTACCCCCTACGCAGAACGCTTAAACGGCCGCCTTGCCATGATTGGTTTTGTTTCTCTCTTGGCTTTAGAAGTTTCGACCAAGCACGGACTGATTACCTGGCTGACTCACCTGTAATGATTTTGATAAAAATTAAACTGTACGGCTATGGCTCGCCAGCTATTCACAAACGGCGATCCATAGCTTAACTATTTTTAGGGGTAATGTTTGGTGAGACAATTAAAGTTACAGGATTTACGCACGCAGAAGCCTAGAAACCCGGTTTTTTACCTTTGCTGCTGGCTGTAACGAAGTATAGCTGTGAAAAAACCCGGTTTCTGACCCGCGTGCGCCAGTTCTAAATTAAATATTTTAGTTTTACCCTACCCGTAAAAATAATGCTCAAACGAATTGCAGCAATACTTCTGGTGGTTATGGCCCTGGGCTTGACCGGTTGTGTCTCTAAAGTGACCGGACTCAAAAGCTACGTTGATACTGGCGATGGCTATCAATTTCTCTATCCTAACGGCTGGCTGCCGATCGCGGTTTCTAACGGGCCCGATGTGGTGTTCCGCGATTTGATTCAACAAACCGAGAACGTCAGCGTGGTCATCAGTCCAGTCGCGGGGGACAAAACTCTGGCTGATTTGGGAACGCCGACGGATGTGGGATACAAGCTCAGCAAAAGCGCGTTAGCGAAGCCCTCGGAGAGGATCGCCCCGACAGATTCCGACCGGGAAGCTGAATTAGTCAATGCAGAAGCTCGGGAATCGCGATCGAAAAACTATTACATCTTAGAATACGCCGTCAAACTCCCAAACCAACAGCGGCACAACTTAGCCAGCGTAGCCGTCAGCCGCGGCAAACTGTTTACGCTTAACGTTTCCACTACCGAAGAACGCTGGCCGAAGGTAAAAGAAGCTTTTGAGAAAGTCGTTAAATCTTTCTCTGTTTATTAAGGACTAATTGGGTAATGGGGAATCAATAATGGGGAATCGGTAATCGGTAATCGGGAATGGGGAATGTGGACTCGGGGATCGGTCATGGAAAATTGACAAGATTAACCCCGCTGAATAAAATTTTCAGCTTACAAAAACTCTCATCCGCAGATGTGGAATAGAAGATATGAGAAAGCAACAGATTTGATATTACCAATTACCAATTACCAATTACCTTTTTCCCCATTACCCATTACCCATTACCCTTAATAAAAAATGCTATGAAAACACCAACTTTTGTATTAGCCTCAGCTTCCCCGGCGCGCCGCAGCCTGCTAGAAAGTGCTGGCATTAAAGCTGTGATTTGCCCCAGCGACTTTGATGAAGGGAAAATAAAAATGAGGGAGGCTACTAAATTAGTCCAAGTTTTAGCAGAGGGAAAAGCTGACGCTGTAGCTAGTTTTTTGCGGGCTAATTCTCACCCGCAAATCCCCAATCCCAAATCGTGTTTGGTGTTGGGATGCGATTCTATTTTGGTCATTGATGGCGAAATTCACGGCAAACCGAAGGATGCCCAAGAAGCAATGGAGCGCTGGCAGAAAATGCGCGGTAAAGTGGGCGAACTTTATACGGGTCATGCTTTAATTGATACTAGATTCGAGGATTTTGATGAGGCAATGGAGCGATCGCTCGTTCGCTGTCAAGTTACAAAAGTTCATTTTGCCCAAGTTAGCTCGCGGCAAATTACGGCCTACGTCGCTACGGGAGAACCCCTCGCCTGTGCCGGTTGTTTTGCACTTGAAGGTAAAGGTGGCTTTTTTGTTGAAAAAATCGAAGGATGTCACACGAATGTGATCGGTTTGAGCTTACCTCTGCTGCGGCAAATGCTCGGTGAAATGGGATATGATGTGACGGATTTCTGGCCATCTTAATGTTTGTGGAATTCATGTCACGAATCGGGAGGCAGAGCCTCGCTGATAGGCCTTCCCAGGCAGAGCCTGGGAACGAGGATTGAGAGCCTTGCTGTTGTGGGATGGGCGGGAGAGCCCGTCCCTGTTATCCAAATTCGCAGCAATGTGTACCGATTTAAATTAACCTAGAGCGATCGCCCCATCGGATACAGAAGTAAGCTGAAGTTGAGAAGGCGACACATCTTTCACCAAACCCAAAATATTTCCGGTACTGGCTTCGCGAATTATTGTCGCCCTAGTATCCAGAATTCTAAAATCAAGAGTTCGGATTCCTCCCGGAGGATAAGGGCCGCTGCTGTCGTAATCTCTAGCATCGCCAATTGTTAAAAACTTTTCGGTCAAAACAATATCATTTCGCGTCAGTCCTCCCGCCAATCCGATTACATCACCTTGCGCTGGATTGTAGTCAAGAATAAAATCCGCAGGCACTTGCTCTACATTAGTAGGAAAAGTCCCAGCAGGACGCGGCCCGTCGGAACCAAATTCCCCCGCAGTTGCTCCCGATTCTCTGCGGAGAACAAATAAATCTGCACCTTCTCCTCCCCAAAGTCTGTCAATTCCAGCATCACCAATTAGAGTATCGTTGCCACTGTCTCCTACTAAAGCATCATTGCCTTGGCCGCCTCTGACAAAATCATTTCCGGTGCCTCCGTAGGCGTAGTCATCGCCTTGATTGCCGCTGAGAACATCGCTGCTGCATTCTCCGTAAAGTATGTCAGAATCTTGACCTCCGCGAATAGTATCGCTGCCGCAACCTCCGATTAAAGTATCTCTGCCGCTGTTCCCGTTCATCAGTTCTGCACCACCTGAACCTCTGACAAAATCGTTGCCCGCTAAGGCCCGCAAACCTCCGGGAGTGTTCCGCAAAATTCCATTTGCTAATTGAACTATATCGTCATTGGCAGTAAGATCAAAAAAGTTGGGATCGCTCCCTGGATTTGGCAAAGGCCCTGTAAGCAATCTGATATTTGGGGGGTCGGGAATAATGGGAGCGCTGTTTTCAGCTAATGCTCTAACTTCTCCAATATTTGTTTCTAACATCCTAGGTTTCTCCTTGTTGATTGACTTTGTTGATATTGTGATTTTAACAAAGGTTCCAATTACCAACTCTGGGTGAATCTGCGGTTAAAAAAGTCAAATTACTGTCAAAATTGCCAGAGATGGTACTGCAACAAGCATAGCTTATTGACAGCAAGCCGCCCAAATCCGCAAATATTTTGAACTGTGCACCAATAATTCTGGGGATCGCGTACTCTATTACCCGTCAGCAGTCAGTTACCGAAAACCTACTGAATGCTAATTGTCATCAAACCTTGAGTTAAGTCAGGAATCGTTAATATGCAAGACACTGCGATCGAATCTATTCAAGCCAGAGAAATCCTCGACTCCCGCGGCCGCCCCACCATCGAAGCTGAAGTTTACCTGGCCAACGGTGTTGTCGGACTCGCCCAAGTCCCCAGCGGCGCGTCTACAGGCTCTTTTGAAGCCCACGAATTGCGAGACGACGACAAAAGCCGTTACGGCGGCAAAGGAGTCCTGAAAGCCGTCGCTAACGTCGAACACAAAATTGCCCCCGCTTTGGCTAATCTGGATGCGATCGACCAAGCACTGGTAGACCAAACCATGATTGACTTGGACGGTTCCCCCAACAAATCCAACCTCGGCGCAAATGCCATTCTCGGAGTCTCCTTAGCCACAGCAAAGGCGGCCGCCGATACTTTAGGACTCCCCCTTTACCGGTACTTGGGCGGCGCTCTAGCTAACGTTTTACCCGTGCCTTTGATGAACGTCATCAACGGCGGTTCCCACGCGGACAACAACGTAGACATTCAAGAGTTTATGATTGTACCGGTGGGAGCGCCATCTTTTAAGGAAGCTTTGCGCTGGGGAGCAGAAGTATTTGCTAGTCTCGCCAAAGTTTTAAAAGGCAAAAATTTGCTGACTGGCGTGGGCGATGAAGGCGGTTTTGCTCCGAATTTGGGTTCCAATCAGGAAGCTTTGGATTTGTTGATGATGGCAATTGAAAAAGCTGGTTACAAGCCTGGGGAACAAGTTGCTTTGGCTTTGGATGTTGCTGCTAGCGAGTTTTACAAAGACGGGCAGTACACTTACGACGGTGTGGCTCATTCCCCGGCAGAATTAATCGATTATTTGGACGGTTTGGTCGGACAATATCCGATCGTTTCCATTGAAGATGGTTTGCACGAAGACGATTGGGACAGTTGGGTAGCGCTGACTCAGAAAATGGGCAGCAAAGTTCAATTGGTGGGTGACGATTTGTTTGTTACTAATCGCACGCGCTTGCAAAAAGGGATTGATTTGAAAGCTAGCAATTCGATTTTGATTAAGCTGAATCAAATTGGTTCTTTGACTGAGACTTTGGATACGATCGACCTGGGCAAACGGAACAGCTATCGATCGGTCATCAGCCACCGTTCCGGTGAAACTGAAGATACCACAATTGCTGATTTAGCGGTGGCGACTCGCGCCGGTCAAATCAAGACTGGTTCTCTGTGCCGCAGCGAACGAGTTGCCAAATACAACCGTTTATTGCGGATTGAGGACGAATTGGGCGATCGGGCGATTTACGCAGGCTCGATCGGCTACGGGCCGAAATAGCGATCGGTAATTGGTAATTCCCCATTATCCATTGGTGTCAACAACCAGGTCAAACTTAGTCACAGACTGCTGTTTACCACCAAGGCTCGATCGCCCTGGCGCCCCCCTTCTTAAGGGGGGGACAAGAAGCATTCTTGCGTCAACCCCTACTCCCCTTGTTAAGGGGGATTTAGGGGGATCTGGCAAGAGGCTACAAACGAGATTTATCAATGGTTTTAGGCGATTGTTGACACTAATCCCAATTACCCATTGCCAATAATTAAGGATAGAAAGCCAATTGCGGCAAACCCAAAGTTTCTTCCCAACCCATCATTAAGTTCATGCACTGGATGCCTTGGCCGGCTTGACCTTTAATTAAATTGTCGATCGCCGACAGCACAATCACCCTGTCTGTGCGCGGATCGACTTCCACGCCGATATAACAAAGATTGGTGCCGCAAGCCCATTTGGTTTGCGGATAAACCCCAGCCGGCAACACTTTTACCCAAGGACAATTGCGGTAAAAAGCGGTGAAAATGGTGATTAAGTCTTCTCGCACCAACCCCGGATCGCGCAGAGTTGAGTAAACAGTTGCCAGAATTCCCCGCACCATCGGAATTAGGTGGGGAGTAAATTGGACTTTGATATCTTGTCCGGCTAAAGCGCTGCAAATTTGCTCGATTTCTGGCGTGTGGCGGTGGCGGCCAACGCCGTAAGCGCCCAGAGAGCCCTCTGCTTCAGCCAACAACAGATTAACTTCGGCTTTGCGGCCCCCTCCTGAAGTACCGGATTTGGCGTCGATAATTGCTGTTTCTGGCACGATGAGACCTTGTTTGAGCAAAGGTGCCAGCGCTAATAAACTAGCAGTGACGTAGCAGCCGGCACAGCCTACTAACTGAGCGTCTTTAATTCGATCGCGGTACAATTCTGGCAAACCGTAAACAGCGGTTGCAGCGACTTCAGAGTCCGATCGCTCGCCGCCGTACCAAGCTTTGTAAGTGTCCAGATTTTCAAATCTGTAGTCAGCGGACAAATCCAAGACTTTGCAGCCTTTTTCGATCAGCGTCGGTGCCATTTGGCAAGCTAAACCGTTAGGCAGCGACAGAAACACAACTTCACATTTTGCCGCTATTTTATCTAGGTCGATCGCCTCGACAGTCAAGTCAATGCAGTTAGTCAGATGCGGATAAAGGCTGGAAAAAGGTTTTCCCGCACTGCTATCCCCGCCCACATACACTACTTCCGCCGCTGGGTGATCCGCCAGCAGTCGCACAAGTTGCACGCCGCCGTAACCTGAAGCGCCGATAATTCCTACAGGCACACGTCCAACATCTCCCATTTTCCTTTATCCCCTCAGCCTTTGAAGTCAAAAATGCTTGAACTTTTGCTGCATTGTAGTACCAAACGCCAACTTTGGTGGCAAAGAATTGTGTTGTTTTGTTTTGACGGCCCGCGCGGGCCGTCAAAATCCGGTTTTTGAGCGGAATTTCTCTATGGTTTGCATCCGAGTTTCGCCCCCTCGCATTCCTCTGTCAAAGCGGAGGCCGTTCTAATTAATTTGGTAGTTTTCTCGATCGACCGATCGCAAAAACCCTAAAATTAGCAAACGGATGTGCGAGCGTGTTATAAAACTACTATTCCCCGACTTCAAAACCGGAGATTAATATTTTTCCGACTTCCATTTCTCGACTTCCCTCGGACTTCCATTCGTTAGATCCGTTACATCCGTTACATCCGTTACAGAATCCGTTGCCGAACTTCCTATGGGCATAGTCGTCGAAAACGTATCAAAACAGTTTGGCAGTTTCCAAGCACTCGATCGAGTCAGCTTGCAGATTGAATCAGGTTCCCTAGTCGCACTGCTGGGCCCGTCTGGTTCCGGCAAATCTACCCTGCTGCGGCTGATTGCAGGTTTAGAAATGCCCGACTCCGGCAAAATCTGGCTGACAGGCGAAGATGCCACAAATACCAGCGTCCAAGACCGCAAAATTGGATTTGTGTTTCAGCACTACGCGCTATTCAAGCACATGACAGTGCGAAAAAACATCGCCTTCGGCATGGAAATTCAGAAAACTGCACCGGCGAAAGTCAAATCGCGGGTAGAAGAATTGTTGAATTTAGTGCAATTAGCAGGATTGGGCGACAGATACCCGTCGCAACTTTCAGGAGGGCAGCGGCAGCGGGTGGCCCTCGCCAGAGCCCTGGCTGTGGAACCGAAAGTGTTGCTGCTAGACGAACCTTTTGGAGCTCTAGATGCCAAAGTCCGCAAAGATTTGCGCGCTTGGTTGCGCCGACTCCACGACGAGGTACACGTTACCACAGTCTTTGTGACGCACGACCAAGAAGAAGCGATGGAAGTTGCCGATCGAATTACAGTAATGAATAAAGGTAAAATCGAACAAGTAGGCACGCCCGCAGAAATTTACGACCATCCAGCCAGTGCATTCGTCATGAGTTTTATCGGCCCAGTCAATGTCTTGCCCAGCAGTTCGAGAATGTTTCAAGACAACGGCTTTGACTCAGCCAACCCGGAGATTTTCTTGCGCCCTCACGACGTGGTAATTGAAACTACAGAAAATAGTGCAACAGTGCCTGCAAGAATCAGTCGCTTGATTCATTTGGGATGGGAAATTCAGGTAGAATTAACCTTAGATGACGGTCAAGTAGTGAATGCTAATTTAACCAGAGAAAGATTCGATAACTTGCAGTTGCAGCCGCAGCAAAGAGTGTTCGTCAAGCCGAAAGATGCCAAGTCATTTCCACTTTTTTATTCGATCTGATATCGTGTCCTCCGAGAACAACACAAGAGAATTGGTTCGATCGTTCGGAATGCAAGTCAAGCGTAATGGATGCGGACTTTCATTCCGAACGATCGAACGCTCTGATATCAATTATTAAAACTACAGCTAAATAGAGATCGGACACAAAAACGATAAGGACACGGCAGTGCCGTGTCCCTACTTTTTAAGGCTGATAACTGTGCAGTTAGTCTTTGATTTTGCTGACAGCCTTTTTGACTTGTTGCTCAAAGGATGTAGCGTTTGTATTGGAAGGATTTTTCATTTTTTCAAGGTCAGCGTCTCCCTGAACTTCGTTAGGCCCTTTGCTGGTTTTTTCTTGAGTTTCTTCGAGAGACATCGGGTTTTTCAAGACAACTTCTTGAGCTTCTTTCTCAATCCCCAAAAGTTTATCTTCACCTTTGGTGGGGCTGCTGGTAACGGCAAAAGCTGGGAAAGCACTAGAAACAAACATCAAAGCACAAAAACAAACAGCTATTAAACTGCTAACTAAACGCTTGACAGGAAAGTTAAAGCTGATAAAAGACATACAAAAATTCTCCGTTTTTAGAAGTTTTGAGCGCTGAGATTGTTAACAGGCTGACTTTCACTCAAATTCTGCACAATCTTTAACTCAAGTTTGATAAAAACAACTGAATTTAGCAGTTGCTCTCTCTCTAATTGAGCTAATATATAATATTTAGCTGAAAAAGCTGATATTTGAAATCCTTCTCAGGGAATATTTTGGCTTTGTGTCTTCCGATAGATGAGTATGGTGCATCGCCAGAAGCCCTAGAATTTTAGATTTTAGATTTTAGATTTTAGATTTTAGAATTGGGAATGACTGATTGTGTGGTTTTCAGGTTGTCTGCAATTGGATTCTTTTTTTCACTGGTATAGCAACCGCCACATGGCGTGAGAACATAAATAACCTCATGAATAGAGCCGATATCCGTCAAGCATAAATGGTTTGATTCCCGTACTATCCAACTGTCAACTGTCCACCCAACGACCGGCTTTTCGGGCAACGCCCAACAGCTGGCTTTTCGGGCAAGCTGTCAACTGTCAACTGTCAACTGTCAACTGTCAACTGTTTAATGCACTTGACATCAGGCACAATTTGCAATAAGGCCGATCGGGGTGGGCGGATTTCCCACCCCACAAGAAAATGTAATTATCGTGGAACAGGCATCCTGCCTGTTGCTGGAAGATATCAGATGCTGATAACTGACAACTGAACTACTGCTGCCGCACGGGAACTTGACATTTTGCCAGATAAGTCTTAATTTCTCCGACGCTTAGTTGCCCGTAATGCAGCAGGGAAGCCAGCAGTGCAGCTTCTGCTTTGCCCTCAGTGACGGCTTCGTAGATGTGGTGACAGTTGCCGGCGCCGCCGGAAGCAATGACGGGAATTTCCACCACTTCGGCGATGCTGCGGGTTAATGACAAGTCGTAACCTGCCTGAGTGCCGTCAGAGTCCATGCTTGTCACTAGAATTTCGCCCGCGCCGCGCTGTTCGGCTTCCTTGGCCCAGACGATCGCATCTTTTCCAGTATTTTCTCGCCCTCCGCGCACGTAGACATCCCAACCGGGATTATCGGCATCTTGGCGTTTGCGGGCGTCGATCGCCAATACAATACACTGATTGCCAAATCGATCGCTCGCTTTGTCAATCAAACTCGGATCGCGCACCGCCGCCGAATTAATGCTCACCTTATCAGCGCCCGCCCTCAACAAACTTTTAATAGTGTCCAAGGATTGAATGCCGCCGCCCACCGTCAAAGGGATAAATACTCGATCGGCAGTTCGGTACACCACATCAATCATAATGTTCCGGTCTTCGTGCGTCGCCGTAATGTCTAGAAACACCAACTCATCAGCACCCGCATCATTGTATACCTGAGCCATTTCTACCGGATCGCCAGCATCCTTAAGGTTGACAAAATTGACACCTTTGACCACGCGGCCGGCTTTCACATCCAGACAAGGCAAAATTCTTTTCGACAACATAAAATTCTCGTGTTTCTAATTGATTGACCGCCGCAACCCGTCCAAGGCTTTGTTGATTTCTTCAAAAACCGGAAGTTAAGCAACAAATCTTAAAGATACCTGGTGTTAACAACACTCGGTCTGAGCACGAGAGCCATTTTCCTGTTTTTTCGGGGCAACAGAAGCATAAATAAGTTATATTTTGGCCAAAAAGCAGCAAATTTAATTCCCCAGATACATCTTTGGGGTGAAAAATATGACACTTTGGCTTAAGATCGAACCATAACTACCGCAGCGCTGGCGATCGTCCGCGCGGTTGGGCAATCCTGCGAAAGGTTCGGTGCATCGACGATCGACTAAACAATTTGAGATTTTAGAGCAGCCAATTTGAGGTTTTTTACCAGCAATCTCAGTTATAAGCCGCGCGGTAAAGTTAAGATTTAAAGTTGAAAACCTCAAATCGGTTGACTTGATGTTGTTTCTAGGGCTGTGGTGACTTTGCAAGCCAATCCACATTTGTTACTTCGTACAGAAAGCGGCAATCGCTACTTGCCGCTCTCCGGCAGCAATTGCTGGACAGTAGGGCGGAATGATGACAATAATTTTGTATTGACCGATCGCTGGATTTCCCGCAATCACGCGATGCTACAGCAAATGGAGACCGGAGAGTTTTACCTGATCGACTTGGGAAGCCGCAACGGTTCCTTTGTCAACGGGCGGCGGGTGAGCATTCCTGTCACGCTCAGAAATGGCGATCGAATTATTTTCGGTCAAACCGAGTTGGACTTCCATCACCCAACAGCAGGCCGCCGGCTCGATCGCATACACGACACAGACTCGGAAGATTTTACGGCGACTTTGACGGTGCGCAGCCTGATCAGCGTCATGGTAATGGACATCCGAGACTTTACAGTTTTGACCAGACAGCTAGACGAAACTCTGCTTTCTGAAGTCATTGGGAATTGGTTCCGCAAAGCAGGACACATCATTCGCGAACACGGCAGTTGGGTGGACAAATACATCGGCGATGCGATCATGGCTGTCTGGTTCCACAAACCCGACGGTGTTAGCAGCGAGGAAATGATGCGGATTTGCCAAGCTTTGAGCGAACTGCACAAGGCAACAGACGAACTCAGCAGCCGTTACCCCCTGCCTTTTCCTTTGCGAGTCGGGGCTGGAATCAATACCGGTTATGCAATGGTGGGAAATTCTGGTAGCAGCGACCGATCGGACTACACCGCCTTGGGAGATACTGTCAACGCAGCATTTCGCCTGGAATCTTGCACCAAGCAACTCGGCAAGGATATCGCCGTAGGAGCAACCACCTACCAATACCTGACCCAATTGGGGGCCCAGGACGCTTTCGAGCAGCACACTGTTGCTTTGAAGGGTTACGACACTCCCAGCGTGACTTACGGGGGTACTTATACTGACTTGAACGCTTTTCTGAAAACCAAAGGAAAGAGTTCCCGATAGCTAGAAAATTGGGGGCGGGCCCAAAAATTAACCGAGCGCCTCGATCCATATCATATATTTACCGCACTGTCAATAGGTAAATGTAAATTTTGTTAACAGTCCTCTGCTTGCTGCGGATTTATCTGAAAAACTGCATAAGCAAAATGGTAGTCTCTACATAAATGCTGTGTATGAAATTGGGAGACAAAACTTCATGAAACGATTGGGTCGTCTATTGGCAGTATTGGGCTTAGTGCTGGGCTGCTTTGCATGGGCTGGAGACACGAGCGCGATCGCGGCGACCTTGAGCCGCATCGTCTTGCCATCATCCTCGCTCATAGCGGTTGAAGCTCCGGCTAGAACCAATCGCGCCGATGACAAGCTTGCCACAGAATACGGCAAAAAACTTGATTTGAACAACAGCGCCGTCCGGGACTTTCGCGAATTTCGAGGGCTGTATCCCACTTTAGCTGGACAAATTATTAAGAATGCTCCTTACGAAAAAGTTGAGGACGTACTCAACATTTCAGGGTTGACGGAAGCTCAGAAAAAGGTGCTGCAAGCTAACCTGGACAAATTCACCGTAACTGATGTCGAATCAGTCTTTATTGAAGGAGACACCAGGTTGAATAACGGTCTCTACGACTAGATAGCAGCGGGCCTCTTTTGAAGGCATTCGGTAGAAGTCATGAGTCATTAGTCATGAGTCATTAGTCATGAGTCATTAGTCATGAGTCATTAGTCATGAGTCATTAGTCTGAACTAATTTTTTGTTAATTCATGAATTATGGCTTAGGGCTTAGGGCTTAGGGCTTGTGGGTTCTGGCTTCTGGCTTCTGGCTTCTGGCTTAGGGCTCCGGCTGATGAATGCCGAATGCCTTGAAACAGGATCGAACCCAAAGACGGATACAAGGCTCCGATGTTGTGGAGAGCCAAAAATTTTAGATATTAGTTTAAATCCAGATTCATCTGTAGATGAAATTATTCAATTATTCAATCTAAAATGGACAGTTCCCGCCCCTCAAGTCATCTGTAGAGTCAAATATAAAATCGACAGTTATATTCCCCAGATTAATCTGTAAAGTTAATTTTAAAATCTAAAATCTAAAATCTAAAATCTAAAATCGCCCGACTTATGACTGACAAATTTGACGTATTGGTGATAGGTGCTGGCGCAGCCGGTTTGTACACGGCACTTTGCCTCCCAGAACATTTGCACGTGGGCTTGATCAATAAAAATATCTTGCCTGTTTCTGCCAGCGATTGGGCCCAAGGAGGGATTGCTGCGGCGATCGCCCCTGAAGATTCTGCAGCGCTGCACGTTAAAGATACACTGGCTGCAGGAGCCGGTCTTTGCGATTTGGAGGCGGTGCAATTTTTAGTAGAAGAAGCTCCTGCTTGCATAGACTCCCTCGTAAAAATGGGCGTTGCATTCGATCGCACCGGCCCAGATTTAGCCCTCACCCTAGAAGCCGCCCACTCCCGCCGCCGAGTTCTCCACGCCGCCGACACTACGGGCAAAGCCGTTATCAGTACCCTGACAGCAAAAGTATTGAGCCGCAAAAACATTCACCTCGTATCCCCTGCCTTTGCTTTGAGTCTGTGGCTAGACGACGAAACCGGGCGCTGTCAGGGGATTAGCTCGATTTGCGGCTCACAAGTCAAATGGCTGCAGGCCCAAGCCGTGGTGCTGGCGACAGGCGGCGGCGGACAGGTTTTTGCTCAAACGACCAATCCGTCGGTAAGTACCGGGGACGGGGTAGCCATTGCTTGGCGCGCCGGGGCGCTGCTGCGAGATTTAGAATTTGTGCAGTTTCACCCGACGGCACTCAGCAAAGTGGGCGCGCCTCGGTTTCTCATTAGCGAAGCGGTGCGCGGAGAAGGAGCTCATTTGGTTGACAGCAAGGGATATCGCTTTGCTTTTGATTCTCACCCCAGCGGGGAACTCGCCCCTCGCGATGTTGTCAGCCGCGCTATTTTCCGCCACTTGCAGAAGACGGGGGAACCTCACGTTTGGCTGGATTTGCGCCCGATTGCGGTCGATCGGCTGCGCTACAGGTTTCCGAATATTATTCAAGTGTGCGCTGATTGGGGAATTGATATTTTTTCCGAACCGGTGCCCGTGACGCCCGCCGCCCATTACTGGATGGGAGGGATTGTGGCTGATAAGTTCAACCAAACTTCGATTCCGGGTTTGTACGCGGTGGGAGAAACTGCCAGCACGGGGGTGCACGGCGCTAACCGGTTGGCGAGCAATTCGCTGCTGGAATGTCTGGTGTTTGGCGCGCAAATGGGACTTTTGCAGGTAGAAGGTGAAAAGTCTAAGGCATTCCCCGATGATGAAGATGCAGGGGAAATCTTAGAAAAATCGATTTCACAACAGGATATTCAGGCGATCGAAAAGTTGCGGGTAGAATTGCCGAGTTTGGTGTGGCAGAGTGCGGGAATTTGCCGGGGAATGCGCGATTTGGAAAGTGCGATCGTCCAAGTTGAGATTTGGCGGCAAGAATTTGCTTCTTTGGCTTTGAGTCAAGCACTTGATAATTTACGGCCCGGACAAATTATTGATTTTTCGCCGGCTGATGCGGAGAATAGCTCGGTTTTGCGAAATTGGGGGGAAGTGGGCAATTTATTGGATATTGGCTACTTAATTCTCAAAAGTGCTGCGTTTCGCACGGAAAGTCGCGGCGGTCACTACCGGGTGGACTATCCCCTGACCGATCCGGCTTGGTGCAGTCACACTTTAATCCAGAACACCCATTGGTACAAAGAAAGCGTTAGAACCACACAAGCCCTATAAGTGTTCGGATTTAGTGATTAAACTATGGCGCTAGTAACGCACCGATTCATCAATACAAATGGCATCAAGATGCACATTGCCCAACAGGGTTCCGGCCCGTTAGTCGTTTTGTGCCACGGCTTCCCAGAATCTTGGTATTCCTGGCGGCACCAGCTAACAGCACTGTCCGAGGCAGGTTACCACGTCGTAGCGCCAGATCAACGCGGCTACGGTCAAACCGATCGACCCGAACCTATCGAAGCTTACAACATTCTCGAATTAACCGCAGATATTGTTGGTCTTGTTGATGCCCTCAATCAAGAACAGGCGGTCATCGCGGGTCATGACTGGGGGGCTGTTGTTGCCCGGTATTGCGCCCTGTTAAGACCAGATATTTTTAGGGCGATCGTTCTGCTGAGTGTCCCTTACAAGCCCCGACTTTGGACTTCCATCCGTCCTACAGAAGCGCTGAAACGCATGGTAGGCGAAAACCAGCAGTTTTACCAGTTGTATTTCCAGGAACCAGGATTAGCCGAGGCCCAACTCGAAGCAGATGTCCGCAAGACGATAAGCATCTTACTCTACTCCGGTTCGGGAGACGCACCGCCCCAGCATCGATTGCGCCCTCTGTTCAGTAAGTCTGAGAAGTTTCTTGACACTGGCGCCCTGCCACAGACGCTTCCTGCTTGGTTAACCAAACAAGATATCGACTTTTTTACAGGCGAGTTTGAACGAACAGGTTTTCGAGGCGGGCTGAACTGGTACCGGAACTTAGACCGATCCTGGGAACTAACAGCTTTTCTGAGTGGGGCGAAGCTGCGCCAGCCTGCACTTTTTGTAGCAGGGGAGGAAGACGGGGTAATTGCGATGAACCGAGACGCTGTTGATGGAATGGGGCAAACAGTGCCGAACTTGAAGAAGAAGGTTTTGTTGCCGGGTGCCGGACACTGGATTCAACAAGAGCGTCCAACTGAGGTTAATCAATTGCTGATGGAGTTTTTGGCTAGTCTGAATATCTAACTGGATGCCATATTTCCGCAATGTCTCAACTCGCAACCCTAAGTAAAAACGGCTCTTAAACCTCTACTAATTGTGGCTGGAGTAACGGATACATGAGTCTCGTCCTCAAACATATGTGTTATCAGTTCCAAATTCTGATATTGCCTATCTTGCATTATCCCAGCCATCTCCTGGAAACCCGCCACCATGCGATCGCTTTCACAAGAACCTACTGACATGAACACCTTTGCTGATAAACGGGTGTTGTTAGCCGCAAATTCCTTTTCATAGTTGAGAATCGCTGATTCGTCCCACCATACCGTCGGGCTGCCAATGATATAGCGCCGGAAAGTATGAGGTTGGTGGAATAACGCATAAAGTGCGAACAAACCACCAAATGAACTACCGCAGATAGCGCTATCTTCAGGAATAGTTCTGTAAGTTGTATTGACAAAAGGCATTAGTTCTTTGCCAACAAATTGGAGAAAATTGGCTGCTCCACCTGAACCAACATATTCGGGAGCATCAGGTTGTACAGCTTTGAAAGTTTTTTGGTACCAGGTATCAACGGTGGTGATGGTATAGTCTCGCGTCCTGAAAGCTGCTGCCTCTGTAAAACTGTCGATCGGATAGCCAATACCGACAATGATAATTTCCGGTATTTCCTTAAGCATTGCCAGAAAGCGAGCTGTTTCTGTAACTGTTCCAAAAACTGCATTAGCATCTAGCACGTAGAGGACAGGATAGGCTTTGTCAGAATTAGCGTATGCGTGCCCCAGAGCAACAAAAATTCGGAATTCTTGCTCCACATTTGATGACCGTAGTGAGTGTATCTCTGTATCAGGAATTGTGACCTGCGGACGTTGTGTTGACATATGTTTTATTAAAAATGTTTTATTGAAAATCCCGCGCAGTGTCAATAGCTGTGAGGCTACGGACTGCGCTTTTAACCGTCAATCGCTTTCCATCCCGTGTCTAAAGCTAGGGCCGACAAATCTCGTTGATGGTGAATGTCCAGGAGTAAAAAATTAAAAAATTGGGTTCAGCGCGTCCCCGTACCGTCGCTTTTGGGACTCCCGTCGGGGTCTGGTTCGTATTTTTTTGGGTTATTTGGAACCCGAGAAGTTGGCGCAACTGTCAAAACTGTGGAGGTCGATGGCGTCGGGCCGCGCAAGCTACGGTCTGTTGTTGAGTTGCTGGTTGAATTGCCAGCAAGTAAGGCGGCATTGGCGATGCCGATCGTATTCACTTGCAGGCACAGAGCCAGGGTTGCCGTGGTTGTGAGTCCAATCAAAGTACGCATAGTATTCACAGCCTTATTCAAATCACCGCAGTAGATGCACGTCTGTACCAGCTATTATATCTATGAATTTACGTAGTTCCACTGAGCTCTTTACATTTCCTTTAATTAATTTTTGTAAGTTTACGTAAACCCTTTTAAATCAAGGCTTTTTGGCGATGTTAATTTCGCCTCCGGTCTCCTACTATTTTCGATTTTTGATTGACAATTTTCGATGGAATGATATCATGTCCGGTCGATATACAATAACAAAAACGGTTTGTAGTGTGGAATGCGAGTCCGCTATTTTTTGCGGACTCGCATTCCACACGTGCGTTCTATCCGAGCGCCGTCAATCGACCGGACATGGTATGACTTATTGCATAAGGATTGGGAGCGCGAACCTGCCCTTGTATTCTTTTTGTAAACTAATCTCAATTTTTTTTAATATTTTTTAACATTGAGATGACACGGCAGTTTGCTCTAATAAGTTTCATATTTTTGGTAAGTCTATCTAATGACAGATGACAGATGACAGATTAAACAATTTTAAATTTAAAAATTTGGAATTTATTATAACTATCGTAGTTTCGTGCTTGCCTGCAGTTGCATTCTTTTTTTAAACGGGCATAACAACCGCCCCAGACGGTGAGGACGTTCTCGCATTGCTGAAACCCTCGGATCTCGGACTTCTTTTTACCCTCCGAGCGAAGCCGTTATAGCCTAATACGCGATTGTTAAGACTATTAAGAGAGTCAAAACGATGTGAAAAATAGATACAGAGATTGCTTTCATGTCATCGCGTTTATGTATAGCGTTCTTCGCTGCGAACAACCGCTGCTAACAATCGCGTATTGCGTTATAGCCTTCTTCCTTCTTCCGACTTCCTTCTTCCGACTTCCTTCTGACTGATGGCTGATGACTAATGACTAATCACTAATGACTTCTTCCTTCTTCATCAAGAAAATTGATATTGATTTTTACCGAGATTCTTAGCACGATACATCGCAGTATCGGCATTTATGACTAAATTTTGTGGCTCTTGACCGTCAATTGGATACAAACTAATCCCAATACTCGTTGTTACAGAAACTGTATGTTCTTCTAAAATAAAAGGCTGCATGATAGCGGCGCAAATTTTTTCGGCTACTTTCGCCGCTTCCTCGCGACCTGGAATTCCGGGCAGAATGACTGTGAACTCGTCGCCGCCCAACCGCGAGATAGTATCGCTGCCGCGCAAGCATTTTTTAAGCCGACTGGCAACTGCTTTTAAGAGCAAATCGCCGACATTGTGTCCGAGAGTGTCGTTGATTGACTTAAATCCATCTAAATCTAAAAACAGTAAAGCTACCAATTCCTGATTGCTGGAAGCTCTTTCTAGAGAGGAATGCAAGGATTCGTGAAACATTTTGCGGTTGGGCAAACCGGTGAGAGCATCGTGATATGCTTGGTGGCTGAGTTCGGCATTTTTTTGCTTGAGGGCATCTTCCAGGCGCTTGCGCTCGGTCATATCTCTGATCGCTCCGACTAAAAATAGGTTGCCGGCAGCATCTTTGTGCAGGGATCTTTTAGTCGAAATTAGATGCGTAATTCCGTGAGCGTCGGTAAAATATTCTTCATTTTCTCGCGGCTGGTGAGTTTGCAATACTAATTCGTCTTGCTGCCAAAATATATCGGCTTCGGCTTGGGGAAATAAATCGTAATCTGTGCGGCAGATTAAAACTTCCAAAGGATAGCCGATAAACCGACAATATGACTGATTCAAAACAACCCAGCCGTGATTTCTATCTTTGACAAAAATCGGGTCGGGAATTGTATCGATCAGCCATTGTAAAAATTCTTTAGACCGTTTGAGTTCTTCTTGTAAGTGAGCCAGATAACCCACAACTGCGGCGCCAGAACCCAAAAGACTGAGGATTGGAGGAATTAACGGCACCCACCAACCTGCCAAACAGACTATGTATAAACTGGCACTCAGACCGATACAGATACTTGACAAACACCAAGCCGATCGCCCGAGCGATCGCAACTTCCAGCTCACACTGGCTCCCGCCCACGACCACAGTAAAATCCACAGCAACTCCGCAGCCTCGGGCAAAACTTTGATACCCTCGCGCCCGTCGAGGGCTGCACTCAAAATTTGGCTCAAGAAATGAGCCTGAAGCTCGACTCCGGGTATTTGTTGGGGAGAAGCAAACAAACCGGAGCTGTAAGCATTTTGGTGAAAGTCTTTGAGGCTGGGTGCAGTTGAGCCGATCAAGACAGCGCGCGATCGCACAAAATCAGTCGGTACTTTGCCAGAAAGCACGTCGCTCATTGATGCAGTGCGGAAACTGCCTCGCGGGCCGCGCAGGTTGGCGAGAATTTGATAGCCGCGGCTGTCCGATCGCACGTAAGCACCATCATTCGGTTTAAAACGCCGAAACACCCCCTTGCCTAACTGCAAGTATTTAGGATTGACTTTTGCTGGTTCTGGGGAAATCCCTTCGCGATCGAGGTAAAGCAAAGCCATTCTCAGCGCGAAACTTTCATGGGTTTTGCCGTCGAGAGGCCAAGCGTAGAGCAAAGTTCGGCGCACTTTTGAGTCAGCGTCGATGACAACGTTGTTGAAACCGATGCGCGAGAGCTTGTCAAGTACCGGAGGCGGGCGAACTCCGAACCTGGTTTCGTCTGGCATCAACTCAATGCCGATTAAGTTGGGAATAGTTTTAAAAGTTTTGAGCAATTCGGCGTTACCCGGTTGAGTTGGCAAATCTCGGTAAATGTCGAGGCCGATCGCCCGCGGCGAAGCAGCGTACAATTTTTGGAGCAATTGGGCCAATACAGCATCGGAAATTGGGTAGCCGTATTTTTGCAAGTCTGCTTCGTTAATTTCTACAATCACGATGCGCGAGTCAATTGGTTCGACGGGCCGCCAGCGCACAAAGTGGTCGAAAGCAGCCCATTCCCACACCTGCAAAAATCCGAACCAGCGCAGTACAATCACCGTACCGGCAACGGCACTCGCAGTAATTAATACTCGGCGTTCTCGATCGAGCCATTTTTTGATAGTTTTTAGCATATTTTGGGGATTTTCGCCTCGCCCCAAGAGCATCTAAGCTACTACTAGATATAGCTTTTACATCTGGGGGCGATCGGGTCGATTTGAGATTTTGGATTTGAGATTTTAGATGCTCCAATTTTTGGGTTTTTCGGTGCGGGCGAGCGGTGGATTTTAGATTTTAGATTCTAGATTTTAGATTATCCAATTTTTGGGTTTTTCGGTGCGGGCGATCGGGCTGCAACAGCAGAAACCGGGTTTCTCAACCCAAATATGTCATTTCAACAATGAGTTTGGAAGTAGAAACCCGGTTTCTTGAGTTTTGGTGTAAAATTCCTAGTATTTATTCGCCCACCTAATAAACAGCCACAACTTGTTTTAAACTTTTTCTATCTAACTAATTTTTACTAATTTTTTATTGATTGTAGATGGCATATTTTAGATTGATTTCGCAGCCGGAGACAACGATAAACTAAGTTTAAAAGGGAGCATCTCTGTTTGGCTTTTTGAGGATTGCGAGCGGGACGATCGCTAGGTGTATACAAGCTGTGTTGTGTTCTTAAACTCGCACTCCTCAAAAAAAGCTTTTTACTCTCCCAAAGAGATGCTCCCGTTAAAAACCAGGATATTTACTCCCAAAAAATCTAAAATTTCCCATCTAAAATCTCAAGCTTTACTGTCAGTTTTGAAAGTTGCGCGGCCCGGTGTAACCGGATAACTCAGCGAGTTTCTCCAAAGATTGCGTCCCCGAATAAAACTGACCTTTAATCTCCCAAGTCGGGAAACCTTTAACATTCGCAGCAGCAGCTTGGCAAATTTCAGCGCGGGAATTTTGCCCTCTGGGATCGCATTCAAAATAATCAATTATTTTGGCTGCTTCTTTGCCGAACAGGATTTTTTGGTCGTGGCAGTGGGGACACCAGTAAGCGCCGTATTCTTTAGCGCCGATTTGTCGGAGGTGGCGCGCCAAAGCAATTTGTGCCGGGCCGGAGGTTGTAGTGACGGCAGGGGGTAGAATTCCGGGGGTAGAAGAAACAAAAGGAGCAGGTGAGCTGACGCTGTTATACAGTCCCAAAGCGCCGATCGAACTCACCATCGCCACCAAAATGCCTGTAAACACCAACTGTCCGATATCTTCCCACTCGCGGCCGACTAGCACCAGCACCAACAGCGACAGGGAAAATACGGCGGAACTGATGCAGTAAATGCACAGATCCTTAATTTCAAAAGCCATCAAATACATCAAATAGCTGCTGAAAATTACCATCGCAGCGGTGATGATAAATAGCGCTTGCCAAGTTTGATTTTCTAGTTGAGAGTGCAGTCCTTTCTTAGTTTCGGGGTTGACGGCTTTGGGAGCCCATGCCAGGATTGCTATGCTCAGGTAAGCCACACAACCTAATAAACTTAAAGGCACTGTGCCAAAAACTGTAGCGTAGGGACTGTTGAGAACTTTGTCACAGCCGCTGGTGGGACAAATGACTGAGCCTGTCGTGAATTTAGCGATCGTCAGATAGGCCGTTTCTACGACGCCGATGGCTGCGATCGCTGCGATCGCAGTCCTAGACCAGCGATGAATCCAAGGGGTTGAACGTCGGCGAATCATTTTTTGATTTGGTAATTAATTGGTCATTGGTTATTGGTCATTGGTCATTGGTCATTAGTCATTGGTCATTGAGAATTGAGAATTAGTCCTTGAGAATTAAGAATTGAGAATTGGTGCTTTTTTCATGGTTAGCTTTTAGTTTTCAGCTATTACCAATTACCACTTACCAATTACCACTTACCACTTACCAATTACCAATTACTAATTACCAATTACACATTCCCCAAAGCCGTGTCAACTTAATGTCAAACGTAGTGCCGGTCTGCTATCTGACAATGAGGCTCTGATCCCCCCTAGCCCCCCTTCTTAAGGGGGGAACCGGAACCGATCAAAGTCCCCCGGGAGGGGGATGCGAGGGGGATCTGGCCTCGAATAAAAGCGAGATGTCTCAGGTTTCATACTTAAGTTGACACGCTTTGCCCATTCCCAATTACCCATTTTACGTTTTACTTCCGACTTTGCCCGGTTCCGGTGTGGGCCCTCTTGAGCCATTAGTGTCTCTGTTTTCCTGTTCGCGCTCTTTCTGGGACAAGCTGCGGCGGGCGGCTTCTACAAACTGACTGACGCGGATCGGATCGATCGGCTGCTCGATGCGCCCGTTTCGCTTTAGGGAGCTCGAAACAATTACGCCGTCGGCGGCTTGCATGAGGGTAGAAATGTTCTCCCACGAGGCGCCGCTGCCGATGAAAACTGGAATTCCCGCCGCTGCTGCACTCGCGAGTTCTAAGTCTTCGAGATTGGGAGGGCTGCCGGTTGTCCAGCCGGAAAGGATTACGGCGTCGGCTAAAGCGCGCCCGATCGTCTCAGAGACTGCTGTGGTCAAGTTGGGGCTGCCCAGGGGTCGCCCGTGCTTGACTAACACGTCTGCTAATATTTTGACATCGCTGCCCAATTCCCGGCGGTAGCGCAGTAGCTGGTGTGCTTGGCCTTCAATTAAGCCTTGGTCTGTAGCCATGATGCCGTTGAGGACGTTGACGCGGATGAATTGGGCTCCCGTGCAGGAGGCGATGGCGATCGCGCTGTGGGCGTCGTTTCGCAGCACGTTAACGCCGATCGGCAGCGTCACGAGATTGGTTAGCCTCTCGACTACCAGAGTCATGGCACTTACCACAGCCGGATCTACGCTGTCTTTGGCAAAAGGAGCGTCGAAAAAGTTCTCGACTATGATACCGTTTGCGCCGCCAGAAGCCAGCGCTGTAGCCTCTTGCTCGGCTCTTGAGATAATAGCTTTGAGGTTCCCGCCCCAGCGGGGAGAAGTTGGCAAAGGCTGTAAATGTACGACACCGATTATGGGATTCGGCGTTTTGAATATTTGTTTTAAGTCCACGGGTTTCCTGAAACCACCAAGTTCACTGACGGCTGACGGCGGGTTTTGACGGTATATTCTAGAATTCTATATCCACGGGGGCGATTCGGATGACTCAATCGCGCCGTCAAGTTGCTAAAACCCCGAATTCAGCAGCAGTTAGTCGATTTTAGATTTAAAATTTTAGATTTTAGATTTGACTCGCAGCATTGCAGTCTGGGAGATTGAACTGTGGATTTTCCATTCTCCAGGTGAGATTGACTCTGCATTGGGAGCTTGAACTGTAGATTTACCCCACACATGAATCTGGGGGCTTGAACGGGAGTCTAAAATTTTGGGAGATCCACGACGATTGTACGTGGCACGGTATCCGTTTTCGATCGAGGTTAATTGTTGAAAGTTGTTCTGATCGTTTTGGCCCTCACCTCCGGATTGTGGGCAGCAATCGAAGTGCTGCTGCGGGTGCTGCTGGGTTTTGGCAATCCCTTGATTTACATTGCCGATGCCGAGTGCGGCTATTTGTTGGCGCCCAACCAGAGGGTGCGCCGCTTGGCTAACCGGATTGAGATTAACGAGTATTCGATGCGTACTGGAGCGATCGCCCCAAGTCCCGATCCCGAAACTCTGCGCGTCTTGCTGTTGGGAGATTCTGTCGCCAACGGCGGTTGGTGGACGCATCAGACAGATACCATCTCGGAAATTATGGCTCGGCTGTTGAGGCTGCAAGTACAGCATCTGGCGAGCGATGCACAATCAGGTGCAAAAGTCAACTATTCGGATTTTGAAGTTCTCAACGCCTCAGCCAATTCTTGGGGGCCGAGGAATCAACTGGCTTACGCCAAGCGGTTCGGTGTTTTTGGAGCAAAGGTTTTGGTGTTGCTGCTGAATACGGACGATTTGTTTGCATCGGCTCCCTGTGCTCTGGTGGTGGGGCGCGATCGATCTTATCCCTCGCGCCAACCTCGATCGGCCACACTAGAGTTATTGAGCCGCTACCTGCTACCAACAGTGCCGGGGAGCCAATTTGCAGCACCCTCCCCCGAAAGCGGGGATCTAGTCGGTTGCAACTTAGAAGCTATTTGCCAAATCCAGAAAATAGCTGTATCCGCCAACGTCAAGTTTTTGCTAGCCGTGACGCCCAAGCGGGGCGAATTCGGCGACTCGGGCCCTCGCGACTGGGAAGTCAAGGCTAGAGAGCGTCTCGCCGAACTCGTCGAACGCGAGAAAATTACTTACATAGATTTTCTTCCCATTTTCAATTGTGCGGCTCAAATTTCAACTTTGTATAGAGACAGCATTCACCTCAGTCCTCAAGGAAATCAGCTAGTTAGCAAAACGATCGGTCGTCAAATAGTTGCTCTTTTTTCGCCTAAATCGTGACTTCACCCAAACATAGATACTTGCCCCCGACTTAGGTTGGGGAGAGCAAAAAAGTTTAAACCTTAGTTCAAGCCCCTAGATTCAAAGCTGCAAGTCAATCTCAAATCTCACATCGACAGTTTAATCCCCCAATTAAGGATGTGGAGTCTATCTCAAACTTCAAATCTCACATCGACAGTTTAATCCCCCAATTGAGGATGTGGAGTCTATCTCAAATCTCAAATCGACTGACATCGAATCCGGTTGCGCCCGAACAGTTACTCTAGAAGAGCGAACAACAAACCCAAACTGTAGAAGCACCCGGAAACGACACGATTTGTCTAGATTTAGCTAACTTGCAAAGTAGGCTCTAGCTCTTTCGGATACCAAGCTTGACCGTCGAGAGCCATTTGCTCGATCGAACTCGCAAGCCGCAGAGCTTTGAGAGCTTGTTCTCCTCCCACAGAAGGCTGATTTCCACCCCGCACGCAATTAATAAAATGCTCCAATTCTGCGTGGAGCGGTTCAATATTGCTGGTGTAAACTTTCTCGATCAACCCATCTTGACGGTAAAGCACCTGACCGTAATCCGTCACGTAATTGGCGGTTGTTTGTCGGTGAATCAAGATTTCGTTGTTGAGAAAATCTGCCTCTGTCAAAGAATTCTTGCAGTGAGCCGCGATTGAACGGAGTTTGCGGTGCGTCACCTTGCTGGCAGTCAGAGTGGCGACAATGCCGTTAGCAAAGTTCAGCGTCGCTGTCACGTAGTCTAAATAACCTGAATCTGAGGCCCTGCTGCCGCTGGCTGTCAGCTTCACCACTGAGGAATCTGCCAATTCCAGGAGCAAGTCGATGTCGTGGATCATTAAATCCAAAACTACCGATACGTCGTTAGCCCGCTGGGAATAGGGACTCATCCGGTGAGCTTCCAATGCCAGTAGCTCTTCAGTTTTCAGCACTTTGCCGAGTTCCTGAAAAGCTGGATTGAAGCGCTCGATGTGACCCACTTGCAAAATCCGGTGGGCTTCAGCAGCCGCATTGACCAAAGATTCGGCTTCAGCAATGCTAGCCGCGATCGGCTTTTCAATTAAAACGTGAACACCCGCTTGGAGACAAGACATCCCCACAGGGTGGTGCAGGCGAGTTGGAACGGCGACGCAAACTGCATCTACGTGGGCGAGCAAATCCCGGTAGTCTTCAAAGAAGCGAACCCGGTATTTGCTTGCTACATCAATTCCCCGCTCTACATTTATGTCTGCAACACCCACAAGTTCGATATCTTTGAGCAAGCTCAGAACTCGCGTGTGGTGCTGGCCCATATTGCCAACCCCAATGACCCCAATGCGGAGGGGTTCGGGTTGACTTCGGTGGGCGAAAACGTTTGCGTATCCCAATGACATCCTATCTAGCACTCCTGGATTCTCCTCCACCACAGGAATCAAGCCCGTTGGCTTCCCTAAGCTACTCACAGCCATCCAGATAGTACCACAGTCAAACTATTTGTGAAGAATTTCTAAGAGAACGAAGAAGGCAGACGGCAGACGGCAGACGGCAGAAGGCAGACGGCAGACGGCAGAAGCGAGACGGCAGATGGCAGGTGGCATCCGGAACCCGATCGAATTTTTGGGAATTGCGTATTGACAAAATTCATGAAATATGCACCTAAAATGCGTGAAGCGTAGCTATCCCTATTGGCCCAATCGCCCGCAGCATCGTCACCACAAAAACCCGTAGAAATATTTTTGTGGGACGATCGAACATTTCTCTTGTTTCGGTCAAAAATTAAGAGTTAACAAGTAACAAATCATACAAACTTTGTCCGGCTCGCATCCGTAGTAATTCGAGATTTAGATTTGGCAATGTTTGAATTCAAAAGAATTTATGTTAAGAATGGGCATACTTACTGGCGATCGCCCAGTGCAATAAACTACGCTTAGGTAAAATCTGATGAGGCCAACCATGAATCAGAAACAAAAGCAGAGATTGGGAAGTACGATCGCCAGCACAATTTTAAGTTTTGCAGCGGTGTCAGTGGCTGGAGTTGACAAAGCACAAGCCGCCGTCCTCACCTACAATTTTCAAGTGGAACAGGGTGCAGGTAGTGGTTTTTTTAAGTTGAGTAATTCCTCACTGACAGGAATAGGAGCTGAACAAATTGCAGTTGGTGAGGGAAGATTTAACACCTTTATCACGGCCTCTGTCTCTAAAAAATACTACGATTTAGCAGGGGCTATAGCTTTATTTTTTCAAGGGGATTTTCGCGGACTGCAAACAGGCGACGGCGAAACAGAGATTAGAGAAATTGACCTTCCCGACGTACCAGGAAAGCCTTTTTACGTCAAATATGACAGCAGGGCATCTTGGTCTATGGCTACCAACGGGGTGAGCAGTCCTGATAGGTGGACATCTTATTTCTCGGGGTATCGTGAGACAATAATTAGCAACAGGGAGCGTGTTCTTGCCATAGACGGACGTAGAATTATCAACGATGCGAAGGTTTCTTACACCCTAGTGGATACCGCAGCCGAACCAGTTCCAGAACCAATCACCGCTGGAGGGACAGCTTTAGCATTGGCAGGTTTAAGCTGGTTAAAACACAAGAAAAAAATGGCTGTTTGGCGCGCGGCTGTTAACAATTAAGCACTCAGCAATCATTTTTCAGAAGATATTCGAGTTGCAAAATTTTGCGATCGATTCGGAGACAGAGCCCGGGCTTTCAAAATGGCGGCTACCAAAAACGCATAGGACAAAACTCCCACCAAGGCCAACAAAAGCACGCTGACAGCACCCGACGCATTCCACAAAGCATGAAGTGCGGAAGCGCTAAAATAACCTACGCCCAAAATTGGCCAGCGCTTCCTGGGTTTGAGGGCGCTCAAACCGATAAAATATCCCAAATAGCCGCTGTAAGCCATGTGTCCGGCTGCGGAGCCCAAAATTCGGGGAATTAGCAACTGCAATCCTACTAATTGTCCGGCTTCCGGCCCTGCTTGCAGGGTGACATTTTGGATGATATTGGGAACGTACTGCCCCAGAGTTTCTAATAGTGTAAAGCCGACTGCTGAAGCACTTCCTAACAGAATTCCGTCTAAAGGTTCCCAAACGCCGATGCGATCGCGCCACGGATTTTTGAGCCAATTTCCCAGGAGCAAAGCTCCCAAAACGGGCAAGGCTTTCAGCAATTCTTCCATTAGACCCGCCCCGAAGAACATTCTGATTAAAAAAGGCAAAAAACTAATTTCTTCGCCTTCTGCGGGCAAGCGACCGGGCAAAATCTCTCTGAATACTAATATAAATCCCATCAATAAGGGGCCCAGCAATATCAAGACTGTAGCTAAAGCTGTGCCGAGCAATACCCACCAAGGCTTGTGTTTGCCGCACAGTTGATATATGAAGTAGTAAGCGGCACCGGCGAGGTAAGCTGACAGCAGAAAGTTGAAGGCTGCGGAATTTCCGACGGCGACAAACATCGACACGACAAAAATAACTGTGGCAATACCTGGATATAAGTAGGCTTTTTGGCTTAATTGTTTGCCTGTGGAGGCGATCGGGAATAATTGAGTTAAAGTGAGAGCGTCTTTTTCACTGACTGCAAAATTGCCAGTTTTTGTGGCGGGGAATCGGGGTTTAGTTGGGTGTGGGGTTGCGGGAGATTCAAAGATGAATTCTGGGCCGTCTTGGCCGAGACTGATGCGATCGCCTGTTTCTAAAGTTTGGCAGCCTTCGAGCTTTTGGCCGTTGATATAAGTTCCGTTAGCGCTGTTGAGGTCGCAAATTTGCCATCTCGTCCCATTACCCTGAGTCAGGGGACGGACTGCGGCGTGGCGGCGGGAAACCATGCCGTGGGCGATCGACTCTAAAGCTATTTGACAATTGCGATCGCGTCCGATGGCCACTTCCCCGTATTCAGAAAGTTGGTACTTGGACGCTGGGCCTCCCGCAGCGCCTTTGGCGGGCACTTGTCGCAGAAATCCGATTTCATTAGTCATTAGTTATTAGTCATCAGTCATCAGTCATCAGTCATTTGACTAATGACTCCTAACTCTGCTTAGAGATTTGCTCTGGCATCCTGAACGGCTGCATAGAAAAATATGCCTGTGAGCGGTATGCTGAGGGCGAGGATGATGCCGGTAACTACGTTGCCGAGTTGAGCTTCTCCCGAAGATAGCTCAAAGATTGAGCCGACTGCGGCGATCGCAGTGATGCACGAAAGAGCTAACAATAAACCACTTTTTGGAGTTCCTGCCATCATACTGATTTTACTGCCTTTGGCGAAAATTTGTTCTTGACTAATTCTTCATTGAGTGCGAGCTTGTTTTCTACTCTATCTACAAACAGCACTCCGTTGAGGTGATCCATTTCGTGCTGAATCGCCCTCGACAATAAATCTGTCGCTTTCAGGGTTTGCGGGCGACCGAATTCGTCGCGATATGACACTTCAATGACTTCTGGGCGTTTGACTTCTAAATAGACTCCCGGAATGCTCAAACACCCTTCTTGTAAGATGCAGATATCGCCGCTGCTACTTTTGATGGTGGGGTTGATCAAAACCAATGGGGGTGTGGCGGGATTGTCCGGTTCGCAGTCGAGCACGATTACTTGTTTGTTGACTCCGACTTGGGGGGCGGCCAAACCGATGCCGTCGGCACTGTACATGGTTTGCAGCATTTCTCGGACTAGCTGCCGAATTTCTGCATCGACGCTGTTGACGCGCTTTGCTGGCTGCCGCAGGACGCGATCGCCTAAAGTGTGTATTGTTAGGGGCGGTTTTTCTAACTTTTTCTTTTCAACCAAAACCTGAGCCGTCATAAAACCTCGCGAGATGTTTGGAAATCCCCAACGATAGCTGCTGGGGGATGCAATTGGAACCAATACTATTATTTTCAATATTAATCTAATTTTAAGTAGCCATGACTGGAAACGCACCAAACCAACGGCCTGTTATTTCTCTGGGGCTTTCGCCTGCTGATTTGGCGGTAGAGCTCGCGGGGGCGATCGCCATTGTAGTGTCGATTTTGCCGATCGTACAATTTTGGGGGGTTTTGCCCGATCGGATTCCGATTCATTTCGGCTTGGGGGGGCAGCCTGATGCTTTGGGCGACAAGGTGATGATTTGGATGCTGCCGGCAGTGGCTGCTATTATTTTTGTGGTTTTAACTGCCGTATCGCGCTATCGGCATACTTTTAACTATCCGGTGCGGATTACTCAGGAAAATGCGCGCAGGCAATATCTCTTGGGGCGAAGCCTTTTGGTTTGGCTGAAAGCGGAGATTTGCTGGCTGTTTGCTTTTATAGTGCGGCAGCAAATTCTTGTGGCTTTGGGTAATGCTCAAAGGTTGAGCATGGAGTTGCTTTTGGGAATAATTGTTGTGATTTTGGGGACGGTTGGTGTGTATTTAGTCAAGGCTTACTTGGCTCGCTAGATGTATGGTAAATACTGTTGATGAAAATGGTTTGTAGTTAGGACTTTAGTCCTTTCTTATGAAATCTTGAATAAGGACTAAAGTCCTCAATACGAACGGATGTGCTAACTCATTAGATATGTTTGCTGACTGTTCATCGGCAATACTCGCAGTCGTTGATTTTTAAAATCGGGTTCTAAGCCTAGTCTTTCCATCGGAATTACGCCCAGCAAAACTGCATCAACTCCCTCGGGCATTTCCAGGCAGTCAAACACTGCTTGTCGCCCTTCAACTTCCAGCATAATATCTTGAAATATCCGCCCTTTTCTGATTCCCGCAGCAGTTTCTACATTGGTTTCTCCAAGCTGGATTAAACCCAACTGGCTGATAATGGGAGCTGGTAAGGCAAGCAGAGTGGCTCCAGTATCGACTAGAACTTTGTCGAGAGTGAATGAACGAATTTCACCCGCAGGAATGAACCCGCGCTCAGCGAGAACTTGATCGATGCGATTCGTGACGGCGATTGTTGTCAAAACTTGACCCATTTGTTTTCCTTGAAGATTGGGGAGTACCAGGGTCATATTATTTTACCTCTTTGAGTGTAATTACTGGATATTTCTATTGTAATGCTATCTAGAATCGTGCTTGGTTGGTTAAAATCGTTTTAGTGACCTGTTAAAGTTAGAATTTGCCTCAACGCATGACACCAGAACCCAACTCTCCTCAACCCAATCCTCCTAAGTCGAACGTGACTGTAGAAAGCCCTAACGGTGCGATGCCTACTGTGCCGCCGGAATCAGCGACAATCGTCGCTACTGCTGAACCGGAAAAACCGCTGCCGCCGCCGCCTCCAACTCGCAAGGTTTTATTGCCGCAGCAGCCTGCACAAACGACTGCTGAGATGACGGGTTCGGTGCTGACGCTGGCGGCGATCGCCTCGATGATTGTAGGACTGGCTAACGATAGCATTTGGATCGGCTTAATTGGGGCCGTCGGTGCGATCGGCATATCGCTGCGGATGATGTGGCCGAGTTGGGGCAAAATCTGGGTGCAGGTAATTCCGCCGACTTGGCGCACGCTGATCATCTCTTGCTTCGGGCTGTTAGCTGGGATTGTGGGCTTGCTGATGCTCAGCGGTACTAATACTGAACCGGGAAGCCGCAACATCCAAATCAACTGGGATGCTATCGGAGCTCTCGGCGAGTTAATCGGCGCTTTGGGCCAAATTTTGATCGCAATTTTGGGCGTTTATGTGGCTTGGCGGCAGTACGTGATCTCGAAAGATTTAACGATTCAGCAAAATCGAATTACGCAGCAGCAAACGATCGATGCTTATTTTCAAGGGGTTTCGGATTTAGCCCTTGACGAGCAAGGGTTTTTGGAAGATTGGCCGCAGGAAAGGGCGATCGCCGAAGGCCGCACCGCTGCGATTATGAGCAGTGTGGATGCTGAAGGTAAAGCGAAAATTCTGCGGTTTTTGTCGCAGTCGAGATTGGTTACTCCTCTGAAGCGCGATCGGCTTTTAGGCCGCCCCATCCTTGACGGCGATGGCGGCTACGCTGAAGACAGAGATCGCGGCATCCGCGTCATCGATTTAAACGTCATGTTAGCGGGTGCTGACCTCGCTGGCACCGATTTGCGGTGGACGGAGTTGAGCGAAGCGAACCTTGTCCGGGCCAATCTCAGCAAGTGCGATTTAGTCAAAGCAAACCTCTCCCGCGCTATCTTGTACGACGCCAATCTCGCTCGCGCTGACATGAGAGCTGCCACATTATTCTACGGCTCGGCAGAAACTGCATCTCCCCGCAGCCGCACGGAATTTGCCAACTATCAAACGGGCGAATATACCGGCGCTGTGGTTGAACGCGCTGATTTCACCGCTGTCAAGCGGCTGTCGGACGAGCAGCGGTATTATTGCTGCGCTTGGTGCGGCTCGAAGTCGAGAGAGACTATTCCCGGCGGCTGCGAAGGTATTCCCAATAAACTCGGACGTTAAAATTAGCAGTACCGCTGTAGTATTGAGGGATTTCTGTTGCCTTTTATCTGCTTTTTCCCTTACTAATTCGGGGGGCGAGATTCCTCGGAATGCGAGCAGAGGCAGCAGATATTTGCTATCAGTAGAATTCTGTGGATTTTTGGCAGCGCCTATTTGTTGATGGGATTGTTTGGTATATTTCTGCTATACGTTTGGGCCAGATTTGCGATCGGGCTGTGGGTAGCTTAGGGGCGATCGCTCTGAATATCTTTTGGATAAACTTATACCATTTTTCCTCTCATCCTGCAAAGCCGCAATCGTAGGGTGCGTCGCTGTGAACTATCCCTAAATTTCACGCCATATCTAATAGATCCGCACCTTACACATTGGGTGGACGAAACAACCCGGACGTTCGCTCCGCCCAACAATTCTATTGTAGCAAGATTTTTTCCACGCATGGTATTAATTTACTCCAATCCTCTTCCTTCTAGGTAGAGGTCGCTCTTAAACTGTCCCAGGTCAACTGTCCCAGGTCAACTGTTGAATCTACCTCCCAAGCTGCCTGAAAAAAGTCTCTTTCGCACAGCATAGCGTAGCGATAGGTTGCTTCTACTTCGGGCTCCGCTTCTGCGTAGCGATCGACCAAACTTTCGAGCCGTGAAGCTAAAATCTCAAACTCAGGGCTGCTATAGGTGAAAATCCAGTCGCTCAAGGCGTGTTCCGGTATATTAGGCTTAGCTAGCTGCTGTCCCAAAAAAGCATACAACCGCAAGCAAGGAGTCATTGCCGCTGCTGTCAAACCTACACCGCTTCCCCAGGCTGTTGCTAATAAAAAATCCGTGTAGCGGCGGGTAGCAATTCCCGGTTTAGCTTCTTGCAAGTTTACACCCCATTTCGCTGCATATCCTTGATGCAGGTGCAATTCTTCTAAAACGCCGCTGCCGAGATTGTGGAGGATTTCAAATCCCTCCCAGTCAGGTGCTTTTGCCGCAGCGATACTGTAAGCGCGAGCAAATGCTCCCAGAAAAAATGCGTCTTGTGCAACGTAATATGCAAAACTATTTTGGGGGAGGCTGCCGTCAGCAATGCCCCTAACAAAGGGATGTTGCAGACAAGCTTCGCTTAAGTCTTGATTTGCTTGCCAAAGATAATTGGAGGTTTTCATGCGATTTTTAATCTATCGGTTAAGATTGTAGTTTTTAAAGTCCGGCTAAACATCTATGATAACAGATATATTTGGCTTGATTCCATTGGTGGCTCTGGGGCTTTTGTTTCTCATTTTTGAGAAAATAGATAAGTGTTGGCGCAGTGCTATTTTGTCCGCAGCAATTGTGTGGGGAGTTATTGTAGCTTTATCTACTGAAATTTTAAGTTTATTTAGGTTGCTGACTTTTGAGTGGGTGTTGGCGCTGTGGTTGTTAGCAGATATTTTGTGCTCGATTGTTTATCTAAAATTTCAAAGTGTTAAGCCAATTGTTGAGAAAAGTCAAGAGGAGAACTTTTCTAGTGTATTAGCGGGGTTGCTAGGCGGTGTATTGTTTATTTTTGCTGCGGTTGGTTTAATTGCTGTAGTTGCACCGCCTAACAATTGGGATTCTATGACTTATCACATGAGTCGGGTTGCTCACTGGATGCAAAACCGCAGTGTCGAGCATTATCCTACTTCTTACGTGCCGCAGTTGTATCACCCGCCGGGGGCTGAGTTTGCGATTATGCACTTTCAGATTTTAAGCGGGGGCGATCGCTATGCTAATTTGGTACAGTGGTTGAGTATGGTGGGCAGCGCGATCGCAGTTTCTTTAATTGCTAAGCAACTGGGCGCTAAGAAGCGGGGTCAAGTTTTTGCTGCTGTTTTTGCTGCGACTTTGCCGATGGGTATCCTCCAAGGTTCTAGCACTCAAAACGATTATGCTGTATGTTTCTGGGTAGTGTGTTTTGTTTGCTGCGGTTTAGCAGGGCTCGCCGCAGGAATCACGGGGTTTAATACTTTCAAAATTGGGGCGAGTTTGGGTCTAGCTCTCTTGACAAAAACGACAGCTTATATATTTTGTTTGCCTTTTATTATTTGGTTTATTCTAGGAGGAATTAAAGGTTTTCGGGGGAAGATGCTGCAACCAATTTTGATAATAGCCGCTGTGACTTTTGTCTTGAATGTCGGTCACTTTTGGCGAAATTATGATTTATTCGGCTATGCGATCGGAGCGCCTCAAGATTTTACTAAAGAATATAAAGTTGAAGTATTGACGCTACCAACCTTTTTGTCTAATGTAATTAGAAATTTAGGTATGCAAGCCGGTACGAGGATTTCCCGAATTAACGGTGCGATTGTGGGAGTGATTAACATCCTGCACAGAATACTGGGCGTAGCTACAAACGACCCGCGCATCACTTGGCCTCCCGGACAAGTATTTGCGATCGCTACACCGTCATTCAATGAAAACACAGCTACAAATCCCATTCACTTTTGGCTGATATTTGCCGCGATCGCACTTATATTTAACACCCCAAATTTGAGACAAAAAAAAATAGTAGTAACTTATTTAATTTCTGTAATAATGATATTTTTAATGCTGTGTTTTCTCCTAAAATTGCAGCCTTGGCACGGTCGCCACCACCTGTCAATATTTGTATTATTTTCGCCGATATTTGGATTAGCAGTATCGCAATTATCAAATCATAAAATAGCGAATTATCTGGTCGCGATTCTGATTTTTATGTCGCTCCCTTGGATTTTTCACAACCAATTTAGACCTCTCCTGGGAGATGGTAACATTTTTAATAGCAGCAGACACGAGCTTTACTTTGCAAGCCGGCCGAAAATCGAGGTTGCTTACAATACAGCAGTAGATTTTGTTAAATCTCAAAACTGCACGAATATAGGACTGTCATTTTGGGCGAAAAATGTCTGGGAATATCCCTTGTGGGTAATGTTTCCAGAGCCGGGAAAACCAGCACCCCGCATCGAACACATTTCGACGATAGATCCAGTTGTCAAGCAAAAACTCAACTCGGAACCTTACAAAAGTTTTATCCCTTGTGCGATAATTTATTCGGCTATAAAAAATGAGGGCAGACAAGGGAAAGAACTCGTCGTCAAAAATCAAACTTACATACAAAAATGGTCGATGGAGCCGCTGAGCGTGTTTGTGAACAAATAAACTTTTGATTTAACAGTTGACAACCCGATTTTTAAACAGAAACTGCGATGAACGATACACCTAAATATTCCTTGGTAATTCCCATCTATAACGAAGAAGAAAATCTCGCTGAATTGTACCGGCGAATTAGTGCAGTGATGGCTCGCATGGACGGCCCAGTAGAATTAATTTTAATCAACGACGGCAGCCGCGATCGCTCTCTCGAAATTTTGCGAGAATTGCACGAAAAAGACTCGCGAATTTGTTACCTCAGTTTGGCGCGCAATTTCGGCCACCAAATAGCTGTAACTGCTGGTTTAAACTTTTCGATCGGTCAAGTTGTAGTCATCATGGACGGCGATTTGCAAGACCCGCCAGAGCTAATTATAGATATGGTAGAACAGTGGCGGCTCGGGTATCAAGTTGTGTACGCCCAGCGCACTCAACGCCGTCAAGAAGGTTGGTTTAAGCGGTTGCCAGCTTATATGTATTATCGCATTTTGCGCCATCTTGCTGATGTTGATATTCCCATAGATACGGGGGATTTTTGTTTGATGGATCGGTGTGTTGTGGAGGTACTAAACGCAATGCCCGAACGCAACCGCTACATTCGGGGACTGCGCGCTTGGATTGGTTTTAAACAAACGGCAGTTAAGTTTGAACGAGATCCGCGTTTTGCTGGCGAGGTCAAATATACGTTTAGAAAATCTTTGACTTTGGCGATGAACGGTTTAGTATCTTTTTCAAAGGTGCCGCTGCGACTTTCGATTTATTTGGGATTATTTGCTGCATTTGTATCTGTGTTAATGGCTTTTTTGGTTTTGTATTGGCGTCTTTTCTATCCGGGTTCGGCATTAACTGGTTTGACAATTGTGATGATGGCGGTTTTCTTTTTGGGTGCGGTGCAGTTGGTGAGTATTGGGATTTTGGGGCAGTATATCGGGCGGATTTACGAGGAGGTGAAGGGCCGCCCGCTTTATACGCTGGCCGAAGTTGCTGGTTTCGATCCTTTTCGTCAAAAAAATGGTAAATAAGCAGGACTTGTTTACCATCTTGAGGACTTAGCCCTGCGGTTGTATTGTGCGTCTGCTGAATCACCTGAGCCCTTGACAAGCTCCAAAATGTGGGCTGTGGATTCATTATTTTCTACTTGATTTAAGCGGATATAAACTCCTGATGCCATTGTTGAGCGACTTTATCCCAGCCAAATGAATCTTTAAGAGCTAATGCTTCCTGTCTTAAAGATTCTTGTTTCTCAGGATTTTTTAGCAAGTCTATCACTGCTGCAATAAAAGCATTATTAGTTTCCTCATCGCCAGCAGGCCCCTTAATTCTGATACCTGATTTCACAGTTTCATTTAAACCTGCATAAGTTGTCACCACAGGAACACAACCAGCAGCTTGTGCTTTCCAAGCACTAATACAGAAAATCTCCACAGCAGTATGACAAGGATAAACCCAGATTCCAGATTTAAATAATTCTTCTACTAATTTTTTGTGTCCGATTCTGCCATGTTCATAGACATTTTCCTGAGCGAAAATTTGTAGAAGTTGTTTCTTTTTATCTGGTAATTGTGGAAACCTATCACTATAAGGTGAATTAATTAAAGCATCAATTCCTTGCCAACCATAAAAAATATGTAATTCAACATCTGGCACTTCTTTGAGAACCCGATCCCATTGAGAAAGTAAATTTTCAATACCTCTTGTATAATCACTAATTGAAATTAATCTCTTGGGATTTCTAGTAATTCCTGTTAAATTAAAATCTTCGAGATTAATCCCATTGGTTGTTAAAAATATCTTGTCTTCAGGAATCCAGTCTGGCAGCAGAGATTTATGAAAATTTGACAACATAAAAATTTTGTCAAAACTTGCCAGAAATTCTAAACGCTGAGACTCTTCTACTGGAGGAAATAATTGCGGGTTATCGTGCATCCACACAGCAGTTTTTCTGGCTTTCACTTTCATTAGCATAGGTTGTGTCCAAGCGCGATGAAAGATTAAGACATTAAAGTGATCTTGGGAATTAAATTTATCAACAGACTGATAAACTACTCCATTATATTCGCCTTCCATCTCACCGCATCGATTAAAAACAGTAACCTGGTAGCCTAACTTAACTAATTCTTGACTTAAGTAAATTATCGCTTCTTCGCTTCCGCCAATACCTTTATTCACAGATAGAGGAGACCAATCTTCTACATGAAATGGAAAATTGGAATAAATTACAATTGAGTTATTGTCCCAGTTCATGTTATTTGAATTATCCCAATAATTTGACAACAAGATTGTATATCTAAATTAGAGATTTTGTCAAATAAATTTCATGTATCGAGAGTATTTAATTTTGTGTAACTGACTCATACAACATCGATCGCTTCCCAGCACACACCCTGACTGGGTAAGAAGGCAGCGGGATACCGCGCCGCCTCTGCGAAGAACCGCATTAACTCACCTTGAGCCATTTGTAGGGGTAATCCCCTCGCGAACAACCCCGATCCGGGAGTAGCCACTCTTGGCACTACCCCTACAAATCTGTATGAATGATTTAGACAGGCTATAGAGTTAAAGGCTGTGAAAAGTCACCTCAGTAATGAGAAAACCTTCGATTTCTATGTTGAGTTTATTTATGCTTGCGTACTTAGAGAATTTTCGACGCAATCAGCCCAACAAGCGCAATCAGACCTAATGCTCTACGAAAGTAATTAACGCCTTGAAATAATTCTTCCCAAGCCCAAGTAAACAAGGCGCCAAAAGCTACTAGCTCCAACACTAGATAAATTTGACCTGTTGTAAAAATGAGCTTTAATAAACTAGCTACAATCCCGACAGTGAGTGGTAGATTTGGCGGCTGAGCTATGACAATGTTGCCTTCGCTGTCGCGGAAAGTTTGATCGAACAAAGTATTAGTATTTTCCATGAATTTCTCCTCTGTTTAACAAATAACTGCTTTTATTAGTAAAAATCCAGTTATTTATGAACACTGTAATTATCTATGTGTATTTTGTTTACAGTCATTTTATGGTAAAACTAAACAATGTAAATATGATCTATCGATTGGAACAGTTTAGAGGATGATTTTATCTGTAATTGGATACACATCATCATTTGTCAGCCAGGGAATCAAGCTCTACCTAATTATCAAATCAAAGGTAAGAAAGCTCTGAAAGTAGCGTTCTTTCCCAGCTCCCAAATCTTGGATCTGCACCGATCGACAATGCGCCTCTACCAAATACCCAACGCGATCGCTCGATCCAGCCCCAACCCGTTATGCGATCGTGTATCTACCAGATATGCTTGTTGCAGCCGATCGAACACATCAGGCAAAAAGTCGCCCCCTAATCCAACTTCACCACCATCTTGCCAAGATTTTTTCCCTCAAAAAGGCCGATGAACGCGCCCGCAGCCCGATCGATTCCTTCCACAACTGTTTCCTGGTTCTTCAGTTTTCCAGCTTGGAAATAGCCGCCCACTTCCCGTTCAAATTCGCCCTGACGATCGAGCCAATCGCGAACGAGCAGCCCTTTCATCGTCAACCGTTTGCCAATCATGTTAAATAGATTGGAAGGGCCCGGCTGCGGCTCGTTGTAACCGGAGATGCCACCACAAGCGATAATCCGGCCGTGTACCCGTAACGCCGAGAGCGCCGCTTCGAGGGTTTCGCCTCCTACATTGTCGAAATAAACATCAATTCCGTCCGGGGCCGCCCGGTTGAGTTGTTCGAGAACAGGGCCGGCATTGTAATCGAAGGCGCGATCGAATCCGCATTCTTCCAGCAGAAACTTGACTTTCTCCGCTGAACCGGCTGACCCGATGACATGGCATCCGCGCAGTTTTGCCAGTTGTCCGGCCACACTTCCCACCGCACCGGCGGCTCCGGAAACAAAAATCACATCGCCGGCTTTAACCTCTACCAAATTTAACCCTACCCAAGCCGTCATCCCCGTCATGCCGAGGGCACCGAGGTAAACTGAGAGCGGTTGAATCTCGCGGCTAACGGGATGCAACTCTTTCGGCGCTGCGGTGAAGTATTCCCGCCAGCCAAAGTTGGAAGTGACAACATCACCCGGCTTGAATTCCTGGGCGCGCGACTCGATGACTTCGCCGACTGCGCCGCCTTCTAGCGGTTTGCCTAACTCGAAGGGCGGAACATAGGATTTCCCTTCGTTCATGCGTCCGCGCATATATGGATCTACCGAAATGTAGAGATTGCGAACGAGTACCTGCCCGTCTTGAAGCGGCTTTAGTTGGGTTTGGGCGATCGTAAAGTTATCTGCGGTGGGCATCCCCTTGGGGCGGGAGACTAGCTGAATTTCGCGGCTCATTATATTTGTCATGATTTTCTCCTTATTAGGTAGATTTTCAGAACTAGATTGACTTGAGTTTTATCTATTTTTTTTCACATTTACTAAAGGCATGGATGTCAAAGATTACATTTATTCGAGTTGCATTCCTCTGGTTCTCTTAATAAAAAAGTCAACGAAAAAGATTGAGATGGCTGCGGCTAGGGCGTGTTTTATTGACCCGGAGATCCCCCCTAACCCCCCTTCTTAAGGGGGGGACAAGAGCATTTAAAGTTCGCCAAATCCTAACGATTGACGCTGCTCATATCGGGGTAGCGATCGCCCACCGCAATTCCTAATGGCAGCGCTTTCGCAATTTGGTCTAGTTCTGCTTGAGTCAGCGTCACATCGGCTGCTGCAATATTTTCTTCTAAATAGGTGCGGCGTTTGGTGCCTGGAATCGGCACAATGTCTTCGCCCTGCGCTAAAACCCAAGCCAGCGCCAACTGTCCGGCTGTGATGCCCGCTTGGGCGGCCATTTGCTCGATTTGCTCGACGAGTTCCAGATTTTGCTGGAGATTGTCGGCTTGAAAGCGAGGATATCTTTGCGATCGATAGTCTCCCTCCGTTAAGGTGTCGAGGCTCTTGATTTTGCCTGTGAGAAACCCCCGCCCCAGAGGGCTGTAAGGCACAAACCCAATTCCTAGCTCTCGACAGGCGGGCAAAATTTCGGCTTCTGGCTCGCGGCTCCACAGCGAATATTCAGTCTGGAGTGCGGAAATAGGATGCACTGCATGGGCGCGGCGGATGGTGGCGCTGGCGGCTTCGGAAAGGCCGAGGTAGCGAACTTTTCCGGCTTGGACTAACTCTGCCATTGCGCCGACGGTTTCTTCGATCGGAGTGTTTGGATCGACTCGGTGTTGATAATAAAGGTCGATCGCATCTACGCCCAGACGCTTGAGACTGGCATCACAACAAGAGCGGACATATTCGGGTTTGCCATTGACGCCCTGAAAGCTGCCGTCGCTACCGCGCACGTTGCCAAATTTGGTGGCGATAATCACTCGATCGCGACAGTCTTTAATTGCTTTACCGACTAACTCCTCATTGTGGCCGACGCCGTACATATCCGCCGTGTCGAGCAAAGTCACAGTTCTAAGGCGCGATGGATGGTAGCGATCGATTCTGCTTCATCTGGGGTGCCGTAGAACTCGGACATCCCCATGCAGCCCAGTCCTAATTCCGAGACTACTAATCCTCGATCGCCGAGTTTTCGCTCTTTCATGATGTTCTGTGACTCTAAAGTTCTTGACGTGTCGGACGGATAATCATTTCATTAACATCAACATCACCGGGCTGCTCGATCGCATAGGCGATCGCCCTAGCAATGGCATCTGCATCAATGGCGATTTCATAAACTGCATTCATGCTCGCTGCTGTATCTGCATCGGTAATCGTGCTGGTCAACTCAGTAGCAACGGCTCCTGGCGAGATATTAGTCGATCGGATTTCACCGTTTGATTCTAGTCGCAGCCCTTCAGAGATCGCTCGCACCGCGTACTTAGTGGCACAGTAGACGGCCGATCCGCGAAACACCTTATGTCCGGCTACTGACGATACATTAATCACGTGACCGGACTTTTGCTGGCGCATAATCGGTAGCACCGCAGCAATCCCATACAGAACGCCCTTGATGTTGACATCGATCATTTGATCCCACTCTTCCACCTTGATTTGATCGAGGGGAGAGAGCGGCATCAAGCCGGCATTATTGACTAGCACATCGATCCGGCCGTAGGTACTGAAAGTTTCCTTCGCCAAGGCTTCTACCTGCACGCGATCGACCACATCGGTAACTAGGTAGCTTGCAGTTCCGCCCGATCGGGCGATCGCTGCAACCAGTTCTTTGAGCCGATCTTCGCGGCGGGCACCTAACATCAGTTTGGCTCCACTAGCAGCAAGTCGCTTCGCAGTCGCCTCACCCAATCCACTGCTGGCCCCGGTGATAATGATTACTTTGTTTTGAATCTCAGACATATTGACGGAGGCCCATTATTGAGTGTGGGTAATGTTTAAGTTGAGTACAGGATTATTCAAACAGCTCAATTAGCTTGTAGAGCGATCGATGTTTGTGTCCCAACAGCGTAACTAATCCGAACCGCTATCATGACACCGTTTGAGTTCTGTCCGGTTAAAACGACCGTGGGTGAATCGATCGTGCGAGCGTAATTCACCTCATCTTTACCTACTTCAATTACCAAATCATCTCCGTTGCTAGGGCGATCGTAGAGAAGAGAGAGAAGAGGTGCGTTGTCAATCAGTTTTGCATCACCGATTTATCATTTCATGATGCGGAGTTATTGCCATCAGTCTTAGGTTAAAGATGCGAATAAAGTTTCAGAAAATCGTCAACCCGAGCGATGTCTTCCAGCATAGTGAGGCGCGAGACTAGACAATTCACGATCGCGCTGCGCCACTTTACATCTGTCTTTAGATAGAATAGAGTAGATATCTGAAAGTCCATGATTATAGTCAGTAGTCTGCTCAGAGACTGTTGAGAAAAAGGCTGCGATCGTTTAAGTGATTCAAACTAAAGTTAATATCTCGATCGCCTCACAAATCCTCTGCCCGCTTAATTGATGCTTTTTTACCCGCAGCTACGCTGGCCACAACCAAACAGGCGGTGACTAGGGCGATCGGCTCCAGAGTTTCACCAAGCAAAATTGCCGAGGCTAGAATCGTCAAAAATGGTTGCAACAACTGAATTTGACCTACCCGGGCTACTCCACCAATTGCCATACCGTGATACCAGGCAAAAAATGCGATAAATTGACTAAAAATACTCACATAAGCAAAACCCAACCAGGCGATCGGTGAAGCTATCAACCCTTGTTTTAAGACCACAAAAATTGTGGGCAAAACCTCGAAAGGAGCGACAATCACCAATGCCCAACTAATAACTTGCCACCCACCTAAAACCTTAGCTAATCGCCCACCTTCAGCATAGGCAAAAGCAGCAGCAATTACAGATCCAAACAAAGCTAAATCTGCGGGCTGAAGCTGTCCAGCACCGCTAATAATTCCAAAAACGACAACGGTTGTACTACCGACAATGCTAGCAATCCAAAAAGTGACATCCGGGCGATCGCCAGCTCGCAAAACTCCCGCGATCGCTGTTGCTAAAGGCAACAATCCCAACACCACAGCACCGTGGGCGGCAGGTACTTGCTGCATAGCCCAAGCCGACAGTACGGGAAATCCCAAAACCACTCCCAATCCGACAACTAATAAACTCCGAAATTGCTGTTTTGAGGGAATGGGTTGATGCGTTATCCGCAGAGTCAATGCTGCTAGTATAGCTGCTACCAATCCGCGTCCCAAACCTACAAAAAGCGGGTCTAAATCGCTCACTGCTGCTCTGGTTGCTGGAAGTGTCAAACTAAATCCAACTACGCCCAAAAAACCGTAAATTAAGCCGATAGTTTCTGAATTTAAGTGAAATTCTTTCCAGTATAATTTCATTGAGTCTCCAATATTGATGAACTTGGGCGATCGGGGTTGCACCTTAACCATATTACTTCTGAAAGTAGCAATTCTGCTCTTACCCGCCAATGCTACAATAATCTGTAAACTTCTTTCTTTCTTAACTCTGCGTTCTCTGTGTTCTCTGCGGTAAAAAAAATATGTTTAAACTTTACGAATATTCTCCGTCTGGGAATTGCTACAAAGTCCGCTTGCTTTTAACTCAGATCCATCTTCCCTTCGAGCGGCGGGAAATTGATATTCTCAAAGGAGAAAGTCGAACTACCGAGTTTTTGCTGAAAAATCCTAACGGGCGTATTCCTGTTTTAGAAATAGAACCGGGTCAATTTCTGTTTGAATCGAATGCGATTATGTTTTACTTGAGCGAAGGAACGGAGTTTTTCCCCAGCGATAAATTTGAACGCGCTTTAGTGATGCAGTGGTTGTTTTTTGAACAGTACAGTCACGAACCTTTTATTGCTACTTCTCGTTTTTGGTATTTGACAGGGAAAGCTGAGGAATATCAAGCAGAACTTCAACAAAAACAAGTACCGGGTTATGCTGCTTTGGCGGTGATGGAACAGCATTTAGAAAACCATGCTTTTTTTGTAGGCGATCGCTATACTATTGCTGACATCGGTTTATTTGCTTACACTCACGTTGCGGGCGAGGGCGGATTTGATTTAACGAGATTTCCCGCAATTCAAACTTGGATAAATCGAGTAAAAAATCAACCTCGATATATCAGCATTACACAATTAAATTAAATTTAAATGAGGCTAAATATACTATACGTCTAGAACATTACCGTCACATTTCTCAGTTGTCTAAAGTAATAAGTGCTGCGCCTTAACGAGTAAAATTTTACGCGGCTGTAAAACACTCGTTAAGCGTATTGCTGGGTGGAAATAAAACGCGATCGAGGTTGAGTTACTGTGGCTGCTCTTCATCTGTTTCGGCAATGTTTTGTTTCGTGGCAAAGCCCTTGAGAATTATGCCTCGAATCAGTGATACTTCGCCATCCAGGTTTTTGGCGTGATCTTGGTATTTTGCTGCCGCACTGTGTAAATTGTAATTTTTCATTCGCTCAGACATTTGACGCAAAAACGTGACCTTTTCCTCCATTATTTGAGCTGCCGACCATAAGGCCTTCTCCAAATTCTGAGTTTGCTCTGCCAGAAATGTATCAGCCGTATAGGAGTGCCCCGTGTGACAGCGAAACCGCAGCGGCTCTGATTTGTCAACTTGCCAGATGCTGCCGTTGCATTCAGGGCAGGTGTAAGTTGTCCGAGTCCCGATCGCTTCTACATTCTCTAAAAGCTCCTTAGTATTCATTTGCTGTTGGGCAATGTTAGATTCAATTTCGATCTCTTCGGTCATGGGGTAGGCCTCTTGCTCGGCGGCAGGTTGCTTTGATAACTGGACTAGCAGGTGTGGGATTTCTGCCAGCGGCAGGCAGCGATCGACCTTCACATATCGCAAGGCACTTTTTGGCATACTGGGGTATTCTGCTTCTTTTGGATCTTGGACGATCGCCACTCCGCCCCGTTTCTTGATTGCCTGCAACCCCACGGTGCCATCATCCAGATAGCCAGTCAGTACCACACCCACCACGCTTGAACCATAAGCACGAGCGGCTGAACGAAATAAGCTATCGATGGCGGGTCGAAATCTATTTTCTTTAGGCCCATGCACCAGGCGCATTGAGCCTTGATTGAGCAACAGGTGATAATCCGGCGGCGCGACGTAGATTCGCCCTTTTTGAATTGGCTCTCCGTCGGACGGGTGAGATGCCGGGAGAGAGCCTACATCTGCCAGAATTTGGGGAAGAATGCTGGACTTATCGGCTGGGAGGTGCTGAACAATAAAGATGGCAGCATCTATGTCATTCGGCAGAGTACCGACGATCGCGCCCAGTGCTTTGAGTCCGCCTGCCGAAGTTCCAATAACGATAATGTCGTGTCCCGGCATAAATTCCTTTTTTTTAGTGACTGAAAGCAGCCTAATGTTATCTATGTTTTTTGAAATTTTTAGCACAACGAAAGCTGATGTTTGGCAGCAGTGACAAAAGGGTCGTCAAGGCTCAAACCTGCATTCTACAGTGCTTTTTGTTCTAAATATTTTTGCTCGCAGGCATAACTCTTTAATTTAAGTTAGAGTACGAACTACTATATATAGACTCTGGCCATTTTACTGTAAGGCGCCGCGGCAAACCTTACCCTATACATAGCATAAAAAACGATTTATTATTGCGTCAGTCCTATTTATAAATGGCTAAGGGCGACATTTTGCCTAATTTCGCTCGATATCCTCGCAGCATCTGCCACCTTCAAAGCGTACAAACTACTTGTATTCTCGACGTACAAAGGCGTACCGTGTAACAAACAGTCTAACACCATGTCCGTATCTTTCGCAAACAAACCGCGCCGCGTTCCTACTTGAATCATCTGCCTATTTTCTCCCTGAATTAATTGACCGGATTCGGGAGTAAAAACCAGCGTTCCCTCTTCCCCGTAAATTGTAAAAACGTTTTCCGACTGCCAAAATGTGTCGCCTTTGCCGTAAACAGCTTCAGCCAAAACCCCATTAGCAAAACGCAACTGCGCGTTGCACAAACAAGCTTTATAAAAATCTGGCTTAGTGTCCCAAAATTGAGTTTGACAGTTAACGCTTGTCACTTCCCCGAACAAATCAGTAAATCTGTGCAGTCGAGAAATTGCACCGATTAAGGGAAAACCAAATAGGGAGTGTTGATAAGTCCAGCGCTCAGGTACGGAACGCACAGAAGTAATAGTAACGTAGCGGGCGTAAAAAACTTTACCGATTAATGGCAAAGATTCTTTGATGGAGGAGTGCAAGCCGCCTAACAGTTCGATGTGTTCGATGTGGAGGAGTTTTTGCTTTTGGGCGGCAAGTTCGATCGCCCTTTCTGCTTCAGACACGTCTAAAGATAGAGGATATTCCACCACAACGTGCTTGTCATTTTCCAGCGCGGCGAGGACGATCGCCCCGTGATCGCGGTTCACAGTACAGACAATTACCAAATCTAAATCGTCTCTTTCAACCAGCTTGCGCCAAGAAACCTCAGCTTCCGCCCCGAATGTTTGACAAAATGCTGCGGTTTTCTCCGGGTTGCGGCCCGCGACTGCTACCAAGTTCGATCGCGCGTCAGCTACCAGCATCTCGGCCCTCAACTTAGCAGCAAAACCAGTACCCACAATCCCCACGCGAATTGGAGAATTTACTGCAAAACCAATGCCAGTATTAATTTGAGTCATAGGATTTTAGATTTGAGATTTGAGATTTTAGATTTTAGTATAGTTAAAGACTTGCAGCGCAGGGGTTCACAGTTCCATCGCGCAGATTTTAGGCTGTGGTGCGATTTAGGCGGGCTTTCAACACCAAGTCTGGTGCGATCTATGCTAACCGCCACATGGCGTGAGGACATAAATAATCTCATGAATAGAGCCGATACCCGTTAAGCATAAATGGTTTGATTCCCGTACTGTGCAACTGTCAACCCAACGACTGCGCTGACTGACAAGCCCTCAAGCGGTCAACTGTCCACTGTCAAGCAGTCAACTGTCAACTGTCCACTGTTCACGGCTGGCGGGGACAAACTCCAGCAAGTCTGGCTGAAAGTCGATCGACATACCGCATACCAAAAGCCCGGTTTTTTGGGCTTTACGGCTCTAAACAGGATTTTTAAGAGAAACTGGGTTATTTTGCGCAAGTCTTGCGGCAACAGTATCACACGGCTGAGCCCAACATAGGTATAAGTAATCAAGATGAAATTAGAAAAAGTTATAACTAATCCCATTCAAATATTTTGTAAATAAGTGTTGCAACCTTGCTTCTTTCCCCTACTATCAAAAAGGGAACGAACCTAAGAGCTCACCTCAAAGCTAATAGAGCATTGAAGGTTGCATTAGGAAAAATTATCAATCTTGTTGAATTTTTGAGAGGATTTAGTGCATGGCAACTTACAAAGTTACCCTCATCAGCGAAGCCGAAGGAATTAACCAGACCATTGACGTTGACGACGATACTTACATTCTTGATGCTGCAGAAGAAGCAGGACTAGACCTCCCCTACTCTTGTCGCGCTGGTGCTTGCTCCACCTGCGCCGGCAAAATCACAGCAGGCGAAATTGACCAATCCGACCAATCTTTCTTAGATGACGACCAAATTGAGGCCGGAATGGTTCTCACCTGCGTCGCCTATCCGAAGTCTGACTGTACGATAGAAACTCACAAAGAAGAAGAGCTGTACTAAAAAAGGACGCTCTGCGTGATACCCTAAGAAACCCGGTTTCTCGTTTCCAGAATTAAGCCCAAATACGGCAATTATGTTAAGAAACCGGGTTTCTGCGTCTAAGACTGTAACAAAGCCGCCAGCAGTCTGTCACTCCCAGCTACGAATTCCTAGCTGTTTGAGCAGATAGCTGACCAAATAATTTTAGATTTTAGATGCCCGATTTTAGATTAACGGTGAAACCCGTCTAGAATCCAAAGTCTAAAATCTAAAAGTTTTACGACTGATATTTAGTCCGCAAAGGCGGACTTTGTTTGTTTAGTGGCGAATTAAATCGCCGACTCTTATGGCGACTTCGATCGACTATTCGCGCCAAAATGTAATTGCATCGCTCAGCGGCACAACTTGAGCGCCGGGAAAATAAAAACTCAGAATGCGAGATCCACTCCAGCCCAAATTAGCTAAATTGTAAGAGCCAGTCTGACTCATTCCCACCCCGTGTCCGAAACCGCCTCCGACAAAAGCATAACCGTTGAGAGTTTTGTCAGGATTGTAAATTGGATCGAGGTAAAAAAGCGTGCTAATCGGCGGGAAAAAAGCATTGCGAATCTCATCTTTATCGATATCGATGGGGCCCAAATCAGTTTGTACCTTCATTTGCAAAACTCGACCTGCGACCGACCTTTCCACCACTTCAACTTTTGTGAGAGTTTTAAAATTAGCCAGCGGGTGCTTTTTCTTCTGAAGATACTGTTTGAGAAATCCACCAATCGATGTCAATGAAGCTTCTTCGCGCCAGCGGAAGGTGTCTTCTTTTTCCTCATTAAACCCTGCTTTCAGAGTCATAAAACGGCGGAAGTTGTTTTCGTCAGACAAGCTCTGCTTTGACAAATCCCAGACATTCTTGGGGGAATCGACGATCGATCGCAAATACGGACGTTCCGGGCCGTGCCACACATCGCCAAAAGTCGCCGTCACGCCGCCGCTAGACGCGGAATAGAGCGCGTCTACGAGCTGATTTTCGTAAGTTAGGACTAAACCGCTCGTTTGGGCGATCGCGCGATCGCTTTGCGGGTAAACCTCAGTCAAACCCTGATAAACTTGACAGTTAACATCAGCGCACAACTCGTAATTATCCACAGCAAACCGGCGCAAATTTCTCAGGGCGTAAGTTCTCGCCAAAATAGCTTGAGCGACAATCGAAGCGTAAGGCGAAAAAGCCCCAATTTCGTGAGGAACAACACCGCGCAAATAAGTTTCCGTCGGCACTTCATTGACTAAAGTATAAGTGCCGTAAGCATTTTTTTGCAGGCGCAAGCTGCCGCCATAACGGCGAGTTTGTTGAATTGCTTTCTCTGGTTCGGTAGCTGTCGCCTCTTGGGTAGTTTGTTCCAATACCTCGATCGCATTTTTCCCCGCAGTCACATCTAACTCATTGCGGTTGAAACGAAAGCCGTTTAAAACCCAAAATGCCTGGGGTATTTGTTTAAAAACTTTCGTATCTAAAAAAGCTGTTTTGTTACCTTGAGCTTGCAAACTTTGCAACAGCCAGCGCCGCACTATAGGAGAATTGTAAGTATCTCTTTTCGCCCAAACTTGCCAGCGCAAAGGTTGAGCAATTTCCACATCAATTCCCTGAGCGCGCCACTGATTGGCGCTATCTTCTGCACTCTCGAAACTGCGGTGGGAGCTCAGAACAACTCGTTCTTCTACTAATGGCGCTTCCAGAGGTTTATTGGCTATTTCTAGCTTGATGCTGGCAGCAGTTTTGGTTTCTGTGCCTTGAGGAGTTTTGTAACTTAATGTTAAGCTATCGCCCGGTAATGCTTTCAGCGTGAGTTTGTCGGTTGCTTTGGTACCGAACCGCTGCACCACGCCGATTTTGATGGCTCTATTTTGGGGAGTTTGGGCGTATCCCGCAGCGCTGAAAATGGGCAACAGGCACAATGCGGCGAAAACAGTGCTAGAAATGCAGCTAAACCATTTGTAATGGGGAGTTGGAGGTGCTTGAGCGGACACAGTTATCTATCTCCCGATAGTTGAAATTTGGGGATTTTTGATTGTACGTTAGCACATTTGGCGGCTGCGGAGAGCGGAATTCCCGAAGATAGGCTGGTTTGGTTGCGAGAATTCTCCTCATGTAAGCGTGTCATTGCGAGCTCACGAGCGTTGCAATCGCAAAAGGCGTGTCAACAATCGCGTTAAACCCGAAGTCCGGCAAGGGTTGAAACCCCTGCCTCAAAGCTGAAGTCCTCTGAAGAGGACTGATGATTTCTTTAGTCCTCTTCAGAGGACTTTCGCTATTAGACAGGGGTTTTAACCCCTGGCGGTCTTTCGGGTTAAGCGGTCTTTCGGCTTAAGTTCACACTAATAGACAATGACGTTTCCCTACCCCAGCATCTGTACTTCACTCAACTAACAACCGGAATAATAGTCGTAGGGTGCGTCGCCTGCGATAAATCCCTAAACAAGAGCGACTTTTCGAGTAGCGACGCACCTTGCAAAATAGTTGTGCTCTGGTGAAACCGGGTTTCTTCCTAGATTCATCGCTACTAAACCCAAAATTTCGCAGAAACCCGGTTTCTAGCCTCCCATGAGAAGCCCTGAAACTATCCAAACTTTAGAAACTGGTTTTTCAAATACTCCATCAATACAGGCTGGAGTGTGAAAAGCGTTTTCTCACCTTGTTTCACTTTTTCAATTAATAAACGCCGTCCCAAGGATTGCACAGCTTGTAATAAGGCTGATGGGGATAATTCGAGATTGGCTGAAATTTTTGATATTTCAACTGGTTCGACTTCATTAGCTAACCAGGATATCACTTGTTTTTCTGATTCAGATAGGCGATCGCACTGCTGGTGCAGCAGAGATTCTAAATCACCTAAAAATAGGGTATCATAGGATAGAAACTCGGAAACGCTGCCGCCGAATAAATCTTGAATCATAGTTGCAATTATATTTAACCAGAGGGGATTGCCTCGGTAAAGGTCAATCAGTTGTGACCATTTCTCCTCTTCTGCTAATCTTTTTTCTCTGAATATTTCCCCTGCTTCCAGGCTTAAACCGTTGAGTTGCAGCGATTTACATGGGCGGTTTTCGCCTTCTAGGGCGGCAATTTCTCTGGGTTTTTCCCAACTGAGTAAAATTAAGCAACTGTTGTGGGATGATTCGGCTAGTTGTTTGAAGAATGTGCCGTAATTTTCATAGCCCGGTTGGTAGTGGCCTGCGAGTTGTTGAGGAGTGAAAATCGTTTGTAGGTCATCGAGGATTAGGAGACAGCGGTGCGATCGTAAATAGTTGATTACCCCCCCCAACCCCCCCAAGCTTCGGGGGGGAGAAAGAGGTTGAATCTCTTCGCCGCGCCTGGGAGAAAGAGGTTGAATCTCTTCGCCCCCCCTTGATAAGGGGGGGTTGGGGGGGTTAGTTTCTTGCTGCTGGGAGAGGAATTTAATTAAGTCGGTTTGGAGTGTTTGCAGGGGTGGAGAATTGCGGAGGCTGCGGTAAATAATATAATCGAATTCGTGTTTAATTTGTGGGATTAGTTGGAGAGTAAGGGCAGTTTTGCCAATACCGGATAAGCCGTATATGGTGATGAGGCGGGTGCGGTTTTGCAAAATCCACTGTTTGAGGGTGGTGAGTTCGGATGTGCGGTTATAGAATAGGTTGGGTTCTGGTGCGTCCCCTAAGTCTAAATGCACTTTTGGTTCGGAATTGCTTGTTTTTTCGTTAAATTTATCCTTGTCTTGCGGTTCAGTTTGTGAGACTTCTGGGGAGTGCACATTTTCTGCGGAGATGTTGCCAATATGGATGCAGCCATTCCCCACGAGTGAGACATTCCCAACTCGTAAATTTTCCAGCTTTGCTCTAAAATTTGCTTTACATACTTGTTCATCACCTAATGCAACTGACAGAAGCTTCCACAATTTGAAACCAACTTCTTTAACATATTTTTCTGAACGGTGGTGTTCCTGTGCAATTTCTTTATATTTTTGATTGTCCCAAGCGCCGCGCAGTATAGCCTTTTGCAGACTATCTAAGTGTTTTCCTGTAGTAGTTAAAGCTAGATGGTCTGTAAATTTTAAGGCTTCTTCAACGTCCATCAGTCAGGCATATGCAAGGGGTTGACCTGATTGTAACCCAACTAAATATGACTTTTTTAGTAGCAACCAGCTAAATGTGACTTTTTATGACCTAGTTGGGATGGAAAAAACTACTAAATATGACTTTATATGGCTTGAAAATTTTTGGGAATTAGGAAATAATTTATACTTAAAGCAGAAAATGTTAGGCTCAGCGCTAGTTGTATCTACCTGTTATGACACAACCGAATATTCTGGAACTCGCGAAACAGGGAGATGCAAAGGCGATCGCCCTTCTGCTGAACCGCCAGCTACAAGCTAAGGGTATCACCGCCGCAGCTTCCCTTAAGGATGGTTGTTTGCAGGTGATGCTGGAAGCGACAGAAGCGCCTAGTCAGCAAGCCCTAGCTGCGTGGGTGAGTAAGTCGATCGCTGGTTTGGGCGCTGCATCGATTGATAAAGTCAAGGTTTACGGGCGACAGACGGGGGCGAAGGTGCCGGCGTGGAGTCAAGAGTTTGAAGTGGCGGGGCTAAAGTTGCCTGTTACGGATGTTACAGAGGGGCGGGCAAGTGCTAGTGAAAATACGGAGTCAAATCAGCTTAGTTTGAAGGAACGGGCTAAGCTTGGGGATGTGGAGGCGATCGCATCTCTGTTAAATCTGCCGTTGCAAAATAAGGGAATTACGGCGACTGCGAGTTTGCAAGACGGTTGTTTGCAAGTGATGCTGGAGTCGGATGTGGTTCCTGATGAGGAGGTTTCTATCAGGATTGTCCGCAGGGAGTTGACGAATTTGAAGGCGGGGGCGATCGCATCTGTGAAGGTTTACGGGCAGCAGGTGGGTGAGGATTTTCCGGCTTGGAATCGAGAGTTTGAGCTAAAGGCAGAGGTTAGTTCAGATTCAAAAAAATTATCAACAGATAAATTTGCAAATTTGACTGAGCTATTGACTCCGATTATTGATTTGCTTAGAGAACGAAAATTCAAAGAATTGTTAGACATCGGCAAAAATTATCTTAATGAAAATCCCGAGCGTCAAAAACGTTTGATTGTAGTAGGAGTTATTGTCTTAGCAACTATAACCTTTAAAGGAATACCTTTTTTAGGTTTCAATCACAATATTAAAGGTTCACTAACACTCAAGGATGACTTCTTCGGTGGAGTGGGTCAGTTTTGTAATGGAAAAGGAGGTTACGGGGATATTAAAAGTGGTAGGCAGGTGCTAGTAAAAGATCATAAAGGAGAAACTATTGCGACTGGAGAGTTAGGCATAGGTAAAATAATATCTGATAACCACTGCCAATTTGCTATCGAAGTGAATGGGATACGAAAAGCAGAGTTTTACACAATTCAGATCGGTAGGCGAGGCGATCTGACATACTCATATCAAGAGATGGAGGAAAAAAACTGGGAGCTAAACGTGTCTTTGGGTGATTGATTTACTGTGACCAATCCAAATATTGAATAAATTAATATGTCTGACCTAATCTCAAAAACCACCGAACACCTAGACTACCCATTCCTATTAGTCACGCACATGGTATGTGCGGATCAGCAGATTCACAGTGAAGAGTCGAAAGCACTACGCGAACTAGCAACGCAGATCGGCGCTTCTCAACGCACTCTCGCTGAGATGGAAAAAATTCTGGCTCAAGACGAAAACCAGCTTTCTGTAGAGGATTTAGCTCGGAAAGTGTTGCCCGGTGAGCAAAGTGAGGCCATGTCGCAAATGTTGGCGATCGCCTATGTTGACGGTTTCTGTTCAGCATTAGAGCGGGAGATGGCGGAACAAGTAGCACGGATTTGGAACTGGCCAACGGGAGAAATACAGCGACAGCTTGCAGAAGTAGGAGCCTTCACTGATACCCGATTTATAGGCGAAGACAATCAGCAAGAGAAACTCTCTATCGGTGCGCGTTTCCTTAAAGGGGCTGATTCTCTCCTTTCACGCGCATTGGTGGATAATGTAGCAAAACTCACTGGGAGTGAACAAAAAGTTGAGCAAATACGACGGGAAATCCTGTTAACTGGGCCAGAATATGACGAGGCAATTCGTCAGTGTGCAGTCATCGCTGATGAAGATTACAAATTTGCCGAATTGGCACTTAAAAGAGCTTTACTAGCACTTTCCAATTTGGGCAAAAATATTCAACTGGCTATCGAAGACATCAAACATAAAACAGGTGGTAAAGGTCAGGCTACCACTGCTAAGGAAGTCGCCAAGCAACTTGAGGATACTAGAAACTCTCTGAGTGCCGAGATTATTAAAGAAATTGAGGGTGTACGGGAGTCGCTTCGGGCCAAGGAACGCGCTCTCAATCATTTCAGCATCACATTTATGGGCAAAACTAAGGCGGGGAAAAGCACTCTTCACGCCATCGTTACAGATGATGGATGGGATGCGATCGGTGTAGGCAAGCAGCGCACAACTCGGTTTAATCGGGTGTACGAGTGGAAGAATATCCGCATCATTGATACTCCTGGGATTGGCGCTCCCGGTGGCAAAAGTGATGAAGAAATTGCTAAAAGTATTATCGACGAGTCAGATGTAATTTGTTATGTCGTGACAAATGACAGTATCCAAGAGAGTGAGTTTGCTTTCTTGCGGTTACTAAAGGAAAAAGCCAAGCCATTAATTATTCTACTGAATGTCAAGAATAACTTACGCGATTCTCGACGGCTGGAGCATTTCTTAAAGAACCCCGATAAAGTGTTTGTGATGGATGGTCAAAGTGGGCTAGGTGGACACATTGATCGTATCCGTCGCTACGCCCAAGAGCATTATGCTAATGACTACTTCGATATTGTTCCTGTGATGTTGCTGGCGGCGCAGCTTTCCCGCGAACCAGAACACGCAAAGAAGAAACAGGAGCTTTTTAAGGCAAGTCGGATGCAGGATTTTCTTGATTTAATTCGTGTATCTCTGGTTAATCATGGCGCAATTCGGCGCTCTCAAACTCTTCTAGGTTCTACCGTAGGCGCAATTGATAATCCTTATAAGTGGGTAAATCAACAAGCTTTAGTCTATGAAAAATTGACAGAGACGCTGAAAAATAAGCGTCAGACGATCGAAAAGCAAATCCATAGAGCAGGAAGGGACAGCCGTGAATCTTTACAGCAACAAATCGTATCAATTTTTCAAGATGCTATCAATGCTATTCCATCCTTTGCTGAGGCTTATTGGGAATCCAAGGAAAATCAAATGAAGTCTGGATGGGAACAAAAATTAAAGTCTATCCGATTTGAGGAACGCCTGAAAGCCGCATCTCAAGAGAATGGCGAAAAATTTAACAAAGAAGTTCAGGAAGTTCTTGAAGAAGTCGGAAATGAATTAAAACTAATTGCTCAACTAGAAGGTGGTAACTTTCAATTTGTCGAGCAGGATTCTAAGACTTTCAATAAACTAGCTTTTAAAATAGGTAGCATTCTTCTTATACCTTTAGCAGGACTAGCTTTAACACCTCTTGGTTTACCTGCGCTTGCTGCGACTGCAATCGTAATGGTTAGTGGTTTGATGATCAATTGGCTTGCCGATCGCTTTAAATCAAAAGATCAAAAGCGTAGCGAGGCTGTTAAAAACATTTCAACTTCACTAAATGAGCAATTGAGCAAGCATAAGCAAGCCACACTCAGAGACGCTGAGGCTAACTTCAGCAAGTTTTGTGATGCTGTTGCCGTGAATATTGATGCCTACTTTGCGGAGCTAATTCAAGGACTAGAGGCGATCGCGACTCAGCTTGAAGAAGCAAAAAAGAAGTTATCAGAGACAGAAAATTATCTAAATCGTGCTTATGCCAAGCGAATTATTGACTGGTGTGTTGAAGAAAACGAACCTCTCACAGATGAGCGGATCGCCGAAACCATTGCTAAAGTTCACCGAGATTTCGGGCGTAACATGAAGATTGTAACAAAATCGAAAGTTCAGCGACTAAAATTACTAGAGGATATCAAACACATCCTTCAAGAGGATATTTCCTTTAGCTATCTCAAATCTACCAAAAAAAACTAAACTACCATGACTCAGAACACCCCCAACTTTAAAGCTGCCGATGTCGGTGCATCTTTCAAAAAGACCCTAGTAAAATTTGACAACTTACTGGCTCAGGGAAACACACCCGAACTAACAGCTATCCGCAAAAAAGTGCGTGATGAATTAAAATATTATCGAGAGCAGGGGATTCTGGGAGTAGCTTTTGTTGGTCAGTACAGTGCAGGTAAATCAACTATAATTTCTGCCATGACAGGACGGCGGGATATCCGCATTGATGCTGATATTGCTACTGATAAAACTACCAATTATGACTGGAACGACATCAAGCTAATTGATACACCCGGACTTTTTACAGACCGCCAAGATCACGATGAAATTACTTATGATGCCATTCATAAATCTGACTTACTGGTTTTCTGCCTCACCTATATGCTCTTTGACTCGTTGACAGCAGAGAATTTTAAGAAATTAGCCTATGAAAAAGGCTATCGCTGGAAAATGATGCTGGTTATCAATAAAATGTCTGATGAAGCAGGAGAAGAAGAGCAAAAAATTGCCAACTACCGCAAAAGTCTTGCTGATGCACTGAAGCCTTACAGTCTTGATGAATTTCCGATCTGCTTTATCGATGCCAAAGACTACTGTGAAGGCATTGATGATAAAGATGATTTTCTGACGGACATCAGCCGATTTCCAACTTTTATTGATGCTCTCAATCAGTTTGTAGAGCGTCGTGGCTCCCTTGCTCGTTTTGATACACCTGTCCGAATTGCTCTAAGCTGTGTGGATGAGGCTCAGTTGAGCTTTACTCGCAACTCTAGCGAAGATTCTGCTTTTTTTGAAGTGCTGACACGGTTATCTCGCACAGTGCGTAAAGAGCGCGATCGTCTCCGTACCAAGATTCATAGCATAGCACTACTATTGTCATCAGCAGTTGTTAATGAAGGAAGAATCCTAGCCTCAGCAGTTGGTGGCAAAGATAACTTTGAGATGCTTAATAAACAGGCTGAAAGTAAGGTACAACAACACTATGAGAGAGCTGGACGCGAAATGGAACAAGCTGTGAAGGCAGCAGTTGAGTCAATACAAGATGAAGTTAAAGATATACTGCAAAGTAATTTAGTCCAGGCTTTTGTAGCCCGTTTGCAGGTCAACCAAAAAGTATCTATACAAAATGACGATAGGAATCGACTGATAGAGCAAGTTGAAATGCTTTTCCAAGTTGGAGAAAAAGTAGGACTTGATGTAAGTCAACTTACTGACTTAGGGACAAGAGGGTTTTTACCTACTGCTGGAGGGGGTTTTTTACGCTCTATGGATGTAGTAGGAAGCAATCTCCATAAAACTGTTTTGACTGTCGGAGAATTTATCGGCTTTAACTTTCGACCTTGGCAAGCAGTCAACATTGCTAAAGACATTGCTAATGTCGCTATGTTTGTCGGCCCTCTTCTAACATTAGTTTCAATCGGAGCGGAATTTTATAAAGCCAAACAAGAACAGGAGCAAGAGCAGAAAATGGCTGAGGCTCGAAGCGAAATTACAAGTCAGTTTATCGCGATAGCTCAAAACCTCGAAAATCAAATTGAAGGGCAGTTGCGAGAATTTGAGCAACAAGTTTACGGAGAGATTGAGAAGCAAATTGCAGCCGCTCGTCTGAAGGAAGAGGAAGCGATTTCTGCTTCTAATACTGGGGTAAAACAACTGGCAGAAATCCGTAAGAATTTTGACGGGATTATCCAGTACATCACGCAGGCAACAGCTAATCCGAATACTTGAATCTGAAAAAGAGCGATCGCCCTTACATCCCAAATTGTCAAAAAGCGCGATCGCCTTTACTCAGGCAAAGTCAAAATAGTTGTAGCCTCAGCCAAGAGTTTACACTTGACTTTATTGTTTTCCCCCTCAATAAGACAATGAGCTGGATTATCCTGCAAGGGATCGTGGCGGATAATGAAACCTAAAGAACGGGCATATCCTGCTACCAACACACCCACTTTTGTAGTGTCAGGATTTCTCGCACGGGCTAAAACTTCCTGGGGAGTTGTTAGCCTCGCCAACTCAACTGAGATACTGTTATCAGGTTTTCCTCTAACCTGGAAAGCAACTGATTTTACAGTACCATCCTCATAAAGATGTACATGAGGAATCCGACGATAAAGAATCTCATTGTCTGCAATTTCTTCTAGCATTATCTCATCCTGACTTATGGAATCAATAGCTGAGACACCACATTCAGGACTTCAGATAATGATACCTCGTTTTTCTCCTCAAATTTTCTCTCGTTTCCTTCTCCCTTAATTAGTAGATAGCTGAAACTCATATCAGGTTTAATTTCCACTTCTAGATTGCCGTATGGGCTTCGCCATTCCAGTTGTAGGCTACCATTAGCAATTGGTGCTGCATCATAGGGTAAAATTAGCTCGCCAACTAAAGGCGAAAGAGAGTATTTGATATGAATAAGCAACTGACAGGCTTTTACAAAAGCAACGGGCGAAACTGCTAATGCACCATAAGAATCCCAGTCAGGTTCTAGTTGGGCAAGTTGCGTCAAGCGCTCTAATATTGGATCTAAGGAAACATCAGTTAATGTTGCTTGAGACATGGCTTTTACAAAGATCGTATTTTCAATTATATCATACTTATTGCTGACGATAAGTTAATAGAGTGAGGCATGAGAGCAAAAGCGCGTGAAGCGCAGCTATCCCGTGGGAATCGCCCCTTCAACGTGCATCATTCAAACTAACTCCGACACTCTCAGTCGCCCTTCTACAGGCTCATACTCATCTTCTAAAAGCCAATACTGCGCCTCATCATAACTCTTACTAGAAAACACAACTTTATAACCCTCAGCCGGATCGTAGATTCGACAATTCCCCTCAGCATCACCTAGTAACAAAAGCAGATAAGGAGGTGAAAGATTTGGATCGATCCATACCTCTGTAAACTCCCAGTTATTCTTCACTACGTCGGGTTCGAGGCGTAACGTGGTATCGGTTTTCTGCATCAACTTTTATCTCTCCGTAGTAAAGTAACAGACGGCTACCATCCGGGTCAACTCTATAACCAATTGATTCAATAAAAAACATACCATAACGATCGTAGCCCCGAATCGTACCTGTAAAGTCTCCATCTTCTATTATGGCTTGAGCTACCTGATTCATCGTAGGTTCATCGTTAAAAATATGAGCAGCACGTCCTTTATTTAGCAATCTTCTCATTTGTGGCGTGTCTGGCAGGTGTTTAGCAATGTGCCGGCTGTCAAGGGTGATTTGGCGCTTAATTCCACTCATCAATTAATTGAATCGCATACAAGTAAGTAGGTAGGCGCAAATAAACCGTGGTATGTAACAGAATGTAAAACTCTCGTAACCGGAAGCGAAGTGCGTCGCTTCACTTCGTTTCGCTCTCTTCGGACATATATATGTTTTTTGCACCCATCTACTTAATTGAGTATCATAACTTGGCTGTACAATCAAGGGTTTTAGTTTTTATTGTAGGGTGCCGAGCGGCTGAATGTAACGACCACAGACTAAACATTTTTCCCCGCTGGGCACCCTACGGTTAGTTAGCTATTTGGTAAGGTGCGGATCTATTAGATTGTCGCTATTAGTTGAGGGATTGTCGATCGCGACACACCCTACAGCTACAGTAAATATTGGGTAAGGTGCGGATCTATTAGATTGTCGCTATTAGTTGAGGGATTGTCGATCGCGACACACCCTACAACTGCGATTAGAAACGATATCACTTACTTGCTTGCTGCTTCCAATATTGGCAGGCGGCATAGGCCAAGGTGACAGCGCCGGTCACAATTGAGGCTTCATCCACCTCAAACTGCGGGTGATGGAGGGGATAGTTCGGTTTGTCAGCCAGTCCCACTCCCAAGCGAAACATCGTTCCCGGCGCGTGTTCTAAATACATTGAAAAATCTTCCGCGCCGAGGGATGGTTCTGGTAAAATCTGAACGCGCGATCGCCCTAAAGCTTCTAAAGCCGCAGTTTCGACTAATTGAGTGAGTTTTGGGTCGTTTTGGACTCCGGGCACGCCGCGCTTGTAGGTGAGTTCGTACTTAGCGCCGTAAGTCTCGCAAACGCTGGAGACAATTTGTTCGATCCAAGCCGGCAGTTTTTCGTGGGTTTCCGGATGCAGCGATCGCACGGTTCCCAGCAATTTTACGCGATCGGCAATCACGTTCGGCGCACGTCCGCCGCTAATTTGCCCGATCGTCAAAACCACAGGCCTCAAAGGATTTTGCGTGCGGCTAATTGCCTGCTGCAAAGTGGTAATTATCTGAGAAGCTATCCAAATTGCATCGATCGCCTCGTGGGGACGCGCACCGTGGCCGGATTCGCCAATCACAATCAATTCTAGGTCATCTGCCGCCGCCGTCAGGGCCCCGTGGCGGATACCGACGCAACCGCCGGGAATCGTCGGGAAAACGTGCACTCCGAGAATGCCCTCAACATCTTGCATCGCCCCGTCTTTAATCATCCATTGAGCACCTTGGGCAATCTCTTCCGCCGGCTGAAACAAGAAGCGGACGTGACCGGGCAATTTTTCGCCTAGCTGAGACAATATCATGGCTGCGCCCAAACCGACGGTGGTGTGGATGTCGTGGCCGCAGGCGTGCATGACTCCCTCGTTGCGGGAGGCAAATTCTAAGTTTGTGCGTTCTTGAATCGGTAAAGCGTCCATATCGGTGCGAATTGCCAGCCACCGGGACTCGCTGCTGTGGCCTTTGAGTTCGCCGAGCACTCCTGTTTTGCCGATTCCCTCAATGGCGCGGACTCCGCTGGAAGCGAGCACTCCGGCTACGTAGGCGGCGGTTTGATATTCTTGACCGCTGAGTTCGGGGTGCGAGTGGATGTGCCGGCGTATTTCGATTAAGCGGGGTGCTAGGGTGGCGGCTACTTCTTTGATGCGGGAAAGCATGAATTTAGTTGGGGAGTGCGGTACAAGTTGTAGTCAACTAGGTTAACGCATATGTTTGGGGGCGAACAGGGTTACAAGGGGCAAAAGTGCGATCGGGCTTTTAGATGGCAATGCTATTTTGTTTGGGAATAAGATTTTTTTTTTACCGCAGAGGGCGCAGAGGACGCAGAGAAAAGAGAGAAGAGAGAGTTAGGTTTAAACGGGGAATAAAAGTCTATGTTTTAGGTTTAAATGCTGATTTTTAGTTGAGGATTTCTGGTTGTGATATTATCAAATAGTAAATTTATTAAAATTATTTGTTATGATTAGCTTTGGATTCTGGAATGTAATTATTCTCATTGCAGTCGCTTTGTTTCTCAATTTTAATTGGCGATTAGATAGCGAAAAAACAGCATGGCAAGATTCTTTGTTTTTAAAACATCCTTCGAGCCAAAGGTTGACTCAGTTTTTTCGTCAACCTATTGTTTACTTTATTTTGCAAGCAGTTATTGTATTAGTTCTTACGCGATTTCTCTGTTATACGGGTTGGTTGGTTTACAATCTGACTGAGCGGCCAGATCCGCCTTACTGGGATTTTAAGTGGTTTTATGTAGCGAGTAGATTAGCCCATCAGCATTTGAGCCCCTTTAATGTCGAGGTGTTTAACATCGGTTTCTGTAGCATCACTAAAGTGTGTGGGTTTATTCCATCTTTTGTTTATCCACCTAATATCATTCCTCCCCTCTGGTTTGTGGGCTATTTCCCGATGAAGACTGCATTCACTATCTGGACTTGGCTGCATCTTATTGCCACAGGTTTTGTTTTATGGGGAGCGAATATCTTGTTGGTGTCGCACTCACGAGCTTTTCGGACTATTTGTAGTATATCAGTTGCATTCCTCTACGGTTTTGTCTTCGACCTTCAAGTTGGCAATGTGGCAACTTTTATTGCCGTTCTGCTGTTAGGGATGTTTATTTATGCTAGAAAAGATCGGGATATAATTGCAGGAGCTTTATTAGGAATAGCCCTTTTTAAACCCACTTTAGTTATATTGTTTATTCCTTATTTTTTAATCAAAAGACGGTTTCAGCTAGTTTTTATATCAATAGTCACGGTAACTTTTTTGACAGTTATAGGTCTAGCTGTAACGGGCAACTCCTTAACAGGATTTATACAGGATGCGACTCGTGGATTTCCACTCTGGCTCAACGATCCATCGAATAATGCTTATATTTCTATGAGTCGCCTTGATTTAAGGGTTATGGGGCCGAGATTTTTCCCCGATAGTCCCTTCGTGGCGAAGCTATTTTCTGACTCGATTATTCTGGTGCTAGTTGGTTTAGTGAGTTGGTATTTTTACAAAAAACAATCTCGCAATGCTTGGTCACAAAAAGTTGACTTATCTGAAATGGTGCTAATTTCTACTTTGAGTATTGCTATCAACTATTCTCAGCCAACCAGTTCTGTGATGTTAGCACCGGCGGTTGTTTTTTTGCTGAACGATTTATGTTTTCAGATTAAAAATTGTGCCTTCTCTAGGCAAAGAATGTCGGTTTGGTTATTGGGCGTTGGCTGTGTCATGGTGCAAACCGCAGTGATTCATGGCGGGCTGTTGGTGTTTCTAGGAAAGCGGTGGAACTGGAAGGGGGGGGAATTGCCTTATTTGTTTAAAGTAACTATTTTTTCACTACCGAGTTATGCGATTTTAGGCCTTACGTTAAGTGTTTTAGTCTTAGCGATTACATCTCTTCGTCAAAAACAGGTTGCTGAATTTGACCGACCGAGCTGAAGCAGGAAATAGACATTCATCTGGCCAAGAGTAAGTAATAGGTAGCGTTTTTACCATGTCATTTTAAGTCATCGGGATTGTCCTCCTCATACACCATTAAATCCCCAGGCTGACAGTTCAGTGCTCTGCACAAAGCGCTAAGGGTTGCTTCGTCAATTCTGGTGAGTCGGCGACGGGTTTTGATTTTAGACACAGAAGTTGGGTGCATCCCAATTAAAGCAGCCAATTCTTTATTGCTGATATTGCGATCGGCCATCACAACTGCCAATTTCCAACGGATCACTGCTGATGCTCAACTGCTAGCGATAACTTTGCAAGCTGATGTTACCATTCTGCAACCTTGACTCTCCCATAAATTGTCGCTGCAACCATTTATTTTGTCGTAACGATTGACAAACGGCAGCGATTGAACTAGACTGAGGATGTACAAACGGAAAAGCGATCGCCCCTGGCCTGGAAAACTTGAGGGCGATCGCAATTCCACTATTCGTGTAATTCAAACTCTATGATATCACAGCCAAAGTCAGTTCCCGAACTACTCCGGGAAGAAATTCCTGACGTACCTCAAGGTAAGCAACCGATTCGTTTGCTGTTGTGCGGCGTTCCTAAAGCGGTAGACAGCATCGTTAATCTGCTGCACGTTTTAGGTTTTGCAGAAGTTGGGGAATGGAGCCCGCCTCTACCATCGCCTCTAGCGGGTGAGGTAATACGGATTTTAACCCGTTACTGGAAAGAGTAATATTTGAGGGCGATCGCACTTTTTTTGTGAAGTGCGATCGGTCTTTATATCTCATTGAAGGGCGATCGCCAATCCGGTTTTCTGGCGTGAGCGAGCTTACCCTTCTAAGAGGACTAGACATTTCTCTATCTAGGTTTAAAGCCATTTTGGATTCAGTTTTTGTCTGAGTCCCGTTAGACCATAACAATCAAGGCAGATTGCACTTATAAAAAGATGTATCAGCAGACAGCTAGACTGCAAGAACTTTATCAACTAAACAATTTGGGAAAGTTCTTTTGCTTTTTGAAGTAGCGATTCAGACCTTAATGCCAGAAAGCTATCATAGTCGTCATCAGTGAACGTATTGACAGGGCAGAAATGTGTTACTATTATCTCCTGAAAAATTTTAGCGTCAGCAGGCATCTCAGTACGGTATTTGCTAGGTGGTTGATTGCTGATTTTATTGTTGTCAGTTCGGGCAAGTAATGAAAAGTTTCCCAAACAATTAATTTGCTCATCGTTATACTTTTCCAGACGTTCCAAGTAAGCTCTGGGAAAAATATGATGAAATTCCTTTCGATTACCTTGGGATAAAACCTCTTGCAAAGATATATTCGTACCTTGAATAAAGTTTAAGGGTTTTCCTTGTGCTAAAAGGATAATAAAGGTTTTTGTTGCAACTGTAGACATTCGGAACGAGTTTTTAAGAAAGAAGCTAGTATCTAAGGATATGTCAAAGTCTCCAAGTTTATGAGGTTTGCCTGCCTTAAGATTTTGTACTTCTGCCAAATCTACAGCGGTACTCTTAGGTCCTCCTCTTGCATATCTTTGAGAAAAACATGAACGCCAAAACCATTTCTTGATAGTTTTGTATTGCTCATCAGGTATAGGAGGTGGTTGTTTTTGTGGCGAAGCGAAGAACGAGGCTAAAACGGGTAATATGTTTTCCATTGGTAAAAGCTTAAGACTGAAAACATTTAGCTCATCCTTCAAAAAGTCAATAGCCCTGAATATGCCTGTCCGAATTTCATCAAATTTTTCTCGTACTGTACTACCAGGAAGTTCCATAAAATCTTCTGGATCGGCACTATTCATTGCTACCGCAGAGCAGCATTTGAGAAGCAAATTAGAGCCTACCTCTTTGAAGCCGAATGGTTCCAGTTCTTCAGTAAGTTCTCTAAACTTCTCTTGTAAGTCAAAATCTTCACTCCAGTTCCAAACCGACAAAAGCTGAAAAGTATCTAATTCGACCCCTTGCCGATTGATCCTCTCAAAAACGGTTGCAACATATTTCCGTTCTTCATTTTCAAATCGTTCTACAGGAATTTTGGCTTGGTTAAATCTTGACACTAGCTCGTCTATCTTTTGTGCTAAACTCTCATCTAAGTTTCTAGTAACTTGCCTATACTTAGGAGCATCGAAAACATACTTGAGCGGGAAAAATTTTGTAGCATCATAATTGGTAAAATCTTCCAAATATTGAAAGGGGACAGATTCTTCGCTATTTATTTCAAAAAACAGATTAGTCCAATTAGTGTTTTCTCCCTGGTCAGCAATAAGAGAACTTTGAAATATACCAAAAATAGAAGTTATTCTCTGTTGCCCATCAAGTACATAATCTATGGGATATTCAGGATCGTTATCAAGAAGTTTATAGGGACCGAGATTCCTTTCAGTCCGTAAAGGAGTTCTAGTTCTCCAAAGTAATACAGAACCAAAAGGGAAACCTTTATAAATACTGTCTATGAAGTAGGAAACTCGACTGGGTTCCCAAACAAAACCCCGTTGAAAAGAGGGAATTCTAATTCTTCCCCTTTCGACATCATTGATTAAGTTTTTAATAAAGTAGTGAGAGTCAGCCATAGAGAGTTAAGTTGAAGCTACCTTTATAATTATAGCATAGGAGGGCTTCAACAAAAAATCAGTGCTAATCATTATACAATCGATTGTAGTTGACGCTTTCACATCAACAAACACGCTATAAAGGAAACAACTTCCATTTATGGCGTATAAAGCCTGTTTGGGATTGGTTTGGGTTGAAAATTTGTTTAAGTCCCGATAAGTAAGCCTACCTAAAAAAAACAATTATCCAGATTCCCGAGTTCTTTAAAAAGTCGGGAATCTACAAATAGTTAAATTGTCAAGGTGTTTCATAATTATGACTTGGGCGTATAAGTCGATCGCACTCTGTGAATTGTTTCTCATCCACACCAGACGGCGCATTTGTCAGCAAACAACCCGGCTGCTGCGTCTTCGGAAACGCAATCACATCTATTCAGTGTAATGATACTTACAAGCGACGATCGCAATTTCTCGATCCGTAACTTGGTAAACTAAACGATGTTCGTTATCAATGCGCCTAGACCAAAAACCACTTAACTCGTATTTCAGAGGTTCAGGTTTTCCCAATCCTTCAAAAGGTGAGCGGTCTATATCTTTAATCAATTCTACAATTTTGCGATAAATCTTTTTGTCTAATTTTGCCCATTCATTAAAATCTGCAAAAGCAGAAGATTCAAAAACAATTCTTCTGCTCCTTGCAAATTATGTAAATTAACTTCAACTAAATTTTGCCCCTCTTTAACATTTTCAATAGCTTTTAAAAGTCGATTTTTGTTGACTTCTGATTTCAAAAGATATTCGGTTTCATCACACTCAGAAACAATTATTTCAATCTCTTTATCTCCAAAAGTCGCCTTGATTTGTTCTAAAAAATGATGATTGAGTTCGCTGGCTTTTAAACGATAAACTGTTGACATCGTTTTTACCTATTTTCGATTATGCTAATTATAGCGTTTTTAGTCTCAAGACCTGGAATGTAACTCTAGCATACAGTATCAGCCAAAGTTTTGACTCAATCACAGTCCAGGACGCAGAATCGTGTCTGTCATGCTGAACAAAACGCAGTCTAGTGAAGCATCCAGCGAGATGCTTCCCTTCTCTCAGCATGACACATAGGCTTTGCCTAAGTCCCGATCGGCTTATGACTTGGGCGTATAAGTCGATCGCACTTGCAACTCCTTCAACTGCTTCTCATCCACACTAGACGGCGCATTCGTCAACAAACACCCGGCTTGCTGCGTCTTCGGAAACGCCATGACATCGCGAATCGATTCCTCACCAGCCAACAGCATCACCAACCGATCCAAACCGTAAGCAATGCCTCCGTGGGGCGGAGTTCCATACTCAAACGCATCCAACAAAAAGCCGAATTTATTGTAAGCTTCCTCAGTCGATAAGCCGATCGCCTCAAACACCTTTTCCTGAACTTCCCGCTGATAAATCCGCAGAGAACCGCCGCCGACTTCTGTACCGTTTAATACCAAATCGTAAGCTTGAGCTCTGGCTGTTTTCAAATTGTCAATATCATCGGGATGCGGTGCGGTAAACGGGTGGTGCAATGCTTCCAAACGCTTCTCATCGGCGTTCCATTCAAACATCGGGAAATCTGTCACCCACAGCAGATTCATCTTGTCTTTGTCAATCAATCCCAATTCATTACCGACAAACAAACGCAATCTATCTAAAGTCTTATTGACAGTTGTGGCGTCGGCAGCAGCAAATAACAGCAAATGACCTGGTTGCGCGCCGGTGCGATCGAGCAATTCCTGTTTTTGCGCTTCCGTCAAATTATCCTTAATTGCGCCTATCGTATCAATTTCGCCGTTATCCCGCACGCGGATGTAAGCCAATCCCTTCGCACCGGCTTCGCTGGCTTCCTTAAACAAATCGCCTGCAGGTTTAATCCGCACGTTAGAAATCGCATCATTCCCGCCCGGAATCGGCAAAACTTTCACAATTCCGCCCGCAGCAACCGCCCCGGAAAATACTTTAAATCCCGAGTCTTTCATCAAATCGGAAACATCCACTAATTCCAAACCGAAGCGAGTGTCTGGTTTGTCACTACCGTAGCGATCCATTGCTTCCGCGTAAGTCAAACGCGGGAAAGGACAAGGCAATTCAATGCCTTTCACAGTTTGGAAAATATGGCAGACTAAACCTTCATTTAAGGCAATTACTTCTTCCACAGACATGAAACTCATTTCCATGTCCAATTGCGTGAATTCCGGCTGTCTGTCAGCGCGCAAATCTTCATCGCGGAAACAGCGGGCAATTTGATAATATCTGTCGAAACCAGACACCATTAACAATTGTTTGAACAACTGCGGCGACTGCGGCAAAGCATACCATGCACCGGGATTGACGCGGCTGGGAACTAAATAATCTCTCGCACCTTCGGGAGTCGCGCGAGTTAAAATCGGCGTTTCAATTTCCATGAAACCTTCCACATCTTCCAGGTGGCGGCGCATGGCTTTGACGACTTGGTGGCGAAGCTGCAAATTGCGACTCATGCGATCGCGCCGCAAGTCCAAATAGCGATATTTCAGCCGCAAATCTTCCCGCACGCTTTCATTTTCCGCCGTCGCCACCTGAAACGGTAACTGTTTGCGAACCGCATTCAACAACTCAATTTCGTCAGCATAAATTTCCACCTCACCCGTAGGCAATTTCGGGTTGAGGGACTCTTCGGGGCGGCTGGTGACTCGCCCGGTAATTTTAACCACGTATTCGCTGCGTAAAGCCTCAGCCCCGTGATAGGAATCGGGGGTGCGTTCAGGATCGCTGACAATTTGCACGATACCCGATCGATCGCGCACGTCGAGAAAAATCACCCCGCCATGATCGCGGCGGCGATCCACCCAGCCGTAAAGGGTGACAGTCTCTCCGATGTGTTCGCTTCGCAGTTCGCCGCAGTAGTAAGTTCTCATGGTTGGGGGTTATGGACTAAAAATAAAGCTTTTTAATTATGCAGTATGCCTGAACATTGTGCTGAATGCAAATGCAGGGGCGATCGCGATACCTCGCGCCCATCTTACCTGCGTATCGAGTACAGATCGCCTCCGCCGAGTGGGGTTAACCCCAGTCGAGCCAAAAATGCGCGCGCGATCGGCTATTGACTCGATCCGTGTCCGGTTGGCAGTAGTATTGAGCTTGGTATACCGTAGAATTTCTGGTAGATGTGAAGATATCGTAGCATTACAGTCAGAATAATTGCTGTGGGTAGAGCCTTCAAAGTAAGCAAACAAGCTTGATCCAAACGACTTGCTTGGGCTTTGCCAACAAACTTATACCATTGCTACCACCAAAATTAGAGGATATCATCTGTAGAGAAACAGCCTGGCCGTGTCCGGCCCCGACTTATGCAAATCACAGATAAATTCTATAACTATAGCAAGACTTTTCAAATTAGTCTTATATTAAAGAATTGAATAATTGAGAAGGGAGCATCTGTGCGCCAGCTTGTGTAGTACGATTAACGGATTTGAGCGGACAGATAAACACTGAATAAGGGTTAATGGAAAAACGAATTTTAGGATTAGATCCGGGCTTAGCACATCTCGGATACGGCGCAATTTCCTGTCAAATTGTCCCAGGAAAACAAGACCAAAACAGCATTTCCATGATTGATTGCGGCGTGATTAAAACAACGCCCAAGGAGGAAATGGGACAGCGGCTGAAAACAATTTACGAAGATTTGCACGCGGTAATTGACGAGATCAAACCAGATTTAGCAATTGCCGAAAAACTGTTTTTTTACAAAATGGGAAATACCATACTTGTAGCGCAAGCGCGGGGCGTTTTGACGCTAGTATTAGCTCAGTGCGGAGTGCCGCTGTTCGAGTTTACGCCCGCTCAAATTAAGCAAGCTTTGACCGGGCGCGGCAATGCTGATAAATCGGAAGTGCAAGAAGCTGTAGCGCGGGAGTTGGAGTTAGCTTACATTCCGAAACCCGATGATGCTGCGGATGCTTTGGCTGTGGCTTTGACTGGTTGGTACGATGATGATATTTGTCCGAAGAAAATAGAATTGGCAACTCAAAAACTGTGATGTAATATTATCTCGCCTCAAACGAGACAAACAAAATTGCTTTGTAGTGAGGACTTTAGTCCTCAGATTTGGAAGAAAACTAAAGTCCTCACTACAAACATTTTATATAAAAAAATCAAATCATCGGCAAATTCAAAACAAATCCGGGCAAAACATCTTCTCCCGATAAACTTACAGGAAATTGTACAATCTCTACATCGCGATTAGGGCGATAAATTTCTACTTGTTCGTCTTGAGGATTAATCAGCCAACCCAAACGCAAGCCGCTGTTGAGATATTCCTGCATTTTCTCCTGAAGCGGGCGCAGCGGGTCGGTACGCGAGCGCAATTCAATTACAAAGTCAGGACAAATTGGCGGAAATTTTTCCCGTTCTTCTGCTGTCAAAGCCGACCATCTTTCTAAGCTAACCCAAGCCGCATCGGGAGAACGGTCTCCGTTATTCGGCAGCCGAAAAATTGTCGAAGAACTAAACACTCTCCCTAGCTGTCTTTGGTAATTCCACAGCCAAACTAAGCCAATTAAATCGGCTTCTCGATTGCCGCTAACTCCGCCTACTGGTGACATAATGATGATTTCTCCTTTCGCTGTCCGTTCAAATTGCCAATCTCGATTCATCTGGCACAAACGGTAAAACTGTTCGTCTGTTAGTTCGACAGTATCTAAGTTTAAAGTAACTGTTGTCATTTTTTCTGACTCCCGAGAAATATGAGTCCTGCAAACCTATTTTAGCGCCTGTTTCTGTCAATGACAGATCCATCACCCAGTCTCTGCAATTGCTTCGCGACCTTCGCAATGACAGGCGAAACTAATCAATTTTAACATCAGTCCTCATCGCGTGGACTTCCGCTTTGAGACCAGGGTTTAAACCCTAGCCGACTATTGCGAAGTGCCAAATATCAGTTGAAAAATTAATTAATTTCGATCGCCGCATCCCAACCTCAAGCAAAAAAATGCTATAATATCACTTTTAACTGCTAAACTTATTCTGCCCGCAGAGAACACAGGAAAATCTTATGGTGATTATTACCTCACAAGAAATTGCCCAATTTCGATCGCAATTAGCCGAATATCCCGAAGCCCTAAAAGCGCTAGACGAAATCGAAGATTGCGAAGGCAACATCGAAGATGCAGCGATATCTCTAGCAATTCAAGCCGGACAAGAACCGAATATCTCTGAAAATTGGCTGGACGGATTGGCAAAAAGATGCCGCGTTGCTATCTGCAAATCTGAGGTAAAAGAAGACTTGACAAACGGACAATTGAATGCTGCATTTAGAGATTTAGTCGCCGCAAAAACTTGCCCGCAGATTTTGGTGACATCGGTGATTATTTATGTATTTAAAACTGGGGTAAATGATTTTTGTGAGCCTCTCGAATATAAACTGTAAAGCCATCGATACAGTTAAAAATCGCCCCGATTTCCCAAAACATGATACAACGAGGCGATTCCAGCGGACGATAGCTACGCCGCGCGTACTTTTATCTACCGCTGTGCGCTGCTGTACCCAGCAGGCACCAAATCCGGCGACAAACCCAAAGATTTCCCCAGCAAACGAGCAAGTTGCACTAAAAAATTAGCAGTATCTGCATCACCTTCGCGGGCCATGGAAGCCGATATCTGGATTAGCATCTGCACAAATCCCGCATCTATTAAATCGGAACAGGAACTTAAAACCTCTGGTTCTTGGCCGTTGGGACAGGTAAGCACTCGCTCGATCAAGTTCAAATAAGCCTCTTGGCGTTCTGGATTCATTTTGGGGGGAAATGTAGAGTAAATAATTTATTATTACGTTTAACTCTGTTCTGTCAATCAGGCGATCGAATACGCGCTCCCCATCTTTCCTCTAGAAACTCCATTCAGTCGGGAATAGACAGAAGCTTAAAGAAAATCTTAAGTTTCTCAATGCTACTTTAGTCGAGCTCTCGGCGCTTGTGGCGCACCCTACAATTACGGGGTAAGGTGCTTGTGGCGCACCCTACTATTACGGGACTTAGGAATATACAAAATGAAAATAGGAATATTTTTAGGAAATCTAGGAAATCCCGCCATCTACTATCCCAAACTCGCCCAAATTACCGGGGGAGTCACGGCGAGCATTTTTCTTTGCCAATTATTGCAATGGCAAGCACAACATTCCAACTCCGGCGAATGGGTGAAAACTAACAGCGGCGAAATTGAAAAAGCCACGGGTTTAAATCGCGAAGAACAAGAAATCGCGAGACGCTTGCTGAAAGTGCGATCGCTCCTGAAAGAAAAATCCACAAATCCCAACACCGAAACCCTTGAACTCGGGGCGGATCTTGACGCTTTTGAGGAAAATTTTAAGAGCTGTTTTGGAGCTAATCCTGCTGATATTATAACACAAACAATCCGCGAAAACAACAATCCCCCTGTAGAAATAGTTGCGGAAACTTCACCCCCAAATCATGAAGTTAAAACCGACAAATTTTTCGGGCAACCGCGCCAGCAAATAGCCGTTGCAGTCAATCCAAATTACCGATTTAGCGGGCCTTGGAATTGCGAAGCTGAACTGCATAACTTTCAGCGAACCTTAGAAGAATATGCCAGAAATCGCAACTTAGGATTTGGCAATCCTTCGGGATGGGCTTTTAAAATTATTGACAGCATGACAAAGGGCTTAACCTCGACTTTTTGGGATGAATTTATTGCCGGAATTCCTTTAGGAGAAAGCCAGAAAGTTAAGCGGGAGTGGGAAATTGAGCCGGAAGTGCCTTATCCGGCGTTTGAGGAGGAGCGAATTCAGTATTACGTACACAAAGGCGAACCGCTGGAAGCAGCAGTGTCTAAAGCCCGCGCTGATTTGAGAAATCCGGTTTTGGGTAAGGATTTGTGGGAGGGTTTTTTGCGAAAGTGCGATCGTATTGCTGACGATGCGCTCAAAGCCAAAAACCAAGGCGTACAAAACGCATATTTGCCCTCTTCCTTCAACGAAAAACCGCAAATTACCAAAGAAAGCGTGATGCAGAAATTAGGGGCGATCGCGCCGCAATTTGCCCTGAATCAATCCACATCTGAACCAATCGCAGAACCGCCCCAACTCGTCGAACAAAAAGAGCCGCCAACCGCCGACGAAATCCCCAGTATTTCCTCTTTGCAAAAAGCTTACCAAACTCCTCTCGGTCGAAGTATAGTTGAAAAACAAATTGCTGCCAACCCGGAATGGGGCTATGAAATAGTTGACGGTGAAATTGTAGAATCTATCCCTTTTTAATGAGGCTAAAATGAAACGAGTTAGCGATATCAATCCGCTGGGAAGTGAGCGCCAAAATCCTTCAGCTCCAGAAAGAGAGAAGCTGCGTCAGGAAAGATTGGAGCGCGAGAAAAGTTTAGGTTTTCAGCAGTTAACAGAATTTTGCATCTTGGGCGAATATGACATGGCAAAACAACTTGCAGCCAGACATTCTAGTTGGGGTTATGAAATAGTTGACGGAGTTGTAGTGGAGCAGATAGATTAGGTTCGCAGCATCGGAATGCAAGTCCTTTCAGCCTCAGACTTAAGGACTGAAGTCCGATGCTGCGAACATACTTTTGCGAATATGTTAGAATTACAATAGAGACTTAATTGGTTTGAAGATTATGACAGTTATTAATGCCAAAAATTTAACATTAGGAGAAGTCCACCGTCTTTTCGGCTTAGAAAAGCAGTACAACAGCTCATTTACCTCGCTGTTATCCCTTGAAGATATAACAGAACACGAACAGCAGGAACTTATACAAATCCGGGATGACTTCGATGAATACATCTCAACCGATCGCGTTTCTGAAGGATTGGTACAAGCTCTGACTACTTTTCCCTTAATGCGATTAGCTGGCTTCTACCGCCCACCTATTAAAATTAGTCTAGAACAAGACATTGCCGAAATTAGCATTGAAGATGAAGACATAATTATTAAAGGGCGGTTTGATATTTTGGCAGTCAACAAATTAAAACCCATAAGAACCGATATATCTTTTTGGGTTTTGGTAATTGAAACTAAAAACTCGGGAATCAACGCATTTACGGGTTTATCCCAACTGCTTACCTATGCTTATCAAAATTTAAAATATCAAGATGCAATCTGGGGTTTGACAACCAACGGAATGCACTATCAGTTCGTCAATATCCAGCGCGGAAATTCCTCAAGCTATCAGTTAATGCCTTTGCTAAATTTGATGGAACCAGAATCTTCAGTTGTGTTGCTGCAAGTCCTCAAAGCTATTTGCAAGCTCTAGAAGAAGGAAGAAGTCCGATGGAAGTCGGAAGAAGATACATCTTGCTTTGATTCGGAGACTATCTTGAAATTATCTGCGTTGATCTGTGTTTATCTGCCTTTCATCTGCGGTCGATCTATCAATCAAAGATTTATTTAATAAGTCTAATCATCATCGCCATAAAAAAATGAGGCGGGGAGAATTCCCGCGCCTCAAGTTTTAGCTAACTTTTTCCCTAGAAAATAGGGATGTTAAAGCTTAGTAGCCTCTGGTGTTCGGCTTGTGCACGATGAAGCTCAGCACTTGGCACTGCTTCACGTTGTCAAAACCCATGACGCGGATGTAGCAACTAGGATTTTCAGAGCGGCAAGCTTGAACTTCAGCCATGATTTCTTGGACGCTGCGAGCACCAAACAAAGGCAACTTCCACAAAGTCCAGTAGCGCATTTCAGCAGCAGAGGTTTCGTTGAATTCTACGCCGGGAATGTAGCCTTGATCCAGGATGTACTGGAGTTGCTTGGCAATTTGCGCGTCTGTCAGCGGGGGCAAATAAGACAGAGTTTCGTAACGACGCTCTTTCGGTAAAGTCTTCATTTTTTGTATCTCTAAGGTGTGTGTTCGATCGCACAAGTCGATCGATTAACTCGACAAATTATCCAGATTCGGTTCAGAATCTATTGATGTTTCAGGATTACTGCTAGAAACAGACCAATTAAGTTGCGTAATTCGCTCTAAATGCTGGCGTCTGTGTTCCATATTCGCCTGTTGAATGCCAGTAGAAACCATTTCTGGCAAATATTCTGTCACATCGTGAGCCAGATACTCTCGCACAGTCATGATCCGAAATCCTAAATCTTGATTTTCCCTCAGCAACTCTTGAATGTAAGCTTCTCCATCTTGGATTTTGGCCTTCGTGGAAAAGTCGTTCAACCAGATTGCCAGAGGAGGATTGGTTTCGCTCAACTGAGCGACCACTATCCGCACGGATTGATAGGTTAGGTAACTTGCCAGCACCTTAGCGGTGTCTTTCGCAACTTGTTTGAGATCCATTTTTGACCCCAGCTCCCTCAAATTTTAGATTTTGGATTTTAGATTTTCGATGCAAACTTACAAGTAAATCTTCTTCAAACATAAAGACTTCCCAGCAAGTTTGCGACCTCAAACCTAAAATCTCAAACCCAAAATCATCAAACGGTATCCATTGCCTCGAACTCAAACTTGATTTCTTTCCAGAGTTCGCAAGCAACAGCCAGTTCGGGGCTCCACTTACAAGCTTCGCGAATAATGTCTCCGCCTTCGCGCATCAAGTTGCGGCCTTCGTTACGAGCTTGGACGCAAGCTTCCAAAGCAACGCGGTTAGCAGTTGCACCAGGTGCGTTACCCCAAGGGTGGCCCAAGGTGCCGCCGCCGAACTGCAAGCAGGAGTCGTCGCCGAAGATTTCCACCAAAGCCGGCATGTGCCAGATGTGGATACCACCAGATGCAACCGGCATGACACCGGGCATGGAGGCCCAATCTTGGGTGAAGTAAATACCGCGGCTGCGGTCTTCTTCGATGTGGTCTTCGCGCATCAAGTCTACGAAGCCCATCGTGATGCCTTTTTCGCCTTCGAGTTTCCCCACAACTGTACCGGAGTGCAGGTGGTCGCCGCCGGACATCCGCAAGCACTTGGCAAGCACGCGGAAGTGGATACCGTGGTTTTTCTGACGGTCAATCACGGCGTGCATAGCGCGGTGAATGTGCAGCAAGATACCGTTGCGGCGGCACCATTTGGCCAAGGTGGTGTTAGCAGTGAAACCACCGGTCAGGTAGTCGTGCATGATGATGGGGGTTTTGATTTCCTTAGCGAACTCAGCCCGCTCCATCATTTCTTCGCAGGTGGGGGCTGTTACGTTGAGGTAGTGACCCTTGACTTCGCCGGTTTCTGCTTGGGCTTTTTCAATAGCTTCTTGAACGAACAGGAAGCGATCGCGCCAGCGCATGAACGGTTGCGAGTTGATGTTTTCGTCGTCTTTGGTGAAGTCCAAACCGCCGCGCAGAACTTCGTAAACGGCACGGCCGTAGTTCTTAGCAGACAGACCCAATTTGGGTTTAATTGTACAGCCCAGCAAAGGACGACCGTACTTGTTCAATTTGTCCCGCTCAACGGTAATACCGTGAGGAGGGCCTTGGAAGGTTTTCAGGTAAGCAATGGGAATCCGCAAGTCTTCCAACCGCAGAGCGCGCAAAGCTTTGAAACCGAAAACGTTACCGACCAAAGAGGTCAGCAAGTTGGTGACGGAACCTTCTTCAAACAAATCCAAAGGATAGGCAATGAAGCAGATATATTGGTTGTCTTCACCGGGAACTGGTTCGATGTCGTAGCAGCGACCTTTGTAGCGGTCGAGGTCGGTCAGGAGGTCTGTCCAAACTGTCGTCCATGTACCTGTGGAAGATTCAGCAGCCACAGCAGCGCCTGCTTCTTCTGGGGGAACTCCCGGCTGCGGTGTTACCCGGAAAGCCGCCAAAACATCTGTATCCTTTGGGGTGTAATCCGGCGTGTAATACGTTAGTTTATAGTCTTGAACTCCGGCTTTATACCCAGTTTTTGACTGAGTTTGGGTTTGAGCGTAAGCCATATCTCGCTTCCTAGTATTCGCTTAATTTTTTTGCCCGATCGCAGGCTCTTAGAAATATATCAATAAAGTGGCGCCCTGAGATTTTAATATTCTTTTAATCATCATAAGTATTGTTTATTTAGCTTTACATTAGGAAATTTTATGTAACATATCTTATCAAACGAAAGTGGCGAAGGATGCAGGGGGAAAGGCTGGGGATCGAGGAGATTTTAGATTTTAGATTTTAGATTTTAGATTGGCGAGAGAGGAAAAATTAGTCATAAATACTTAAATTTATGGTGGAGATCGATTAAATTTGAGATGTTAAATTTTGGGTGGGAGGTAGGAAAAAATTAGTTATAAATACTTATGATGGTGGGCGCTCGCGATCGAACTGCAATAGAGGATTGTAGGAATCTCAAATCTCAAGTCCTGTAGGGGGTCCAGAAACCGGGTTTCTACGAAAAATTGGCGTTTATTAACGAGAAATATACACAGAAACCCGGTTTCTGAGGTTGGAAGCGCGATCGGCAACAGTCTGGGATGCAAATGTCACATTAAATAAAGTAAAGGTACGTTGTTGCGCGAAGAGCGCTCTTTCATATATACAAGAGCGCCCAAGCGCAACAACGTACCTACAAGTCAAAAGTCGGCATCATAGCACATAATTATGGACAGGACTTGCGCCGCAAGCTGGTTCCTCAGACCAAATCCATCCGTCGTTACAAGAATGTAACCTCGCTCAAAACCGGGTTTCTGGGTTAGCTGCACGTAAGTCTAGTATGGATATCTAGCCCCATTTCTACCCTGGTTGTGCCTCACCCCCCTTCAAAAGCCGTTCACTGCATCAATCCAGATTGCCCAAGGCCCTACCCTCAGACTTGGGGCAACAATTTTTGTCATAGTTGCGGAGCTCCGCTGCGGCTAAAAAATCGCTACATACCTCTACAAGTCCTCGGTACCGGGGGTTTTGCAGCCATCTACACAGTTTGGGACGCAGAAACTCAAACCGATCGCGTCCTGAAAGTGTTGCTGGAAACTGCCCCGAAAGCGCTGAAACTGTTCGAGCAAGAAGCTTGGGTTTTGGCACTTTTGCGCCACCCGGGCGTCCCGAGAGTCGAGCCGGACGGTTATTTTCACGTGCAAACCCAAAATTTTGCAGGCGGGGATGGAAATGCCGCAGCGAGGCGCTTGCCTTGTTTGGTAATGGAAAAGATTCACGGCAAAACTTTAGAAGAAATTCTCGAAGATCACCCTCAGGGATGCCCGCAGGAATGGGTGTTTAGTTGGTTGAGTCAAGCTGTGGAAATTTTAGAGGAGTTGCACAGGTGTCAGATTATTCACCGCGATATTAAACCGAGCAATTTGATGCTGCGAGACCCGGAATCGCCACAAGTTTTGCTGAGCAAGGGTTTGGGCGGATTGCAGTTGGTGGCGATCGACTTTGGGGGAGTTAAGCAGATGGGCGGTGGCGAACCGGTGGGGAAAGATTCTCCGAGCTCGACGCGGTTGATTTCGCCCGGGTACAGCCCGCCGGAACAAATTGTGGGCGGCGGTGTGGTGCCGGCGACGGATTTTTATGCTTTGGGGCGGACTTGCATTCATTTGCTGACTGGGAAGTATCCGGCGGAAATTGAAGATCCGATGACGGGGGAGTTGCGGTGGCGTCACATTGTGTCTGTGAGTCCGGCTTTGGCGAATTTGTTGGATGATATGGTGCGATCGGACGTGCAGCAGCGTCCGGCTTCGGCTGCGGATGTTCGATCGCGCTTGCAGGAGATTTATGCTAAGAGTAAGGGCAAAATCGCGCTCGCCCCAGCAGGTCAAGCTATTGTGGAATTTTGCCGGCAAGTAGTGGTGGCGGCGGCGCAAAAAACGGCAAGTTTGACGGTTTTGGTGTTCGGCGCGATCGCCCAAATCGTGGTAGCTTCTCTGGATACAGGCTGGGAAATGGTGCTGGGCGGCGTTGGTGGATGTGCGGGGGCGATCGGCGGTTTGGTTTTGGGTTATGCTTCGCCTATTGGCCCGGAAGTTGCCAATTTTTTAAATGAAGGTTTGCACCAATTAATCCATAACATGAGTTTTACTGTCGGGCCAGAAGTGCTGCTGTTTGCCTTTGCGGGTTGGGGAACTGCGATCGGTTTGACGGATGCGGGGAGTTTTCGCCAGCAAAAACAGTATTGGCTGTCGGGATTGATGGGAGCTCAGGGCTATTTGTTGGCGGGTTTGTGCTGGACGGAAGCAACAGCTTCTAGTGGCGTGCAGGGGATTATTTTGGGGGCTTTTGCGATCGCCTCTTTGACTGTGGGAATGGGTTTGCGCAGCCATCAGTTAGTTCACGCTTTGGTGGTGGCTGTTTGTTCGACGGGAATGTTTCTGTTTTTGAATGCTTTGAGCATTTTTCCGGGGAGTTTTTTGGGGATTTTGTCGCTGTCGTCTGGTGCTTCCTTCGGCTGGCTGCAAGTTTGGGGCTCTATTGTGTTTTTTGGTTTGTTGGGAAGTGCGATCGGGCTTTGTTTGGGAGTGAGTCATTATTTAGTCGTGCCCGTGTTGCGGTGGTTGGGATGGCGGTAGATGCAGACGGCGGTTGAAACCGCGTCTACACAAACGAATTGGGCCTCTGCGGAATGAATAAAATCAAGAATTCCAACCCGCTTAGAGTGGATTTTGTCTCCATAAATGTGATGTTAACCGCTCACTTTTCAACCTGCGGAGGCAGATTTTGTTTTTATAGACGCGGTTTCAACCGCCCGGTCTTATTCATAATCAACGATTTTCTGCTTCCAAATCGAGCAACCATTTCTTTCGCCACAAACCGCCCGCGTAACCTGTTAATGTTCCATCGGCTCCAATTACTCGATGACAAGGAATCACAATACAAATTCTGTTCGTGCCGTTAGCATTTGCTACAGCACGAACTGCTTTAGGATTTTTCAAGGTAATAGCTTGTTGTTGATACGAACAAGTTCCACCGTAGGGGATATTTTGTAATTCTTGCCAAACAGCCTGCTGAAATTCCGTTCCCGGCGTAAACAGCGGCACTGAAAATTCTTTGCGATTGCCTGCAAAATATTCATTTAGTTGTGATTGCAACACATCAAAATGTTTGTTTGTGCCTTGCAGTACAGTCGCATCTAAAAGTTTAGCCAATGACTGAAACTGCCGATCGATAGTTTTGCGATCGGTAAATTCCAAAAGACAAATACCTTGGGCAACGGCACAGGCAAACATAGTTCCTAAGGGAGTTTCCAATCGGGTGATATCTATTACTTGTTTGGTTTTGCTATTTGATGGCGATACGCCCAAAATCGATTTAAATGAATCGTTAAAACCGCTGAGCGATTCGTAACCGCTCTCGTAGGCTGTGGCAGTAACTGTTTCGCCGTTTTGTATTTTCTTAAAAGCTGAATTTATCCGCAACATTCTTTGGTAAGAATGGAAAGTAATGCCGTGATTCTTCAAAAACCAGCGGCGGATTTGACTTGGCTCAATGCCTCTTTTGGTCAAATCCAAATCTGTAAATTTTGTGGCGGGATTGTTGCTGATTTCACGCAGAATAGCTTGAATGCGATCGGGTGTTTCATTCAGCATTTCCAAAGGCTTGCAAATCTTACAAGGTCTGTAACCGTGAAGTATCGCATCTTTGGCAGTTGGGAAAAATTCTACATTTTCTTTTTTCGGTTTCCTTGCTGTACAAGTTGGGCGACAAAAGATGCCTGTTGTTTTTACTGCTGCAATAAAAGTCCCTTCGCAGGAAACATCTTTGTTAACAAGTGCTTGATACATTAAATCATCGGTCAGCATATTTTTTTTAGATTGCAATGTTACTAATATCGCTGAGGTAACAAAAGTTGGGCAACCGAAAAATTAACAACTATTTTTTTTGCAGCATCTATCCCAACAAGAACAGCCACAAGATTATAGTTTTTACGGAAAAGGGCGGTGACTCCCAGCCCGAGGAAAAAATATATACGACTAATACTGATAACCAATTTCCGCTTGTTTTCTGAGATGTGTTCTCAATATAGCCTAGTCATGGGGGTGATTTTACTGACGGTGAGTGTTTGGATTGGCTGTTGACACGCGCCGGAGTTAGAGTTTTCGCCAGTTTGGCCGATCGCATATTTCAATTCCCCGCAGCCGCCCTGTTCGGGATTATGCGATATTGTGCGATCGATAATTATCGCTTCAATCTTTAGCTTGTAGGTTGGGCGACTGCAACAAAACTTAACTCCATCAATTTTATGAATTTGTTAACTGTCAACTGTTAAGAGCGATCGGTGGCGCGTTTGCTGCCAGGAAGGCTATAGCTACAAAACTTGTAAAAATAATGTATAATAGGCAACGGTGGCTCGATCTAATATTATTAGAAGTTGCTAGATATAATTGTGTAACATAGCAAAAAAGTAAAAGATGGGCAGAGTTACTACAACAAGGGCCGTCACCAACCACATCGATGAAATAATGGCAGAAAGAGGGTTTATATCAAAGGTACAAAATCTACAAGATTATATGTTAATAAAATGGCAGTAACTACTCATCAACTTATTCAGTGGAAACAGCAAGGGCGTGCAATTGTGGCGCTGACAGCTTATGATTGTGCGATCGCCCAACTACTCGACCAAGCCGGCACAGACATCATCCTCGTCGGCGATTCCTTCGCCATGACAGTCTTGGGCTACGAGACAACACTCCCCCTCACCCTCGATGAAATGCTGCACCACGCTAAAGCTGTGCGTCGCGGAGTCAAACAAGCATTGATTGTTGTCGATTTGCCATTCTTAACTTACCAGGAAAGTCCCCAGCAAGCCATGCACTCGGCGGGGAGAGTTTTGAAAGAAACCGGCGCTCAAGCTGTAAAATTGGAGGGCGGATATCCAGCAATGGCGGCGACTGTTTCGCAGCTAACATCCGCTGGGATTCCGGTGATGGGACACGTTGGTTTAACTCCGCAGTCGGTACACCAACTCGGTTACAAAAAACAAGGCAAAACTGCAGAATCTGCCGATCGCATCAAAGCCGAGTCGATCGCACTTGAAGAAGCTGGTGTTTTTGCGATCGTCCTAGAACACATTCCCGCAGACTTAGCCGCTCAAATTACTAAAAAATTAACAGTTCCCACCATTGGTATCGGCGCGGGCCCGCACTGCGACGGACAAGTTTTGGTTACTTCCGATTTGTTGGGACTTTCGGAAAAACAACCGCCGTTTGCGAAATCTTACACCAATTTGCGAGAAACAATTACTCAAGCTGTCAAAGATTATTCGCTAGAAGTTAGAGAACACAAATTTCCCAATTTGTAAAGCATCAATCGAACAATATCTAGTTGATGGTGGATGCAAAAATTACCAATATAGCAGGCTGATACTACCTAGCGGGTTGTTGAGCCGCCTTAAAAACTGGTATAGCAGTTGACCGCTTGACAGTGGACAGTTGACCGCTTGACAGTTGGACAGTACGGGAATCAAACCATTTATGCTTGACGGGTATCGGCTCTATTCATGAGGTTATTTATCTGGGCGCCCGATGTGGCGGTTGCTGTACAAGCCCCCAACACGATCGATCCAGGATCGATCGTAAAATTTTATACTCCTGTTCCTGCTTGCTGATTCACGGAGCTGCAAGTAAATCTAAAATGGAAAATCGAAAAATGGAAAATCGACTGACACGTCTTGTATGGGATCGCGGCCTGCTGCTGCATCTGTACGGACGATCGCTCAGCCCGCAACTACCGCTAAAATCGGAACATCTCAATTTAATGTAAACGTTACGTTGGCCGTCTTCTGTCTCAAGTCGCTAGGGAGCCTCAAGTTTCGACGAAAGTTCGATCGCGAGCCTACAGCCTCTTGACTCTATCTCAAATCTCAAATCGAGTCCTTCAAGTCGCTCAAATTTCAATTTGTTGGCAAATGATTTGACTCCAACCCAACTGTAATCATAAACTTAACTTGATGCTGAGACGGATACACAGCCTGAAGACAGAAGTCGCCCCCGAGCACTCAAGTTCGGACGTTAGTTCGATCTTGAGCCTACAACCTCTTGACTCTATCTCAAATCTCAAATTTTGTTACCGGAATGTGATAAAAATCACTGACAGCAGGCAGTACCTAAATGTAGAAAATCGTGGCGGCCAAAAACTAGCTTCAAAGCGGGCAGCGAAGTGGCGGTTAAGCTAAAAGAATGGCGGTTCCGTTCAAAATATATTGAAATCATCGCTATAACGTGTTAAGGAGGCTAATTGATGGTATATGCAGAAAATTGGTCGCAGCCGTCTATCTTGGAGCTAGCGCGATCGGGCAACTTTCAAGCCCTGAATTACTGGATTGACAGCTTGCTGCGACCCGAAGGGATTTATGCCCGCGTCGAACAGGCTCAGGCTGGATGCGTCCAAATTTTAGTAGAATTCCAGCGCGAATTTGCGCCAGAGAATACATTACTGGGGAACACTCTCCGCGAAGGCTTAGTTAAATTTATTTGCCACCAACTCTGGAGACTCAACTCGCCAGCAGTAGAAGGGGTGCGAATTCACGCGCGCTTGGCTGGGGAACCAGAGATTCTCTGGAAACAGTCAGTACGAATTGTTACTCCGGCAAACCGGCGGCAGCGTCGTTACCGTTCCCTATTGGTCGTCGATTGGGTTAAATTTAAAACATATCGTTCTCTGCTGCTGGTGGGCTCGGCACTTGCCTCATTTATTTTAGGCTGTTGGGTGAGCTACCACGAGGCTCAGGCCATGCGGTTAGTATCGCCAGTCTCGGGGTACCAGCAAGCAGCTTTAATGTCGGGGCCGCCTCCCAAACGTCCGGATGCGGTGCAAGCGGCTTTAGAATTAGTACCCGTAGTGCAACAAAAGCAGGTTGCTAATCCCTACGACCCCACCGTAACGCTGATGTTCGGAGGAAATGTGAATCTATTGGATGGGCTCGCAGCATCTGCAGGTAACGATTACCGTTGGGCTTTTGCCAATATGGACGAGTACCGCCAAGCAGATGTGTCGATGGTTAACCTAGAAAACCCCCTGACTCGCTCTACCTTGGGCCCGGGCAAAAAACAATTAAATTTTAAAGCCGATCCAGAATCGGTGAAAGTATTAACAGCAGGAGGAGTGGATATTGTCAATCTGGCAAATAACCACGCTATGGATTACGAGGAACCGGGGCTGGTGGAGACTATAAATACTCTAAATAATTCTGGGATCGGGCATCTGGGAGCCGGTAGAGATATTAAAGAAGCGAGGCGTCCAAATATTATTGAGGTTAAGGGTCAGCGGATCGCATATCTCGGTTATTACGATGCTGACCTTCATGCCGCCGACCAAGGGAAGGCTGGCACTAACCCCCGCCGCAACAATCGCGTGGCAGAGGATATTCGAGCTCTCAGGGGTCAGGTAGACTGGATTATTGTTAATTACCACTGGGGAGTCGAATTGGCAGATTATCCGGGGGACTGGCAGATAGATTTAGCTCGGTTCACGATCGACCAAGGAGCAGATTTGGTAGTGGGACACCACCCCCATGTCCTGCAAGGTGCAGAAATTTACAAGGGCCGCCCGATAGTTTACTCGCTGGGTGATTTTATATTCGGTGGGAATGCTCGCAGCGATTACGATACCGCAGTCCTGAAAGTATCGCTCAAAGAAAGGAATATGAAGGTAGAATTTTTGCCTGTGGAGGTGAAAAAGTTTCAGCCTTCGGTTGTAAATGGATCGGCGGGCGATCGCATCCTCAAAAAAGTCGAACAAATTTCTAGTATTTTCGCTCAGCCGATGCGATCTTCTGTAGTTCTCGATGCCCCAATCAACCCAGGAATGGCACCAAAGACTCCAAATTCCACCAGGCCTGGAGCAGCAAAAAGCGCTACAGAAACCGCGCCCAGTTCCCCAGTCCCCCTGACTGGTGAAAGCAATAGGACAGGCCCTGGACAACCCAAACCTACTTTGATTTTGCCCGCTGTACCGGCTGCGCCCAAACAGCCCGACAACTCCTCATTTTTCCAGAACGGGACTGGGCCTGCAATTGAGTCAAGCCCGCCTCCGAGTCTTGATTTGCCGCCGCGCATCTATCGCACTCAACCTCAAAATCCCAGCCGGGAACCAGATCCGTTTACCAAAGAGCCATTCATCAAAGAACCGTTTATTTCGCCCCCATCTCCAAGTTCCCCAGGGGTGCTCAGTCCCCAAGGCTATCTTCCCCCGACTCGGGATCTATCTTTCAAAGTCGCAGTCCAAGAGCAGCCGAAAAAGGCGATCGTTCCAGGCAAAAACAGCGACCGCTCACAGCCTGGGCTCGCCCTGCCTCCTATAGCTGGGAGCATTGGTTAGCCGACGGGCGTCGGAGGCGTGGAAACGCGGGGGAGGAAAGGGGCGGTAATGGGTGAAAATCAACTACCAGCGACCAATTATTAACGACCGATTTACTAACAACCAATGATCGACGACCTACTACCGATGACAAATGTGTTTGCGATCGCGCTGAAGCAAAAGCAGTACAAAACCTATATCCTCTCCGACGAAACCGCTAACTCTACCCTAGAAGTTGTGCCGGAACGGGGCGGTATTGCCACTAGCTGGCTGGTTGAAGGCAAAGAAATGTTGTACTTGGACGCGGAACGGTTCGCCAATCGGGCTCTGACTGTACGCGGCGGGATTCCCATCTTGTTTCCCATCTGCGGCAATCTCCCCGACAATACTTACACCCACAAGGGAGTGGAGCTTCATCTCAAACAGCACGGCTTTGCTCGCGACTTGCCTTGGACGGCGACGGAACAAGTTACGGAGGGTTGCGCGGCTCTTACGCTGATGCTTGAGGGCAGCGAGAAGACCCAGGCTGTTTATCCTTTTGATTTCCAATTAGCTTTTACTTATCAAATTAAAGGCAATTCTTTGGAAATTGTGCAGGAATACACCAATCTTGGTGACGAACCGATGCCTTTTTCTAGCGGCTTGCACCCTTACTTTTTAGCTCCCGACAAGACAAATCTCCGCTTTGAGATTCCCGGGATGCAGTACAGAGATCAGAACACGCACTCCAAGGGTTATTTCACGGGGGTTTTTGACCCCACTCTGGATGAAATTGATGTTTCCTTTGATGAACTGACCGGTCTTGCTGCTACTGTCACTGATGCGGCCCGGGGCTTGCGGCTCACCGTCAGCTATAACTCCAGCTATGGGAAGTTGGTTTTTTGGATGGTGAAGGGCAAGGATTTTTACTGTCTGGAACCCTGGACGGCTCCTCGAAATGCCCTCAACACTGGCGAACACTTGATTTATTTGCAGCCGGGAGCGACTTGCCAGATGCTCGTGCGGATGACTGCAACTTTTTTGTGAAAAAGACTTGCTATTTAAAATGATGGGTGCTACTATTAGAAATTGTGTGCGGTAACAATGTTTTCGCGGGTCGCTAGCTCAGCGGTAGAGCATTCGGCTTTTAACCGATTGGTCTCGGGTTCAAATCCCGGGCGACCCATAAAAAAGTAGAGAGTTGAAAATTTTGAGTTTTGAGTTGAATGCTCGAAACTCAAAATTTTGCTTGTTTGAACTTTTCAGTAAATCTGGAAACATAATGCGCGATCGGCTACAAATTGTCTTAATATTGTCGTAAGAATTGAACTTGTCCAAAATCCACTGCCCAGAAACCACAAATAACTAGGAGGAATATCTATGGCGCTTGTACCTATGCGACTGCTGCTCGACCACGCGGCTGAAAACGGTTACGGCCTACCGGCTTACAACGTCAACAACATGGAGCAAATCCAAGCGATCATGCGCGCTGCTGACGAAACCAACAGCCCCGTGATCCTGCAAGCTTCTCGCGGCGCTCGCTCCTACGCTGGCGAAAATTTCCTGCGCCACTTGATTTTGGCAGCAGTTGAAACCTATCCTCACATTCCCATTTCCATGCACCAAGACCACGGCAATGCCCCGGGCACTTGCTATTCTGCCATGCGCCAAGGTTTTACCAGCGTGATGATGGACGGTTCTCTGGAAGCGGATGCTAAGACTCCCGCTAGCTACGAGTACAATGTTCAAGTTACTCGCGATGTGGTGAATGTTGCTCATTCGATCGGCGTTAGCGTTGAAGGCGAACTCGGTTGCTTGGGTTCTCTGGAAACAGGAATGGGCGAAGCAGAAGACGGCCACGGCTTTGAAGGTGCGCTTTCTCACGATCAGTTGCTGACAGATCCCGAACAAGCTGTTGATTTCGTCGAGCAAACCGGTGTTGATGCTCTCGCAGTTGCGATCGGCACTTCTCACGGCGCTTACAAGTTCACTCGCAAGCCGACTGGCGAAATTTTGGCAATCAGCCGCATTGAAGAAATTCACCGCCGCTTGCCAAATACTCACTTGGTAATGCACGGTTCTTCTTCTGTGCCCCAAGATTTGCTGGAAATCATCAACAACAACGGCGGCAAAATCCGCGAAACCTACGGCGTACCTGTGGAAGAAATCCAAAAGGGCATCAAGTGCGGCGTTCGCAAGATCAATATCGATACTGACAACCGTTTGGCGATTACCGCTGCGGTGCGCGAAGCTTTGTTTGCTAAGCCCGACGAGTTTGACCCCCGCCACTTCTTGAAGCCGTCGATCAAGTATATGCAGAAGGTTTGTAGCGATCGCTACAACTCTTTCGGTTGCGCCGGTCAGGGTACAAAGATCAAGCAAGTATCTTTGGATGATTTTGCAGCTAAGTATGCTAAGGGCGAATTGAGCTCTTCTGCTAAGAAGACTGTCGCTGTTTAAGAATTTTAGGTTGAGATTTTAGATTTGTCTGAAGTCTCAAGTTTGGATTTCCGGGTAGCTGTGAAGTTGCCCGGTTTTTTGTTTGTGGAGAGTAGCTGCATCTCAGTTTTGCTGTTGCATTAGTGCGAGAGTCTCCGCTAGCTAGATATAGCAACAGCCAAGTCGGTTAGGACAGGTTGTTATATTATTATAATAAACCCAATTTGTAGGGGCGGGTTCACAACAATTTATGGTAAAAATGAATAATATTATAAACCCGCCCCCGCCCACCAACAATAAAAATGTACGCTCAATTTATTGGTAAAATGTTGATGTAAATAATGGCGGGGATGGGGCGGGTTTATGAGATTGTTTGTGGGTTTCATAGATGGTTGATGAACCCGCCCCTACAGAATTTTGGAATTTTTTTTATGAATCGAGCCCCCGCCTAAATAAAAATGTACGCTCCTATACATAGGAGAGCCAAATATTTGTTGCGTATCCTATTAATTAACCCAATTACTGCTGCCGAATCCCATTGATAAACTCCGTCCTTGCCTCAATTATTGAAGGCATCAAAACGCAGCGTACCAGCAATTCTAAATCCAACTCCGGCAAAAACTCACTTCTTGAAACTTGCTCGTAATCATCGTCGCGCAGCCGATAGACAGCCAACTGATTATTTTCCCAAAACCAAACTTCTGGGATGCGAAGTCGCAGATATTTAGTTAGTTTATTTGTGCTACCGCTAGAAATCGTCACTTCCACAACTAAATCGGGATGCTCTTTCCTTGAACCTATATAATAAGACTCGTCAGGTTCAAAGGATACGTCTTTTGCCTGGTTTCTGCGAGTTGCACTCCCTACAGGAATGAAATTAATCCCTTTCTCAAAAAAGTAAAGTCCTATAAATATAGCCAAAACACTTTTTATCTGTTCGTGGTCTTCGCCTAGTGTCATAAACTGCACACACCCATCTAAATAAGTTATGCGCAAGCCTGGGGCATCTTCTATTAAGGTTTCTAGCGCCTCAAATTGCTCCCAAGTATAATAACCTGGTAAGGTAAAGCGTTCTTCTTTAACAATTGTTATTAGTTCTGAAACTTGTACGACCATGGGCGTAATGCTCCGAATAAAAATCAGTAGCCCTGCCTTAGTATAACCTAAATAGGGACTATTCATCAAAGTTAATTTGACAGTTAAATATTACTGCGATGATTCTGGGCGATCGCATATTGCCTCAGTACAGGTGAAATCGTGTAAAAATTTGCTTGTTGTTCAATCAAGCAGCGCCGCGATAGAGATTGCAGCGCATTTACCAAGTCTGATGCGGGAATTAGGCTATTATCTAATAATTGGGTGAGGTTAATTGTATCGCTTGCTTTCGCCAACAAGGAGAGGACTTGTTTTTCTAGTTCGGATAGGCGATCGCACTGCTGCTGTAAAACATCTTTCAAATCTTCCGGCAACAATATAGTATCATTTGGTAATAACTCTGTCACGCATCCGCCCAACTCTTGGATCAGAGTGGCGATGCTTTTTAACCAGAGGGGATTGCCTTGGTAGCGGTGAATCAGTGCTGAGCAGTTGTCGATGTCTGCTAATCCATACTCTCTGAGTATTTCCCGTGCGGCTGCGATGTCTAAACCTTTGAGTTGTACGGTGTTAATGTGTGTATTTTGGTTTTTAACTTGAGTAACTTCTCTGGGTTGTTCCCAACCGATGAGCAGGAAGCAACTTTGATGGGATATTTTTTCTATTTTTTTGAATAAAGAGCGATATTCTTCGTGTTCTGGTTTATATTTTCCAGCTAATTCGCCGCTGCTGAACAAATTGTGAATGTCATCTAAGACTACTAAGCAGCGATGTTTTTGTAAATATTTAATTAGGGGTAATGCTTTCTGGTTGGTTGTGGGTGAATCTTCCTTTTCCGACTGCGAGAAAAACTGGATTAAGTTGGCTTCAAATTCACCGAGGGTGGGGGATGTGTCGAGGTTGCACCAAATGACGTATTCAAATTCGTCTTTTATTTGTTGGACGAGTTGTACTGCTAGTGTGGTTTTGCCGATGCCGCTCATGCCGGTGAGGGCTGTGAGGGGGTTGTTTTGTTGTAGAATCAAGGTTGTGAGGGTTTTGAGTTGTGGGGTGCGAGCGTAGAAAGCACCTAATTGTGGCATCTCGCTTAAATCTTGATGCGATGTTTCTTTATTTTGCGGGTGTGCGTTTGGTATGTTTGGCGGGTGTCTAGCTTCTCCACAAATGTTGAAACTACCGCTCACGTTTTGTGTCACGTTTTGTGCAAAGTTTAACAGATTCGAGTTTTGTAACCTCTGCATAGCTGCTCTAAAATTTGTTTTACTGACCTTTTCTTCTAACTCTTCTGAAAGTATCTGCCATAATTCTGAGCCTACTTTCCTCACACTACTTGCTGAACAGTCAAAATCTTTGGCTATGTGCTTGTATGTTTCACGTTCTACAGTGCCTTTTAGTACCGCTTCCTGTACGTCGTCTAGGTGTGCACCAGTTTTCTCGAAGACTATTTTGTCGGCTAGTTTTAACGCTTCTTTTAGGTTCATGGGGAGCAGGAACTGTGACTTGGCTTGTATTATAGATCACATTTTACTACATTTTAATACATTTTGATACAAATTTAAATTAAATTAAGGATCGCTGGAGGCATACTGGGAACAAAGTTGAACATTTTTGGGCTAGACAAAGCTTTGATTTATAGGGACTATAGGAGAAGTATAAAGCGTCACCGTAAGGATTGATTAGTTGCAGTCCTATCCAATGTAATGGTGTATTCTAACGCAGTGGCTGTCTAATTAAGGATTAGCTTTCAAAATAGATTTCCACTAAAAATAGAAAAAATAGTTATCCGTCAACAAAGGAATTAGCAAATGAAAACAGCTTATCAAAAAAATCGAGGATTGCGATTTTTCACCTTTTCAATGCGTTCATTTCTGATCGCAGCGTTGATAGTGGCTACTTCGGCTATCTCTGCCTCCTCAAGAGATCCTGGAATGATTGATGGCCCTAAACCTGGAACTTGTCGAAGCGGACGCGACAGACAACGTGTCACTTGTTATTTCCCGTCGGTGACATGGACATACGGTAATGCTCTCGCTGTTGAATATACAGGTGGAAGTGGGGCTGATGTTTTCTGGTACACTGCTCAAGAGATTCAAGGGGCATCAGTCTCTGGGAAAGTAACTGCTAAAATAGAAGTACAGGTTGTTAGTGTGGGTGGAGAAATCGAATTCAAAGATGATGGAAAGCGATTACGCACACTCAACCAGAAATGTATTATTGGATCGCCTCAACATGGTCAGCAGACATATTGTCAAAATCCTTTCCGTGGATCTCCTGTTATGGTTCGAGTAGTTCCTCACAACAACAATTGGGAAACAAATTTCGTGGTTCATAACGATCCCGCAATACGTTAGCAAAATTCGTAGTGCGATCCCATCTTGTATGTTGGGTTGACGCTCGTGTCACCCCAACCTCTTTTTCCACTTACAATCTTATCCATTTCCACTTTTGCAAAGTGCGATTATTATACGGAGAGCGTGGGCCAACAGTACGCTTCGCAAACACGCCCGATGTTAACTTTCAGTTCCACTTACAAATATTGATCCACTTTGAGTTTTCACTTAAGCCACAAACTTAGGAGATAAGATGACCGAGAATCGAAAGCCAGAAAAAGCAAAAGATTTCAGCGAAAAGTTCCTGCAAATATCAGGTAAGGTAGTGAGAGTTATTGGGAAAATCATCAAATGGTGGTTTTGGCTCGCAATGTTTGGACTTGGATTAATATTTTGGCTTCTCGACCTTTGGTTAGGGGATGGTAGTAATCCAGTCCCTTCTCCTTGGGATAAGAAGCGACCTGAGTTCGATCCATATCAGTTCCGCAATGAGTTAGAGAATGCTACGGTTGAACAAATTATTAACCACTTTAACGAAGAATTTGAAAAAATTGAAAACCGCAATAAGCTAGAACCTGAAGAGAAAAGAGTGATCCGCAAAATCAAAGGTTTAGATCGCTCAAAGTTGCGCTCTCAAATTGTGAGAGATAATTTAGACCAAGACGAACTTGAAATACTTTTTTTGTTGCTTTTAAAAATACTTAGTGGTGAGTTGGGGTAATTTTATGGGAATGGGACAGTGGACAAATCAGGTAGTTACAGCCGGCTCCGTCTTTCATAAGAGGTACAATATTCAGCCTGGTGAGTATTTGATGATGTACGATCAATATGCACAAGAGTTTCTTATCAAAGATGTTAAAACAGGTAAAATTGTAAAGACAGAGTCACTTAGTTCACCATTAGACCTTGCTATGTTGATATCACATTTGCATATATCTGAGAAAATAGAGCCAGAAATAGCTAAAGCTCTCGAACGAGGAGAAACTCCTCGAACTACAGAACTCATAGACCATCATATTATTCCAGTTCATCTTTGGGATAAATCTGAATTAATAAAACAGGTAGTGAGAATTACAAATATAGATATGAATGCTTCGCAAAATATAATACCATTACCACATAAGATTCACAAGTCATATCATGGTTTTAAATCAGGGTATTCCGAAATGGTGCTTGAGCGTCTTCGAGATGAATGGAACCTTCTTGTAAATGATAATAAGCATAACAATCCGGTTGAAGTTGAAGAAACTTTACTTGCACTCATAGCTGCTATTAGAGATGATTTAACGGAATTGGCACAAGAAGAAATCTCTATAGGAGATTGGTATGGTATCGCACTTTTTAATATGTTTAAAAAGCCCAAGTCTAATTAAACAAAGCAACTAGGTTAGTCAAGTAACTCTCCTGTCTCATACTAACATCTTATTTCACGCATTAATATCGCCCATCTTCCATATTCGCTTAACCCTCGTGTCACCCCAACTTCTTGTCCCACCGACAATCCGATCCATTTCCACCATCTCAAAGGGCGCTGATTGCACACTCAAGGGTGTGAAGCGTAGCCATCCCGTAGGGATCTCGCCACAGCAAAAAAGGGATCTCGCCCACAGAAATATAGAATATTACCTAACTGAGTGTTTGTAGCACCGAATTATGTGTAAGATTGGCATCAACTGTAGCTAATTTTAACCCATAGTAAATGGCTGTGGCGGCAATAAATCGGTCTCCGGGGTCTTGATGGGGTAGTGCAATCTCGCGACTTAAAATGGCAATGGCATGATTCATTGGGGCTTCACGAGTTTCCAAAGTTTTTAAAGCTAAATTAACCCATATAACCGGACTGGGCTGTAAAAATATCCGTCTTTTTTCTGCAAGGATGACCGTCTCCCAAATGCTAATTGGACGAGCGCCAAAGTTCATTATCAGAATCGGAAATAGCCGTTTGAAGTTGGAGCGATAGGCGTTCGTTGCCAAGTAAATACCAAAGCCAAATATGGGTATCGAGTAAAAGTTTCATTCTAAAACCTCCCAGGGTTGGGCGACAGGAGCAATTAAATCTCCTAATATTTCACCGCTTCCTTTCATTGTGCCAAATGCGGCGCGTTGGGTTTCGGTAGTGGCAGGATAGATAATCACTAATGGTTTTCCTTCATGGATGATGGTGAGGGGGGTTTTGGTACGTTCGACCTCTATAAATAGAGTCTGGAGGGTTTGGGGTAATTCAGTCGTGGTAATTTGTATCATTTTTAGACCGTAAATAGTTTTTGATAGTTGATATCCGAGCCTGAGCAATCAGCAAGCGTTCTTTTAAAGCATTTCAATCTCTCATAATCCTCCTAATAACTGTATTATACAAGTTAGCTAGTTTGTCAATACTTTATCCCATAGCTCGCTCTGACGGGCGTAGGCGAAGCCGACGGTTGGCATCGCCCAGCAAGCATATTCGCTTAACCCTCGTGTCACCTCAACCTCTGTTTCCGCCGACAATCCGATCCATTTGCACCATTTCAAAGGGCGATGATTCCACACTCTTAGCGTGAAGCGTAGGTATCCACTAGGGAATCGCCACAGCAAAAAAGTGCGATCGCCCTTCTTATTTTTTCAAACAAGAGCGATCGACCGATCGAAACTCATAGCGTTCGAGAATCGTTATACTCAAAGAAGTATCAATCTTCCACCAGAAGCCACGATGACCATCAAAGAACTTCTCATCCAAGAAATCGATAGCACCCCTGACGAACTGCTCACCGAGCTTCTGAGCTTGGTGCGATCGCTCAAATCCACTCCACACCGCCAACTCAATACCTACGAACAACTGTTAGAGCGCATCGACTATCTCGAAGCCATTATCGGCATCCGCAAAGGACTCGAAAGCTTCGATCGAGGTGAAGGTATTCCAGCCGAGAGAGCCATGAAGGTGCTACAACAGCAGTTTAATATCCCCCCTCGTTTATGACTTATCAAGTCCTAATTCAACCACCCGCCTTTGAAGAAATTGAAACCGCCTACCGTTGGATGTGCGATTATCTGGGCACTGATGCAGCAAATCAATGGTATTACGACCTCCAAGACGCGATCGCGTCCCTGCAACAGTTTCCTTACCGTTGCTCAATTGCACCCGAAGCGGCCATCATCGGTCGAGAAATTAGACAACTGTGGGTTGGTAAAGGAAGAACCTATCGGATTCTGTTTGTGGTGGAGGGCGATACAGTTGCGATCGTACACATTCGTCACCGCCGTCAAGCCCCTCTAGGTACTGAGTCGCCCGAGTAATCGTAAAATGTAGCTATCTACCGGTTCTGGCAGCGGCAATTTTCCGATCGCAACTTTTATACCTATTTCCCAAATACTAGCAACAGAAAACCACAATTCGTTCCTTTCATCGGCAATATGCGCGAGATCCTCCTCATTCAATCGCTCAGGTTCAGCAAACCACCATAACCAACACTGCGTATCCAGCAAAAGTTTCACTTTTAATCCCCCTCGAATGCTGCCACAATCTCTTTTGGCAAAGGAGCGTTAAAGTCCTCTGGTATAATAAATCTCCCTCGATCTTGCCCTAAACTAGCTCGTCGATTGGATGAATTACGAAACGGAACCAACTTCGCTATTGGGATAGCTCCGTTTGAAATAATAATTTCTTCTCCAAGTTCCACACGCAATAATAGTTCTGAGAGATTTGTCTGAGCTCGATCGATATTTACAGTTTCCATAATCTTAAAAAACTAAGTCCATAAACTAAGTTTACTCCGATTGCGATCGCCCGTGCAAGTTGGTAGCTTTCCCCTTGAGCGATCGCCCCAGCAAAGAATGAGCGATCGCCCCATCCTGCATATTCGCTTAACCCTCGTGTCACCCAACCTCTTTTTCCACTGACAATTTTATCCATTTCCACCATTTCAAAGGGCGATGATTGCACACAGGGGCGTGAAGCTCGCGATCGCTCTTTCAAAAATTAACATGATAAACCTAGACTTACCGCAGTCCGATCCATTCAACAACCTCAATGTGACTCTCCTGCTACAAGCACTTACATCCGGGCAAGTTGTGGCATCAGTGTTCGAGTTTCCAGACTGTCGAGTCAAAGCAGAAACACTCTTAAATGGATCTCGCACAAATTCATGCTACCTTTTGAGAACAGCTCAAAAATATAGCAGCGATTTCCTGCAACCTACCGATTCAGGCTGACGGTTTCTGTATCATTTCGTCGGCCCGATCGACCAAATGTTACAATTGAATTCGCGATCGACACAGGATTTACCGACTTTAATCAATCTAAGCTATGGATATCCGTACCGAAAAGCCAGAAGATGTAGAAGCGGTTCGCAATGTCAATATTCTGGCATTCGGGCGAGAAAATGAGGCAAACTTAGTCGATCGATTGCGGGGAATTGCATCTACATTTTCCCTCGTTGCCGTACAATGCGATCGAGTTGTCGGACACATTTTCTTCAGTCCCGTTGTCGTCGAAGGAAAATGTTCTAGCAATTTGTCGATTTTGGGGTTGGCGCCAGTCGCAGTTCTACCCAACTATCAGCGGCAAGGTATAGGATCGCTGCTGATCCGCGAAGGTTTAAAAGAGTGCGCGCGATCGGGTTTTCAGGCAGTGGTTGTGCTGGGCTATCCAGATTTCTATTCGCGTTTCGGGTTCGTTCCTGCTAGTAGCAAGAGCTTGGGATGCGAATATGATGTACCCGATGAAGCTTTTATGGTGTTGGAGTTAGAAAGTGGAGCTTGCCAAGATTGCAGCGGAACGGTGAAATATCGATCGGAGTTTAGTCTGTGCGAGTGACGAAGTAGTCCGAGGGTGCATCGCCTGAGAAAAACCCCCAAAGATATATCGACAATCTTACAGATCCGCACCTAACAAACTCTCGTTCGTGTAAACAAACCCAACACTTTTTTTGTGGCAAAATTTTTGAGAAATGGTATCATTTGGTATCATTGCCTAGATATAATACCATTTTTTTAAAGATGTGATAGAGATAAAGAATGTAAAATCCAAGACCATCCGGTGAGAAAACCAATGACACGCTCCGTGAAAGATGCCAAAATTTCCTGGACTTTTATGCGGAGTTCGTCAAGATTACTAAACACCGACTTTCGCTAAAAAATCTTTGAGATATTCCCACACTCTTTCTGTGGGATTTACTTCGGGGCAAGCCGGAGGCTGAAATAGTAAAATAACATTGTCGGGTAATTCAGATGAGCTTAAATTATGAGCGGGTGCGTTATCTACTTGAATGATGTGTAATTCATGAGGATATTGTATTGACAAAAGTTGTAAATATGCTTCAAAACAAACTTTGTCTAAATGCGAAAACTCCCAAAAAAAACTTTTTCTCTTTTGGGATCGATACTGCCCCATACAGCCAAAAACACTCTTATTTCCATTGATGCTTTCCGATTGGCTTTACGCCGGAAAGCGTCAGGCGCCGACGAATTGTATGCAGCCCTATCCGCGTTTCATCACGCTCACCAATAAGTGACTTTTTTATATTTGTTTACTTGAGGTAAAGATTTGTGTAGTAAAGCTTTTATCTGTTGATGCAAGTTATTTTTAAATTCATTAATTGCCGTAGATTTCTGAGAAATACTGCGAGGTCTTGGAATTTTTAATTTACTTTTTAATTCCCCTCTTACTAAAGAATATACAGCCGGGTAACTACTGGCTATTCCTTTAATCAACCAGAGCCAAAGATGAACTTCTTTATAACTCTTAAATCCTTCGGGGTCTCTCAACTCTTGTTGCAAGGTCGCTGCTATTTCAACTGAGAACTTTTTTGGGCGACCGAAAACCTGCCTATTTTTTAACAAATTTTTCAGACCGCCCTTTCTATATTGGGAGAGCCAGCGATGAATCGTTGCCTCACTTTTACCTAAAACTGCGGATACTTCCCGCACAGTTTCTACTTGTTTTGACTGAAATAAATAAAGCATTTGAACTTTGTTATAAGCTAGGATTATTTTTTGCTGTTTGAGGATTTCTCGTAAATTTTCTACAGATTCGGTAATCTTTATATGAGGACGACCCGACATTGTAATGCTCTCCTTTAGTTTTTACACAAGTCTATCACATCTTTAAAAAAATGGTATAACATTAATCAGCCAGTCCCTCGCAACGATATTAACCGTATCCGAGAAAAAATTCGCCTCCGCCAGTACGATATGTCAGCCCGCGCAATGGAAGAAATGGCTGAGGATTTGCTGACCATCTTGGATGTGGAAGAGGCGATTCTCAACGGTCAGATTATCCGGGTTGAAAAAGGCGACCCCAGAGGTACAAAATATGTAGTAGTGGGGACTGCACTGGATAGACAAACACCTGTTGCAGTGGTTGGACGTTTCGCTAGTAACCGACGTTATCTAATCATCACGGTTTAGGAACTCACTGAACTTGAGGCCTAATCCTATGTATCGATACCGATGTGAGTATTGCGGAGGAACTGTTCAACCCCGCACTGTCAAGCGCGAGGCATTCAAACATAAAAATGGATTTGTAATTCTTGAAAATGTGACAATTTCAATCATCGAGGCAAAATAGTCGTTAATCACGCCCAGCAGCGTTTGGGCGCCCTTGCGCCCCAGGGCCGCATTCGCTTCCAACAGCGACGTAAACCCTGCTAAATCGGTAAACAGCAAAGTGCTTGTTTGCCGCTGGTAGCGCACCTCCCCCGGGTGGGGCACAGATTCGGAGACGGGTCTGGGCACGTAGTCGTGGAGGATGTAGCGGAGAGTGCGCAGGTGCTCGAAAACCCCCATTAGCGTCGCGGGGGACGGATCTACCCACGCTGCAGCGTACAGTTCGGCGGAAAGGAGCGCTCGCAGCCGCAGTTCGATCGCAGCTAAGGGAGGATTGTAAGTTAATCTATTAATTTCCACATTCTAGTCTATTCTTTAAAAAATAAGGTCAGTTCGATCGAACTAGAGCCAACACCAATAGCTAGACTTATACCATTATCATAAGTTTCCAGTGACCCGATACCAGCCTAACTCACAACCTAGGATAGAAATTTCCGAAAGTCACAGCTTGCTAGCTCCTGATTTGATCCGAGTAGCTCGATCGGCATATAGTATGTATCTGAAAGTGCATTCCGAGCAGATGCAGCGTCCTGTTGGTGTAGTTGTCTGTCACGGAAGCGATCGAGGCCAGCTAATTTTTGCTTCGCAGCCAGTTTTATTGCCCGGTGAACGTTTTGTTAGTTTTGACGAATTTGAATCTCAAATGTATTAGGCAGTTGACAGTTGACAGTTGACAGTTGACAGTTGGTAGTTGGGAATTGGTCATTGGTAACAGCTTAAAATCAAAACAGATCGCACAATTGCAAAAAAAGGTTCGATCGTTCGGACTTTAGTCCGCATCCAAATCCGAGAATTTGGTAACAGATTAAAATCAAAACACATCGCACAATTGCAAAAAAAGGTTCGATCGTTCGGACTTTAGTCCGCATCCAAATCCGAGAATTTGGATCTATCGCTACAAACGTAATTAGTAATTTACCGGGCACAATCTAACAACTAACAACTAATAAATAACCACAGTCAACAGTCAGCAGTCAACAGTCAACAGTCGTACCCCCAACTTAATGGAAATAATCTTTAATTGCCTTGTCACCGCGATCGTCTTTGTTATCGGCTCGGCGATCGGCAGCTTCCTGAATGTGGTAATCTATCGGTTGCCTGCAGGTTTGTCGGTGATACACCCTCCCTCTCGCTGTCCCAAATGTTTAAATCAACTCAGAACTTACGAAAATATACCCGTGCTCGGTTGGCTGTGGCTGCGGGGACGCTGCAATCACTGCCGCAGTAAGATTTCTGCCCGCTATCCGCTGGTGGAAGCCGCTACGGGTTTGCTGTTTTTGCTCATCTTCGGGAAATTTGGGGTGAGCGTGCAAACTCTAGGTTTGTGGGTTTTGTTTAGCTGGCTGTTGGCTTTGTCTTTGATTGATTGCGATACAATGACTTTGCCGAATTCTTTAACTCGCTCGGGTTTGGTGCTCGGATTGGTTTTCCAAGTATTGAAGGGTTGGTGGCCGACCGGAAGCCCGATCGACTCAGTACACTATCTTGTACTAGACGGAATTTTGGGAGCAGTTGTCGGGTTGTGGCTGTTTGACGCGATCGCACTTGCAGGATCGATCGGCTTGGGGCAGACTGCTATGGGGATGGGAGATACCAAATTGGCCGCCGCCCTGGGAGCTTGGCTTGGCTGGAAACTCTTGCTGCTAGCGGGATTTCTCGCCTGTGTAGCTGGGGCTTTTGTCGGCGGTGGGGCGATCGCGATCGGATTGCTCTCACGGCGTCAACCCATGCCCTTCGGCCCGTTTCTGGCTCTCGGTGCAGCAATTACGGCTCTGTGGGGCGAAGCGATCTTATCTACTTACTTGCAGTTGTTTTTCCCGAATTAGGGTTTGCGATCTGCAGGTAAAAAGCGCGATCGAACATAATATCGGTTCATATAATTGGTAAAATTGTCCCGTGTCTTGGATTACACTTAAAACGACTAGCTTTCGGTGGGAAGCGGAATTAATGCAGCAGCTCCTGGCTGGTCATCAAATCCCCGCTCGGATTGTAGACTTGGGCATAGCATCTTATTTTGGGGCAGGAAGTGCTACAGCCCTGCAAGTTCTTCCAGAACACCAGCGAACTGCATCGCTGCTCATCAGTCCAGTTGAAGATGAGCCAGAATCTGATGATTAGTTATTAGTCAATAGTCCTTAGTAGATAAATGATATCGTTGACACGAGCATCGGAATAATGATTTTCGGAGCGGGGCGCTCGCGCTCTGGCGCTCTATAGTATAATTCCCATGTAACCGGATTTGAGATCGCAACTGGCAATTGACAACTAACAATTACCAATTCCCAATTACCAATTACCAATTCCCAATTACCAACTACCAATTACCAATTCCCAAGTTTTAATGTCTCTATTTGATTGGTTTGCAAATCGACGAAAATCAGTACCGAACTCCCAAGAACGGCCGGAACGAGAAATTGCCGACGGACTTTGGCATAAATGCGAAGCTTGCGATGCCCTGAGCTATACCAAAGACCTGCGAGCAAATCAAATGGTTTGCTTGGAATGCGGGCATCATATCAGAGTTTACAGCGACGAGCGCATCGAGCAGTTGATCGACCCCAATACCTGGATGCCCATTAACGCAGGACTGCACGCCACCGATCCCCTGAAATTTCGCGACCGGAAAAAATACAGCGATCGACTGCGAGAATTTCAAGAAAAAACAGGCCACCTAGACGCCGTAGAAACAGGCACCGGCAAACTCGAAAATTGGCCGGTCGCCCTCGGAGTCATGGAATTTCAGTTCATCGGCGGCAGCATGGGCTCAGTTGTCGGAGAAAAGCTGACTCGCCTCATCGAACACGCCACGCGGGAACGCTTACCCGTACTCATTGTCTGCGCTTCCGGCGGTGCGAGAATGCAGGAAGGAATGCTCAGCTTGATGCAAATGGCTAAAATTTCCGGGGCTCTGGAGCGCCACCGGGAAGCGAGACTGCTTTATATCCCAATTTTGACCCACCCGACCACCGGGGGCGTCACTGCCAGTTTTGCCATGCTGGGAGACATTATAATTGCAGAGCCAAAAGCTACTGTGGCCTTTACGGGCGGGCGGGTAATCGAGCAAACTCTGCGGGAAAAGCTGCCGGAAAATTATCAAACTTCCGAATACTCCTTCGCCCACGGTTTTGTAGACTCGATCGTACCCCGGACTCAATTAAAGAAAACTCTCGCTCAGCTTATCAGCCTCCACCAGAAAGAGCCTTTCTTGGCAAACTCGGAATTCCCCGCCCTTCATGCTAGCGACAGCCACCACGCTGTGCCCGCGCCGGCTCACGCGAATCTGCTTTCTCCCTAAGCTGCTGCGCCTCCCGCCTCCTGTCGTGGAGCACTCAAAATTTTAGACTCCTGTTTAAGCCCCAGATTGCATCTGTGGAGTAAATCTAAAATCTAAAATCTAAAATCTCAAATCGCCTGAGTGTCTGTTGGTGAGTCTGGGGGAAAGACCAAAATTTCAGAGGAATTGCGAAAAAACCCAGGTTTATAGGAAAAATATTAAGTTTGGTAGCAAGACATTCACGGAGACACCAGGTTTTCAGCCCCGCGTACAAGTCCTATTGGTAATAAGGACGCAGCAGTGGGATGATATTGATTGGAAGTTGATTGGCCCCTCTGTTTGGCTGGGCAAAAATGCCTAGTGGCAGTTAGCGGTTAGTTAGCTGGCGATCGCACAAAATCCCAGAACTTGCCTAACAGACGGGAGCTAACAGCGCTTTGCTAAATTGTCCAGCTTTCAGTCAATAGCCGTCAACTTAATTTTGACCAGTCAGCGACCTAAAAATTATGGGTTTTGCAGACCTGTCCATCGCAGAAATAGCAGAAGACTTCAACGTCCCTGTTGAAGACGTGCTCCGCTTGTGCGACGAGTTGGAAATTGCCTACAAGCACCCTCAAACCCGCTTGGCTTTGGAGGATGTTAAGGCAATTATGTCCGCTCTCGAAAAAAGGGGCGACTCAAAACGAATTGCAGATTAGATCGATCGCAAAATTCCTCTACCTTATATAAGGTAAGGCTGCACAAACTTTCGCCAGTTGCCGCAGAAGGAGGGAATTTTGAACAGAAATCTGTTTGCCAGATATGCTCTCTTAGCGTTCAATAATTTGCCGGATTTTTTTAAGGAGAACCATGCTTAAAAGATATTTCATTGCTCTGACCGCTGTATTCTTGACATTTCAATTATTTGTCAGCAGCGCGATGGCTGTCGAACTGAGCCCTGAACTTCGCACTGTGACTTTGAATGACAAGGGCGCTCCGGTAGTGCTGAGCCTCAAACAAGTCCAGCAAGGCAAACGCCTGTTCAACTCGGCTTGCGCTCAATGTCACGCTGCGGGCATGACAAAAACTGACCCGAACGTGAATTTGAGCCCGGAAACTCTGGCTTTGGCCAACCCGCCCCGCAATAATATTGAGTCGCTAGTGGATTACATGAAAAATCCCACGACTTATGACGGGTTTGAAGAAATTTCGGAAGTTCATCCGAGCATGAAGAGCGCGGATATTTTCGCTGAGATGAGAAATCTCTCGGATGAGGATTTGTACGCGATTGCCGGTCACATTCTGTTGCAGCCGAAAATTGTCTCCAAGCAGTGGGCGGGTGGCAAAGGCGCTCGTTAATCCATTTTAAATTTTAGATTTTGGATTTTGGATTGGGAGAAGGCTGGGCTTTGGCCAGGATTGCGGGCTGGCCGTTTTCCGCTCTAAAATCTGAAATCTAAAATTTACGTCCTGCTCATTGATGATCGCAAAAGGTTGTAGTCGCTCATGCTGCGTCGCGGTGTTTTTGTCTGCTTTCTGTTGGGAATTTTAATTATTTTGCCGATCGTGCTGCTGGCACCTCAACCAGTCTTGGCTGCTGCCGATTCTTATGTGACTCGCTATTTGAAAGTCAGCGAACCTGTAGCACTGGAATTGGACTCTGAGGGACACACTCGGTTATTTTCGGCTGAGGATTTGTCGGCAGGCAAGCGGTTGTTTGAGCAAAACTGCCTCAACTGTCATGTCGGGGGAGCCACTTTGCCCGATCCGACTGTATCTTTGTCTTTGAAGGCTCTGGAGGGCGCAACGCCTGCCCGCAGCGACATCAATAGTTTGGTGGCGTATCTGAGAGAACCGATGACTTATGACGGCAGTGAGGAAACTTTTTGGTGCCGCCAAGTGCCGGAAAGCTGGATGCGCCAGACTGAAATTGAAAATTTGGCTGCTTTTGTGCTCCGGGCCGCAAAGATTGCTCCGGGATGGGGTATCGATAATCTTGAGAGTTGAATCGCCACTGCCAAAAAAGTGGTAAATTACTCGGGAGAAAGCAATCGCGTAGTGGCGATCGCGCCTGTTTTAACAGGTAAAATATCTAAAGAATCACCCTTTGCGTGTCCATTAGAGGAGAACTGCGTTGAAAAGACTCTTATCGATCGCCCTGTTAGCGTTCGCAATTTTGACTGTGGGCTTCGGCCGCCCTGCATTGGCAGGTGATGCTGTTAAAGGATCTAAAATCTTTAGCGCCAACTGTTCTGCTTGTCACATCGGTGGCGGCAACGTCGTTATGGCCATGAAAACCTTGAAAAAGAGTGCTCTTGAGAAGTACGGCATGAATTCTCTCGAAGCTATTACCACTCAGGTAACTAAGGGCAAAAATGCTATGCCTGCTTTCGCCGGCCGCTTGAAGCCCGAACAAATCGAGGATGTAGCCACCTACGTGCTCGAACAATCTGAGAAAGACTGGAAAGGCTAAACTGCCTCTTGGAAGTCGGACAAGCTGGGCGGACTTGATTTAATTTAAAACTTGTCTTCCCGATCGCACCCTCTCTCTCCCTTTGGTAAATAAATGTCGGGCCTTGAGCGATCTTAACCTATTGGGGAAAGCGCGCCAGAAATCAGACGTTTATTAGCCCAAGGGCGGGGGAGGGAATTTTATTTTAGATTAAAGATTAAAGATTAAAGAATTGAAGATTTTAGATTCGAGATTGCTAAATGGGGCGTCGAAACCCGGTTTCTGAGAAAAATTTGCGATGCGGAACGAGAAATATACGAAGAAACCGGGTTTCTGAACTCGCAAGTGCGATCGCGAATTAATTACTAAATGCTGACTTTGGATAAATTGTCAAGCACTTTACATTAAGATTTATTATGGCTGCGGTTCATGAATAAAAAGTGTGTGCTAGGATGTAAAACCTTATTAGAAAAACCTTGAAATCAAAATTAAAGTCGATCGCGAAAGTGGACTCTACACCTACCATGAACGTAAAAACATCAGCAAAAGTTAAAACTCAAGTTAAAACTCTCGGAGACGCGGCCTCTGTCGCGATTGACAAGTATTTCCGCAAAACTGTAGAGCACGAGGATGAAGTTATCAAAGACAAAGATCCAGAAGAACTTCATCAAATGCGAGTCGGAATGCGGCGTTTGCGATCGGCTGTAACGGGTTTTGCTCCGGTTTTAGACTTGCCAAAAGAAGCTTCTGAACGCAAAATTGGTAAGGTGGGGCGGATTCTGGGAACGCTCAGGGATTTGGATGTGATGCTCGAAAGTCTCCAAAACCGCTATTACCCGAATTTGCCAGCCGAGGAACAGGAAGTTTTGGATGAGGCTTTGTTGAATTTGCTCAAACAGCGCCGTCGGGCTTTGAAAGCGGTGAGGGCTGTTTTGGAACACAAAAGTTACCAGTCGCTGAAGGAGTCGATCGAGAATTGGGTAGAAAAACCGCTGTTTCGGGCGATCGAACATTTGCCAATTGCTGAGGTTTTGCCGGATTTACTGTTACCTCAAGTCAGCGAGTTTTTCCTGCATCCTGCTTGGCTGCTGGGCACGGAATATGAGGATGGGAAAGTTAAAGTTTCTGATGATTTGAATGAGTCTGCTGTGGAAGAGAAGTTAGCAGCGGAGGGAACTATTCTGCACGATTTGCGGAAGCAAGCTAAGCGGGTTCGCTATTTGATGAATCTGTTTGGCGATTTTTACGGCGCGACTTATGAAGCTTATGTGGAAGATGTGAAAGCTGTTCAGGAATGTTTGGGCGATATTCAAGATTGTGAAGTTTTAGGGGAGTTTCTGACAGATTTTGTCGATCGCGATTTGCAAAAAGAGTTGCCGAAACTGGCTGGTTTGTTGGCCCAAAAGCGCTACGGGGCTTGGCAAAAATGGCAGGTTTTGCAGCGCAGGTATTTGAATTCGGAAATTAGGCAAGGTTTGCGATCGACCTTAATTCATCCTGCGGTTGATGATGCAGCTTCGGGAGATTCGCAGCCGGAAAGTTAGGTTTTCCGGGCGAAGAAAGTGCGTGAAGCGTAGCTATCCCGTAGGGAATCGGCTGCGGGGACTAGAAGCCGGACACGACAATGCCGTGCCCCTACAAATATGACCTACAATAACAGATATTCGTAGGGAAACGGCAGTGCCGTGTCCTTCATCGTGTAACTCAAGAAAGGGCGATCGCACTTCAGGAAAGAAAGGGCGATCGAACTCTAATTTCTCCTGTCTGCTAAAATAGAACTAACGCGGGGTGAGAAGGATGAAACTGGGAGATATTGTTAGCAGTGTAGCAGTTGATTCTTGAAAATTAACGGAGTATGCTCTTAACCCAGACAACCCCGTAGGTGGCGATAAGGCTTTGATGTTCCAACTTCATCTGGGATTTACTAGAGACAATTATCAGGAACTCTTACAACAAATTCAGACAAAAGCACTCTCATTTGAAGCAATTTTACAGCGAACTGACCTGCATGGGGAGCATTATCGTGTAGATTGGGAAATTACAGGCATTGAAGGACAGCGAGAGATTGTTCGCACGGGTGGGGTAGTACCGCCCAATAGTAATGCGGCTAGATTGACAACTTTATATGTAAGGAGGAAATGATACAGCCTGAACTCTTTGATGTTGTTGAATTGTTAGTAAATTTGCCTGAAGATCGTCTTCATTCAGGAGACAAAGGGGCAATAGTGGAATGCTACTCCGATCGCACTTATGAAGTGGAGTTTACCAATGAAGAGGGAGAAACTGTAGCTTTGCGTGCGTTATCAGACGAGCAATTTATTGTTGTTTGGAAAGCGAGTACAAACAACTGGCTGTCAATATCAGAGAAAATTACAGCAATTATTAATCATTTGCCCGAGCGCTCTCAGGAAGAAGTGTTAGAGTTTGCTGGTTCTTTGTATCGGCGGTAGTTGGTTGGAATAAAGGGCGATCGCTCTTGCGGATGAAGTAAAAGAAAGGGCGATCGCGCTTTAGGAAAGCAAGGGCGATCGCTCTTTTGCTAATAAGTAAATTCTACTTTTCTCATTAGATTTAGTTGAAAGCAGCCGGAACTAATTTAATGCCTTGTTGATCGGCCAAATAAACTCTGTGTCTGCCGTCACACAATTCGTAAGGAGGTGTACCGCGATAGAGAACAATTGGATCGTCTTTATCGTGAAGCAGATTTGATAAAGATTCGGAAGAATTTTCTATAGCGCGTATTTTTGCTGGATTGAGTTCACTCAGATTGGGAACTCTAATATCTGACATCTTTACAGGCAAAGTTTCCATGTTATTTTATCCAAAAATAGCTTTTTGTAACTACTATACAGATTTGATTAATACCTCCTCAATGCTTTTGAGATAGTCTGCTCAAAGCTATCACACTCTTGAATTAATTTCATTACAACTTTTTGGAAGTATGACACGTCAATCAAACTGATTTCAGCATTGTGCATGATCGAAAAAGTTGGTCGGTCATTAATCTGTTCTATACTCCAGAAACCTATTTTATACTTAGAGTTTTCTTTGAGCATAAGTGTAGATATCCATCCCGGAACATCATCATCATTGTTAAACTTAACACCACTCGGCACTGAAAACTCCAGCGTCGTGTCATAGCGGATGATAAAGAGTGTCTGGGTACTGCCAGAATTCATTGTAAAATTGATGATGGTACGGCGATCGTTGATGTCGCTAATGTTCCATCCTAGTTGATTGCAATACCGCTGAATAGTCGAGCGGTAATTATTGCCCGAGAATAAATCTAGATCGATTGCCACGAGAAAACTCCTTATCAAGAAAAATTAGAGGAAGCCACAAACAAAAATTTGATTAAACTTGAGGACACTTGTCAGTCAAAAAATTACAGGCTTCCCCATTCCTCTCTTAACGGTTTCCACTCATATCTTCTATTTGCTGGTGGCTTCTGCAACCTAAAAATTTCTTCTGCTTCTTGAAGACGGGGATTATAAGTTTCTTCGTAAGAAAACCATAAATCATGATTGTGTTCGACAAGCATATGGATCGTCTTGCTCCCGTTCCTATTGTTCGGTTCTAAGTGAGCCAATAGCCTTTCCCGAATGCAGGACTCAGACATCCCTAGGTATGCCGTTCCGTTTGGGAATTCTGCATCATATATCCCATATACACCTTTCATACCTCTTGTAAGTTTATTTACGTTTTCTTTGTTGAATTTGACGGGGCCCATATTTACTGCTTCATTAGTAATTTTTCTTATAATCCCTAAAAATATAAAGTTTTGTCAAGCCGGATAATATCGGAAAATGTCGGTAGTTTTACAAATCACAGTTTAGTAAAAAGTCATAGTTTATCTGGTAATATCGGAAAATGTCGGATACAATAGCTAAAACCCGCACACCACCCCGATCGATGGACGCTGAAGAAATCTTAAAATTTGCCGACAACCTTGTTTTCACCAAAACAGGAAAACACCTCGACAACGTGCAAGAGGCTATATTGCTCGGTGCTTGGCAAGGTCAAAAATACCCGAAAATCGCACAGGAAGCTCATTGCAGCGAAGGTCATGCTAGGGATGTTGCTTCGGAATTATGGAAAATACTTTCAGATGTATTAGGTGAAGCAGTTAATAAATCTAATTTTAAATCCACATTCAAAAGGTTGCACATCTCCAATGTTTCATCACCTATTGGGAAAGCTTTTGTAGGAGTTAATAACATCAATGTCTGTGCAGATAATTTCCAATCTCCAGAAGTTCCAAAAGATCGATCGCCCTCTCCCCCAGAAAACACCCAACCCCAAATACGCCAAGACTTAAGAGACGCACCAGATATCAGCTCATTTTACGATCGCACATCCGAACTCGCCACCCTACAACAGTGGATAATACACGATCGCACCCGCCTAGTTGCAATATTAGGACTCAGTGGAATTGGCAAAACCAATCTCGCACTCCACCTCCTCCCACAAATCCAGCATCAATTTGAATATATAATTTGGCGAAGTCTCGGCACATCCCCAACCCTCCATAATACCCTAAAAAGCCTACTTAAATTTTTATCTAATCTACCAGAAACCGAATTGCCAACAAGCACCGATGAACAGCTATCGCTGCTAATCGACAAATTGCGATCGCACCGCTGCCTCATCATCCTAGACGACGTACAAACAATTCTCAGCAGCGGACAAATAGCAGGCAATTATCGACCTGAATATGAAAATTACAGCACTCTATTCAAACTTATAGGCGCAACTTGCCACAACAGTTGCTTAATGATAAATAGTTGGGAACCGCCTAGAGAAATTGTCGCATTAAACAGAGAAAACGCCCGCGTTCGCACCTTGGCACTCAACGGTTTAGGTGCAGCAGCAGGCGAAATACTCAGAGAAAAAGGTTTACTAGAACCGGAGAAATGGCAAACCCTGATTGACACTTACCGAGGCAATCCCTTGTGGTTGAAAATAGTTGCAGCCATGATTCAAGAATTATTTAGCAGCAGAGTTGCCGAATTCTTAAAATATGATATGCTATTCTTGCCAGAGGAATTGAAAGCAAGATTGCAGCAGCAGTGCGATCGCTTATCAGAATTAGAGAAACAGGTCATGTGCTGCATCGCGAATGAAATCGAGCCTGTTTCAATTTCTAAATTGCTAGAAAATGTGCAATTATCGCCGGACGATTTATGCAAGGCGCTGCTATCTTTGGGAAATCGAGCCTTGATTGAAAAACAAGAACAAGATAATCAAGCGCTGTTCAGTTTATCGCCAGTGCTGAGACAATATGTGAAAACTGAATATTATCGCGAGGGAAGATGAGATGCAATTTGTAACAATAAAACAGTAACGATTCCGCAATAAAAATGCTACATTTTAGATAAATAATCTAAATTTAATTAACTGTTACCGGTATGACTGCTTCTAAAACAAAAGCCTCGACCATAGCAAATCGACTGCCAGACCACACTCAGCTCCCAGAATCCGAGGGAGATACAAACTATACACCAATAACCGATCGCCCTCCCGACCACACTCAACTGCCCGACGAAGACGGTACATTTGTGAAAAACTTTCAGGAGCATCCCCAAAGCATTCTGCTGACTGATGCCATCACCCCGCTATTGCAGCAGCGCCATCGGGACAATCAATATTGCATAGGTCAAGATTGCGGCATTTATTGGCGTTTAACAGAGCCGACAGACAGAGGAGCTGAAGCACCCGATTGGTTTTATGTTCCAAACGTGTCGCCATTAGTTGACGGTCAAATTCGGCGTTCTTACGTGATGTGGTACGAAGCGATCGCACCTTTAATTGTCATCGAATTTGTTTCGGGCGACGGTTCGGAAGAACGAGATGCAACTCCTAAGACTGGCAAGTTTTGGGTTTACGAACAAGCAATTCGCGTGCCGTTCTACGCTATTTATGAAGTGAGTAGAGCCAGCGTAGAAGTGTATCAGTTGCTAACAGGTAACTATCAGTTATTGCCGGCCAACGATCGCGGACACTATCCGATTGCGCCTTTGGGTGTGGAATTAGGAATTTGGCAAGGACAGTATCAAAATGCGGAATTGCCTTGGTTGCGTTTTTGGGACGAAGAAGGCAATTTGTTGCTGACGGGTGGAGAACGAGCCGAACAAGAGGGACAGCGTGCCGATCGCGAGCAACAGCGTGCCGAACAAGAACAACAGGAGAAAGAATTAGCTCAACAACAAGCTGAGCAAGAACGACAGCGCGGCGATCGACTGGCGGCTCAGTTAAGAGCTTTGGGTATCGCTCCTGAAGGGTAAAATTAAGTTGCGCGGGGGCGGGTTTATGAGATTATTGATTTTAGGCAATTATGGTTGGTAAAACCCGCCCCTACAGGATTTATATGTATTTAACCGGGGATTATGTAACTTATCACGACTGCAACCACTTCATAAACTTATCCGTCGCAGTGCCGATCGACTGTCCGACTTGTTTCTTCAAACGCCACCTTTGAAACGCTTGTTCGTAGTCTTCCCCTTCAGTTTGATAAACATTCCAAGCATTCAGCGACAATCCCAATCCCCACGTTAGTAAAATGAAAAGCGACCAAGAAAGCTCGTGCGCTCCTGCTAGATTGAACAAAACTAAAAAAGTATTGATAATGCCGTACTTTGTCACATTTTTCTGCAATTTGCGACGGCGGTAAGTGTTAAAAACCAGCTTTTCTTGAAATTCCCCTCTAGTTGCTAACCATTGCTGTTCCGCCGCCACAATATCCTGTTCGGAAATGCCCAATTCCGCCGCAATCTCGAACAACTGCACTCTGGATAATTCCCCTTCATCCTGTCGCCGGGCGATCGCAAGCTGTAAAATACCCTGGGCATCCTCAGAACCGTAAATTTGATTTATTTGACTGTCATTGGTCGCCATATAACAAGTTTCCTATAATTCCTGAGATCCTTTCTATGATAGAGATAAGCGCTGTTAAACGGCAGGTAGGGACAGTGGCGGATTTCAACACCCGGAAAATGCGGACTCGCATTCCGAACGATCAAACCTTGATTTTAGCCCAAAGTATACATCCAGCCGTCCCGCGCGCAAATCCTCACAATTCCGTCCCAAACTACAGGCGTCGCCTCAAACGACAAACCCGGTTTAAATCTGCCTGATTCTTTTACCTTCAAACGGTAAAACTCGCCTTTAGCATTTTTCAAAGCATTCTTATCCCCCGATTTCGCTCGTTCCCACTTCAAATCGAACAAATAAACACCATTGTATCCCGCACTTATCAGTTTATTGCCATCGGTAAAAATCGGAGTCGAAATCGAAGAACCAATTTCTTTTTTAAACACGATTACCGGAGTATCGTAAGACTGGTTGCGCCAAGGCACAGCATTCTTTTTACCTGTTATCGTATCTTGGGAACCGATGTACAAATTGCCGTCGATCGCATTTGTGGCAAATAGCAGCGGAAACTCCCCAGGATTGTACTCATCATTCAGCGCCACCGAGCCAATTATCCCGCCTTCCCAGCCAGAAAGTCGGCGATTTCCGGTTGGTAAAAACCATTCGACGCTGGCATTAGGTTCTTTGTTCGGATTAAGTTTTAGGACTCCGCCGTTGCCCGCAATGTATTGTTTTTCGATCGCACAAAACAGTTTCCCCGATTTAGAAATTACAGCACTTCCGTCGATATCTGAACCAGTATAGAAATCCCAGACTATCTTTTGAGTTTTAATACTAATACCGTAAATATGACCCGAACCAGCAGAGATAAATATTCTATCTTTGAGCCTTGACGGCGATGATTCCGCTACCAAGTTGCCGCCGTGTTTGCCGATGTCTCCCGCTGCATAAAGCTGCACTTCCGACAATATCTGCGGTTGCTTGATTCCTTGTTTGACTTTGGCTTTGCTGGCAGAACTATTGAGAAAATAGCCAATCGCATTTTCGCCCGCATTGAACAACAGGCCATCACCCAAATACAAAGGACTGCTGTCATTATCCTGGCTGTAACTGGGCGTTCTCTTGATGTCCAACTTCCACAGTTCCTTGCCCGTTCTAAAAGATATTGCCCGAAAACTCGGGACAACATTTTTGCCGCCTCCCCCGCTGCGGCTGCCTTGCAAAATCACAATTCTGTTTTCAGCGGTGGCTGTTTGGTCGATATAAATTGTGGAACTGCCTTTAATTATATCATCAAATTCATAGCGCCAAACTTCTTTATTTGTCGCCATGTCTATTTTGTGCAAATAGTGGTCGAAAGAACCTATAATTAAATAAGTTTTGTCTCGGTCTCTGGTAATTGTTGGCTGTCCAGTCCAACCCGCGCCGCTCCAAATTTGCGATCGCCTTCCCAGAAAAGTCCGGCCGCTTCCCAGTTGAAATTTATCGATTAATTTCAAGCTTTTCGGCACACCTCTACCGTAAAATCTGCGCTGGTCGTTCCCTAAAAAAGTCGGCACTAATAATTCTACTTCTGGAACTACTTTTTTGGTAGGAGCTTTCTTAGTATTAGTTTTTAATACAGCTTGGTTCGAGGGTTCGGCTTGGTTCGAGGATTCAGCTTGGCACTGTTTGAGAACAGCAGGAGGAACGGCCGCACTCAGCAAAAATTGTCCTAGCCGTTGATTGAAGGTTCTGCGAGATGATAAACTCATTGTGGCTCTAAATAATCAGTCATAATATTAAAACATGATTGAGTATAGCCTCGATCGCCCCGAGTGAGGTATGTCTGGTAATGCGTAATGGGTAATGGGTAATGAATAATGGGCCATTCCCTACCCTTCACCGAACCCCGTAGGGGAACCCGATAGCTTCGTCGCGCGTGCTTTTGAACCGCAAGCTTTTCGGTGATTACTGATTGCCGATTACCCAAGAGTCCGCGAATATTTCGCTCATGAGTGCTATATTCGATAAAATCATCCCAAGTACCAGGTTACCATTCTGGGATACTCAAGGATGTTGATGGTATAGCGGTTCTCACTCACATCAGGTATGCCAGATGCGGCTCCCGGGTTTTCACACTACCGAGCGTCTGTACCTCCAGAAACCCTGGAGCTATAGGCGTAAGCGATTACCCATTACCCATTACCGATTACCCATTACCCATTACCCATTATCGATTACCAGACACACCTCATATGAGAGCTCGAATTGCTATATGTTAACTACTGTTTGCCTCATATTACCTCAGCTTTAAACTAATTAATTTGCCAATTTTTTACTGCTTTTGCTATCTTTTTTCAACATATATTGATAAAATATCCCAAACAAAATCACCGCAATCATCCCCACCGCCAAAGAACCTTCACCCTCATGCCAATATTTAAATAAATCTAGGCGCTTAGATGCAACTAACACTGCCATTGCTGCCACTCTAAAACCATTAATAATAAAACCACAAGCTATTGCGAAACCTATTACTAAAGCTTTATTTTGTTTAGTAGGAAACATCACCAAACAAACTACAGATAAACCTAATAAGTAATTCATTGCTTCCATACCAGAACATCCCCCATACACAAGCACCCTTCCTGTGGGTAAAGCAACATAATTACCCTCACGCATTACATCAAAACCTAAATACCACAAAGTAACATGAGCAAACTTAGCAGTAAACGAGGTAATAAGATCCGATAAAGGTGATGTAATTACACTGGGAATGCCATGAAAAAATAGTATTACCAATTCACGCCAATATTGTTTTAAATCCTGAAAACCAACCGCAATTAAGCCCAAGCCTAAACCTGACAAAAAAGGTGCTATTCTTAAAAATTGATCGAATTTACTGGAAACCATAGCACTTTTAAATAAAATAAAAGCTATTAATAATGTCCCAGCAACTCTGGATAATATGTCACTTTTTACCCCGCTTTGTTTGAGAATATCCTGCTTGTCCCAAAGTAGGGAACCCACAGCCAACCAAAAAACTAGACTCATATAAAAATGAGCCATATCCCCCAGTTTCCAAAGGAGTGTCATGTTCAGGGTTACTAAAGCTGTGGCGATAATGATTAGCCCAAAAAGTTTTCTTTTGAACATTTTGATATGACTTATTAATTGATTGATTGTATCGTATCATACCCTTTAAATAAAACCAATAGCATCATAAAAAACCTGGTTTCTTTCTGAAACCAGATTTTTAGAGCTATCTAAAAGTTATCATTGTGGGGTCAAGCCATGATGCAAAACCCCTTAAAATGATAGCCTATTCAGCTTTTTGAGCCTGCTCGCGTTGCTTTTTGAACATAGTACCAAAACCAACGGCGGCGGCTGCTGCAAGCATTGTTAAAGGTTCGGGAGTATTTTCAGTGTTGCCGCTGCTGCTGACGAAAGTATCGCTACCGCCATTAATACCCTGCACGTGCAACCCTAGTCTTAAAGTACCAGCATTCAACGCGGAAACTACGTTATTATAATTTCCACCAAAACTCAACCCCAAAACCTCACCTGTTTGGACACCATTTGACGCAGCACCTTGTTTCGTAGCTGAAAAATCAGTAGACCAAGCACTACTAAGGTTCGCACTTTGTGGCATATTAGCAGTTCCATTATTTGCAAAATTAACCGTACCAGTATTACCAGTATTAATGCCAAAGGCGCTCAATAAACTAGAGTTATTACCTGTGTCGAAGTAGACTGAACCAATATATATGCCGGCTACGGATGTATTATTATTGGCAATTTTGAATCCAACGCTGTTGTTGCCAGTGTCTGTGACATCAAAGCTAAAGTCATTAACATAAGAGTCTCCAACCGTATCGCCACCCACGATATTACCAAAGCTGAATGCGGAGGCAGGTGCAGCGGATAAAGCACTAAGAGCAGCGACACCGGCCACAGCTAAAATAGACTTGACTACAGTTAATGTGGATTTCATGATTGATACCTTTATTTTCTAGTTGGCTGGACTTAGTTTTTTATCTTTGACATCTTCAATATAAACGGAAAGACAGGTCAACGCAAGGGGATTTGATAAAGTTTTGATGAAGTTTTTTGGGAAGATGACGAGCCTTGGATTTAGCCAAATTTTGGAGATTGATGACCCCTAGTTAGGTGTTTTCTCTTACGTAGGCAGATGGCGATCGCAGCAGCAGGAACCGCTGTACTCAGCAAAAGAAAAACTGTAACATTTGTTGATTGAATGTTATCCGAGATGATAAACCCATTTTAGCTCTAGATAATTAGCTATAGTGTTAAGCTGTTGTGCATCTAGATTGTGTATGGCGATCGAGGCCGAGAAGGGGAGAGGGAGATAGGGGATAGGGGGAGAGGATTTGACGATTTTCGATCGCCATCGAAATATACAGGTGAAATGCTGTACAGCTTAAAACAGGGCGATAGCCAACAACTCAGGTAAAACAGATCGCGCTAAACTGCTAGAGAACCCACAAGCGCAGTCAGTAAGAGTTAAAGTAGATTTGATTATGGTCAACCGTCTTGCTCAATCCCAAAGCCTGTACCTGCGGAAACACGCCGAAAACCCGATCGACTGGTGGCCCTGGTGCGACGAAGCCCTAGAAACGGCCCTGGGCCAAAATAAACCGATTTTCCTGTCGATCGGCTATTCTAGCTGCCATTGGTGTACGGTGATGGAAGGGGAAGCGTTTTCCGATCGCGCGATCGCCGAATACATGAATTCGCACTTTATACCCGTAAAAGTCGATCGCGAAGAACGCCCGGACATCGACAGCATTTATATGCAAGCTTTGCAAATGATGACCGGCCAAGGCGGTTGGCCGCTCAACGTTTTTCTCACTCCCGACGAGCGAGTTCCCTTCTACGGTGGCACTTATTTCCCCGTAACTCCCCGCTACGGACGCCCCGGATTTTTAGAAGTGTTGCAATCTATTCGCCGCTTTTACGACACAGAAAAGCGCAAATTGCAAGCCTTCAAAGGAGAAATTTTAGACAACCTGCAACAGTCGGCACTGCTGTCAGCAGCAACTACAGAATTAAATCGCGAAATCTTCCAAAAAGGCTTAGAACTCAATACCGGAATTATTGCCGGCAGCAACCCCGGGCCCAGTTTTCCGATGATGCCTTATGCTGAGCTAGCACTGCGGGGAACGCGATTCAATTTTGTTGATTCAAAATACGACAGCAAACAAGTCTGCACTCAGCGGGGCTTAGACTTAGCATTGGGCGGCATTTACGACCACGTTGCGGGGGGATTTCACCGCTACACGGTTGACGCGACTTGGACTGTGCCGCACTTTGAAAAAATGCTCTACGACAACGGTCAAATTGTTGAGTATTTGGCGAATTTGTGGAGCGCGGGCATCCAAGAACCTGCTTTTGAAAGTGCGATCGCGCGGACAGTAGAATGGTTGAAGCGAGAAATGACCGCGCCGACTGGCTATTTCTACGCTGCACAGGATGCCGACAGCTTTACCCCCCCAACCCCCCCTTACCAAGGGGGGGCAACGGGGGGGTCTGAACCGGAAGAAGGAGCTTTTTATGTTTGGACTTACGCCGAACTGGAACAACTGTTAACTGCTGAGGAATTAAGAGAAATTAAAGCACAGTTTGCTGTTAGTCGCAGCGGCAATTTTGAAGGCAAGAATGTATTGCAGCGCCGCCATCCGGGAAAACTCAGCGAAACGGTAGAAACGGCTTTGGCTAAACTTTTTGCTGTGCGCTACGGCGGCCATCCCGATACTGTGAAAACTTTTGGGCCAGCCCGCAACAATCAGGAAGCGAAAAACGACAGTTGGCCGGGGAGAATTCCCGCAGTTACTGACACGAAAATGATTGCGGCTTGGAATAGCTTAATGATTTCGGGTTTGGCGCGGGCGGCGGCTGTTTTTGGGAATTGGGAATATCTAGAATTGGCTGCGAAAGCTGCTAATTTTATTTTAGACAATCAGTGGACTGACGGGCGGTTTCAACGGCTGAATTATGACGGACAATCTGCTGTGGCGGCGCAGTCGGAAGATTATGCTTTGTTTGTGAAAGCTTTGTTGGATTTGCATCAAGCAAGTTTGATGTTAGGAAAGGCCCAAGCAGCACAGCAGTTACCAAGTTCTCAGTTTTGGTTGGAGAAAGCTGTGCAGGTGCAAGATGAGTTTGATGAGTTTTTGTGGAGCGTGGAATTGGGAGGGTATTACAATGCTGCTCAGGATGCTAGCGGGGATTTGTTGGTGCGGGAACGCAGTTATACGGACAATGCCACTCCTGCGGCGAATGGAATTGCGATCGCCTGTTTGGTTCGCCTCGCGCTGCTGGGCCCAAATTTAGAATATCTCGATCGCGCCCAACAAGCTTTGCAAGCTTTCAGCAGCATTGTCCGAGATGCTCCGCAAGCTTGCCCGAGTCTGCTTTCGGCTCTGGATTGGTATCAGCATTCTACCCTGGTTCGTACTTCGCCAGACCAGATTTCGGGGTTGATTTCGCGGTATTATCCGACTGCTGTCTGTCAGATTGAGGCTGATTTGCCTGAAGGTGCGATCGGCTTAGTTTGCGAGTGTTTGACTTGCAAAGAACCTGCGAAAAGCCAAGAGATGCTGTTGGCAGAAATTCAGCAAAGTCAAACGCGGGTATAGAAGGAGAAGGACGCTCAGTCCTTACTACCAACGTTTAGAGAAGGAGAAGGACGCTCAGTCCGAACGATCGAACCAGTTTGTAGTAAGGACTGAGCGTCCTTTCAATGTTAGCCCCCAATTTGCCAAAATCTCGACTAAATCTTCTATCGTCACCTCGAAAGCATGGGCGATTAACACCTGCAATTGACATCAGCCCCGACGTGCGATCGTCTTCGGCGGTAAAAAATATGTCGGAAAAAAACTTGACATCAGCGGGCGATCGAAAGTAAAAATAAATAACAGCAATCACCAAAATGAGGCTTTATGTTTGATTCGCGATCGCCGATCGGCAAGTCGGGCATTGATAAGTCGCTATCTCGGACAATAATTTGGGCTAAAATACATCCGGTAAAATACGGAGAATATCTGAGTTTTTTGCAATAATTTTTCGCAATCTAAAATCTAAAATCTAAAATCTAAAATGGCAACAGCTATTCTCGACCTGGAAATCTCCCAACTCCCGCCAGAAATAGCGGTTGAGGAGCGTTACAGCAAAGCCTTGGTTTTAATTAGACTGCACGGAAAACCGATCGGTCAAGCGACTTTACCGGCAGTCGGAGGTCGCATAGACGGCTCCCAATTGCGGGAAACTCTGATGAATGCTGTGGGCGATCGCCTTTGGAAAAATTGGCTCTACGATGCCCTCGCATGGGACGAACGCGGGCCCGTGCAGGCAATGCCCGCAGCCACTGTAGCGGTTTGCACGCGCGATCGACCGGAAGATTTGCATCGCGCTCTTGAAGCGTTTATGCGACTGCCCGACGACGGTCAGGAATACTTGGTAATTGACAATTGTCCCGCCACGGAGGCGAGCAGGGAACTGGTCGAAAATTACCCAAAAGTCCGCTACGTGCGCGAGGACGTACCGGGTTCCAGCGCTGCCCGCAACCGAGCTTTACGCGAAGCTAAGCACGACTTCGTAGCGTTTACAGATGACGATGCAGTGCCCGATCCGAACTGGCTGCGATCGCTCTTGCAAAATTTTAGCGATCCGCGAGTTATGTGCGTCACGGGGCTGATCGTGCCTTTAGAACTGGAAACAGAAGCGCAAGAATGGTTCGAGCGCTACAGCCCCCACGGGCGGGGCTTCGAGCGCCGAGTTTTTGACGGGGCGCATTGCAATCCGCTGATTGTGGCTCCGGTGGGTGTTTCGGCGAGTATGGCTTTGCGCAAAAGTTCGATCGGCTCGATCGGCTTGTTTGACGAAGCTTTGGGGGCGGGGACGCCCACCGTCGGCGGCGAAGACTGCGAACTGTTTGCCCGCATCTTGCGCGCGGGCTACCGCATCGTCTACGAGCCGAGAGCCTTGAGCTGGCACCGCCACCGCCGCACCTGGCAAGAATTGGAAAAAACGCTGCACGGCTACGGCATCGGAGTCTATGCTTTTTGGACTCGGATGTTTGTCATTAACAGAGAATTCAGTGTGCCTCTATTAGCTTGGGGATGGCTGCGGCACAAACAAATTCCTGAATTAGTTGCTTCTTTGCGAAAGCAACCGGAGTCGGTTCCGAGCGATTTGCTGTTAGCTCAATTGCGGGGCTGTGTCAAGGGCCCGATGGCTTATTTTGCTTCTCGGAAGCAGTTGACAGTTGACAGTTGACAGTTGACAGTTGACAGTTGACAGTTGACAGTGACAGTTGACAGTTGAAAGTTGAAAGTTGAAAGTTGACAGTTGTCAGTTGTCAGTTGACAGTCAATTACCGATTACCGATTACCAATTACCAATTCCCTGTTTTGCCAATTACCAATTCCCAATTACCAATTACCAATTACCAATTACCAATTACCAATTACCAATCAAATCTAATATGAATAGAGAAAATCCAACTGTTAGCGTAATTATTCCCAGTCACAATCGAAGTTCTTCGCTGCGGCGCGCTCTTGATGCTCTGCACTCGCAGACTTATCCGATCGACCTCATCGAAGTTACAGTAGTCGCAGATAACTGCATTGACGATACTTTGGCAATGCTACAAGACTACAAAGCTCCGTTTAAGCTGCACGCGATCGAGGTAAATTGCCGGAGTGCAGCAATTGCCCGCAATACGGGCGCGGCTTCGGCTAGCGGAGAATTGCTGCTGTTTCTCGACGATGATATCGAAGCAATGCCGCCTTTGGTGGAAAGCCACGTTCGCACTCACCAAGAACGTCCTGGCTCTGCTGTCATGGGCCCTTACCCGCCAAAGTTGCAGGGAGGAACTAAATATTTTGATGTGGAAGTGCGCTCTTGGTGGGAAGAAAAATTTTACCAGATGAGCCGCCCCCATCACAGGTTCGAGTACCAAGATTTGCTCAGCGGCAATCTTTCTCTGGACGCAAAACTGTTTGCTCGTCTCGATGGCTTCGATTCGGCTTTCGGGAACTGCGGCGGGGAAGATTACGAGTTTGGGGTGCGCTTGCTGAAAGCTGATGTACCTTTTGTGATGGCTGCTGAAGCTGTGGGCTATCATTACGAACACGAAACTAACAATCTCGATCGCTCTTTTCGCCGAGCTCGTCAAGAAGGGCGATCGGATGTTTCGATCGGTCACCGACACCCGGAACTCAGACCGCTACTGCACATCAAAGACTACGAAATTCCTTATTCTTTAGCAGATAAAATTTTGTCTGCCGTGGCGTTTGTCTGGCCTGCGGGGGTGGATTTGCTGGCGGCGGTACTGAGAAAATCTCTGGATGTTCTCGAAAGTTTGGGGATGCGGACAACTTGGCGGTGGCTGCGGGGAAAATTGCGCGGTTATTGGTATTTCCGGGGGGTGATTGATGAGTTGAAAACTCGATCGGCAATTTCTAGTTTTATGCAAGGTGGGCCGGCCCGCGCCGATTTGAGCGATCGCGAAATTGAAATCGATTTGCAGCAAGGTTGGGAAGCAGCAGAAAGGTTGCTCGACGCTGAACGGCCCGATGGCATTTATCTCTTTTACGGTGAACTTCCTGTCGGCCACGTTCCTCCCAAATTCGGTGTCGAGCCGCTGCGGGGCATCCACCTGCGTTCAATTTTGGCAAATCTCGTGTCGGATGAATTGCTAATTGCGATCGCGGTTAACGGTATGCCCAAAAATGCCGAAACGGCTCTCGAAAACTCTCTAATTGCTTTGGAAAATAATTATGAGTTGGCAGTTAAATAATTGCTAACGGGTAATGGGTAATGGGTAATGGGTAATGGGGATTAACTGGTTCCTTTCGCTGTGCCTGGGAACCCCGATCACTCTTGCTCTGCCTCGGCACAGGATTAGGAGGCTCTTCCTCCGTATATCCGTTACCAGGCACTGCTGGTAACGAGTAAATTACCAATTACCAATTACCAATTACCAATTACCAATTACCAATTACCAATTACCAATTTTAGGATCAATTTATGGGAATAAAACTGCTGAAACTTGAGTTTTCCGAACCGATAAATCCGATTCGCGGACTTGAGAAATATGAAAAAATCCGCATCTTGGTGTGCTACCGGGGAGTGCCTCTAAAATGGGTGGAAATATTGAACGATCCTTGGCAGGCAATTATTCCGGCCGATCGCGTGCGATCGACAATTGTGGCGCAAATAGGCAAGGAATTGGCAAAAGCAATTCTCCCTCTTCAGTTGGGCCTGCAAACAGAGCCGAATTATCCGCTGCCGCCGATTAGTGTGGTCATCTGCACGCGCGATCGCACGGACTTGCTCAAAGGCGCTTTGGAAGCAATTCTTGCCGTGGACTATCCCGATCGCGAAATTATCGTCGTAGACAACGCTCCTTCCAACACCAGCACCGCTGAATTGGTCGCGCGATTGCCTGTACGCTACGTCAAGGAAGAACGGCCAGGATTGGATTGGGCGCGCAATCGCGGCATCGCTGAAGCCAGCCACGAAATTATTGCTTTTACTGACGACGACGTGCGGCCCGATGTCGGTTGGCTGCGGGGAATGGCTGCGGGTTTTGCTGAGCCGGAAATTATGGCAGTTAGCGGTTTAGTCGCGCCGGCGGAACTCGAAACAGAGGCTCAAATTCAATTTGAATTCGGCTATGGAGGAATGCTGCAATACGTCCACAGTTTTAAAGTTGATGGTAGCAAGCTTTCGACGCAGAGCTTGCTGTGGGCGAGCGCTTACGGAGTCGGCGCAAATATGGCTTTCCGGCGTCAAGTGTTCGCGGAAGTTGGGAATTTTGACCCGGCTTTGGATGTGGGGACTCCGACTCGGGGGGCTGGGGATATCGAGATGTTTCACCGGATTTTGGCGAAGGGATACTCGACTTTCTACGATCCGAGAGCTTTTGTGTGGCACGTACACAGGCGCAGCGGCGAGGCTTTGAGTCTGCAGTTAAGGGATAACGGGCGCGGTTTTGGGGCTTATTTGCTGACGTGCGATCGCAACCGCACAGTCGGCCGCCTGGAAATTTTGCATTTTGCTTGGTCTCAGTGGCTGAACTGGTGGCTGCTGCGCCGTTTGAGGCGTCCGGGCTGGTTCCCCCGCAAATTGGTTGTCAGCGAGTTGCTAGGAGCTCTGCAAAGTCCTTTTGCTTACAGGGAAGCGCAGTTGCAAGCCCAGCGGTTGGCTGCTCTCCCGGGCCCAGAATTGCAGGAAGTTGAAGGGCCGATAATTGTTGGGGGTGTACAGTGATAAATGCGGTAAAACTGGTAAATAGGCGCAAAATTGCTCATTTTTTCGATTTGCTGCGGGAGTTGGTCGATCGCGACATGAAACTACTCTACAAGCGATCGACCCTGGGGATTGCTTGGACTCTGATCAATCCGCTGTTGCAGTTGGCTGTTTTTTCTTTTGTATTTCGATCGGTAATTCCGGTAAATATTCCGCAGTTTTCTTCCTTTGCCTTCAGCGGTTTGTTAATTTGGACTTGGACTCAGACGGCGCTGTTTCAAGCGACGGGACTAATTACTGGCAACCTGCCTTTAATCAGACAGCCAAATTTTCCGACCGCTATTTTGCCTGTAGTGACAACTACCACCGGATTGATTCACTTTTTGCTGGCGCTGCCGGTGCTAATTATCTTTTTGGCAATAGACGGAATTCAGCCAAGTTCGGCGCTGTTTGCCCTGCCGCTTTTGATGATTATTCAATTCATTTTGACGGTGAGTTTGGCCTATCCCCTCGCTGCGATTAACGTGACTTTCCGCGACACCCAGCACACTTTGGGCGTGTTGTTGCAGATGCTTTTTTACCTAACTCCGATTTTCTACGACCTCAAAAGTGTACCCAAAGAATTTCAGCCTTTATATCAGTTAAATCCGATGGTGCCGCTGATTGAAGCTTACCGAACAATACTGCTCAAAGGTACGCAGCCGGACTGGCAATCGCTGCTAATTCTTAGCTTGGTTGTGGCTGCTCTTTTGCCGATCGGACTAGGAATTTTTAGACGACAAAGCGATCGATTTGTGGAGGAATTGTAAATGCGTCAAGCTATTGTAGTCAACGGTTTGGGGAAACGTTTCAACCGCTACAGTGCCGATCGACCTCTGACAATTATGGAGGCTGCTTTGTGGGGTTGGTGGCGGATGAAACCGCAGGCGAGTTTTTGGGCGCTGCGGGATGTCAGCTTTACAGTTGCGCCAGGGGAAATGCTGGGAATTCTCGGCAAGAATGGGGCGGGAAAATCGACACTGCTGCAACTTATCGGCGGTATCGGCCGCGCTGAAGAAGGCACGATTAAAGTTAACGGCAGAATTGGCGGTTTGTTGGATTTGGGTGCGGGTTTTCACTCAGATTTAACTGGTAGAGAAAATGTGTTTGTGGGTGCGGTGGTAGCGGGTTTGACTCGCCGGGAAGCAGCGCGCCGGTTCTCTGATATTGTTGAATTTGCGGAATTAGAACAGTTTATCGACAGCCCGCTGCGGACTTACAGCACGGGGATGCGAATGCGGTTGGCTTTTTCGGTGGCAATTCATACCAATCCAGAGGTGTTATTAATTGATGAATATTTGTCGGTTGGGGATGTGGCTTTTCAAACTAAATGTTTGAAAAAGATAGATGAGTTTAAAAATCAAGGAGCCGCGATTGTTTTAATTTCTCACAGTGCGGCGCAAATTCAAAAAACTTGCGATCGGGGTATGTGGCTGCGGGAAGGTAAAATCATGGCTTACGGGGAGACGGAAGTCGTAGTCGGTCAGTATTTGTCGGAAATGCGCTCGGAAACAGAAAAGCGCACTCCCATGCGTCCTCCTGAAACGACAAGTACGGGTTCGCAACTGCGAGTTAATGAAAACCGTTTCGGTTCTTTGGAAGTAGAAATTACGGATGTAAAAGTGTTGCCGGATGAGGAAATAGACAGCGGCGATACTGTTACTGTGGAAATTCATTATTCGGTGCCAAAGCCGATTTCTGCTGCTATTTTTGGCGTGACAATCAGCCGGGAAGACGGTCAAAGTTGTTTTGAGACTAATACTAATCAAATGGGCCGGTTGGTACCGCTGGCAAAAGGTAAAGGCAAAATCCGGCTGCACGTAGACAGGCTGGATTTAGGAAACGGTCAGTATTACGTGAATGCTGGGGTTTACGAGAAGAGTTGGGCCTATGCTTACGATTATCACTGGCACGTTTATCCGCTGTACGTGCGATCGACTGTACACCAAAAAACGATTCTTTGTCCGCCCTACCGCTGGGAGTTTGACGGCAAAATGCAGGTTGCAGATTTGCCAGAAACAACTGACAAAGTTCACGCTTTGAATAAAAATAATCCCAGCTACGCCAAGATTTCCACTCAGTTGAAAAATAAGCAGTCTCCTGACTTTTTAATTCTGGGGGCTCAAAAGTGCAGCACCGAGGCTTTATACGGATATCTAGAAAATCACTTGCAAAATATCAAAGAAGGTGCTAAGCAAACACACTTTTTTGAATTAAATTTCGAGCGCGGTGTTGAGTGGTACAGCAAGCAGTTGACGCGGAGTGTCGCGGGTGACAAGGTGCTGCTGTGGGAGATGACTCCTTACTATATTTACCATCCGTTGGTGGCCGAGCGCGTTTACAAGTGTTTCCCGGATGTTAAGCTGATTGTGATGCTGCGCAACCCGGTACAAAGAGCGTGGATGCACTATCATTTAGAAGTGGCGATCGGCTGCGAAAAGCTGGATTTTGAAAAGGCGATCGCATCTGAACCCGACCGACTGAAAGGAGAAATTGAAAAAATCAAAGCCGATGAAGGTTATTACAGTTTCAATCACCAGCATTATTCCTACTTGTCGCGGGGAATTTATGTCGAACAAATCAAGAATTGGCTCGATTATTTCCCCCGGGAACAGTTGCTAATTCTCAAAAGCGAAGATTTTCAAAAAAATCCTGGTAACGTGTTTTCTAAGGTGTTAGATTTCTTGGATATCCAGGCGAGTGCTGTCAAAGAATATCAGGGTAATAATACTGAGGATTACAGTAATATGCCTGCGGAAATCGAACAAGAATTAACCAATTATTTTAAGCCTTACAATCAGGAGCTTTCCGATTTGTTGAAAGAGGATTTTACTTGGAGTTAGGATGTTTGTGAAACCGCAGATGAACGCGGATTAACGCGGATAAATACGGTAAAACATAAGTTTTGTAGGGGCGGGTTCGCCAACCATATTTAATTTTTACCAACAATCTAGATAAACCCGCCCCCACCCAACGAAAAAAATTAGATCGCCCGTTTATCAATATAAAATCTAACAATGCAACGAATATTTTTAGTAGGCTCCCCTCGCAGCGGCACAACAATTCTTCAGAGTCTATTAGCGGCTCATCCCGAAGTTATTTCTTTTCCTGAATCAAAGTTTTTTCACTATTTACTGTACGACAAGTTCGCGGGAAAGTTGCCAAGTAGGATGGAAGCTTTTTTTAAGGACGAGATTAATCGCCCTGAACTTTTGCAAGGTTTTGATGACAGTCAAAGTGTGGAAACTAAAGTTAGTTGGTTTGTGAGAGTTTTGGATGGTTTGGCTGCGGAACAAAACAAAAGTATTTGGTTGGAAAAAACGCCGGAACACATCTATTTTATTCCCGATATAGAGCGCTTTTTGCCGGAGGCAAAATTTATACATATTTTGCGCAACAGTATGGATTGCATAGCTTCTATGTATGAGGCTACTAGGAAGTTTAACGATTTGTGGGGGGGTGTTTGGGATTTAGATCACTGTATCGAGCGCTGGCAAGATGCGGTGTTAACTAGCCATAAATATGTTAATAAATCTCATCATATTTTAGTTAAGTATGAAGAGCTTTTAGATGACAAAATTAAAACTTTAGGAGAAATTTGTAATTTTCTTGGCATTGAATATGACGGTGCTATGCTGGACAATTACAAGCAGCAAGCAGCGAATTTGAGTTTGAATTTACCTTGGCATCAAGGAATAGATCGAGATATCGCCAGCACTAAATCTCACAAATATCATGGTCTTTTTAAGAAAGATGAAATTGTCTATATTTTAGATAAAATTAGGTGGGTAAATAATGAAATTGCCGGTCAAGTTGCGGTGGAAGTTACCGCACCAATTTTGGATATTTGCTGTTTTCCGCAAATAGGCGATCGCCTGTGCTGTACAATTACATTAGAAGGCAATGAACTCGGTGTTGTTGAATTGCCAGTCTGCGACGGGATTGTGGCGGGTGCGGTTTTGGAGGATGCGATCGCAGCCCAGTTTGCTTGGCAAATTCTCGATCGCTTCTTTCAGTGCAATCCGGTATCTTCGCAGCCTAAAGAATTTGACTGGACGCTATTTTTACAAGAAATATGGGGGCGTCCAAATTGGAATTTAGAGCGTTTTTACAGGCCTAAAACAGCAGATAATGCACAAACAGTGCTGCTTAAAAATGATTTTATAGCTGTAGAAGTTAGCGAAGAATTGCCTAATATAAAAGTTGAGCTTTCAGAAATTGACGTGCTGGTGAAAGTAGGCGGTGTTGCTGTCAGTATTGTAACCGTTGCGGTGGAACATAATTTTGTTTCTGCTCAAAATTTGCGATCGACAATTACTCGAAATATCGGTTTTGAGCTGTGCGTCGCCGCCGTGCGTGAAGCTTTGCTGGGCAAACCGTTAGATAATGAGAAATCGCTGCGATCGCGCTTAGCCTCGGCCGCCCAACAAAGGTCGAATCAGCCCGACTGGTTGAATGCAGCGGGTTCTGGAGGCATTTACCCGCCCCATGCGGTGATGTTCGGCAGGCGATACGGTGCAACAGGAACCAGTGTCAGCCGCCGGGCCGCACTCCCGGCGCAGGCGCTGCGGGAATTAGCGAACTCGGCAGCAATCGCGGGGGAAGCGACAATCCAAATTCCCCTAGAAAACGAATTGCCAAAGCAAGTATTTTACGCACCTGAAATCATTTGGCAAAAATTGGCTTATCGAGAAAATTATCACTCGGTGAAACCTCAACTTTTTGACAATCATCGCGTTACAAAAAAACTGCCGATTCTCGCCTACCGCCGCATTAATCCTGATGGTGTAGACTCAGTTACTCCCCAAGTTTTTGAACAACAGTTGCAGTATCTCAAACAGCATGGTTATTACAGTGCGAGTTGGGAAAATTGGCAAAGGGCGAAACGGGATCAAACTCCTTTACCCGGTAAAGCAGTATTAATGACTTTTGACGGTGGCTATCTCGACTTTTTTACCTACGCTTTCCCTCTGTTAAAACGGTTTGATTTTACAGCGACTGTTTTTCTGGTAGCGGAGTCGATAGGAAAGACAAATAGTTGGGAAAAAGCAGATACTGAAGAAGTACAGTTAATGGGATGGCCAGAAATTCGGCAACTGCGAGATTCAGGGATTGAATTCGGTTCGATGTCTGCTACTCATCAGCCTCTGACTGCATTGTCGCCCACAGAAATTGTGCGCGAAGGGGCAAAATCTCGCGCTATCTTGGAACGGGGATTAGGGAAATCTGTGAAATGTTTTGCTTATCCTTACGGAGATGTCGATAAAATTGTAGCGCATTTAATCGGAGCAAGTGGGTATAGTGTCGGTGTATCATATAGATCGAGTATTAGCAATTTTGACGATTCTTTAATGTCGCTACCGCGCATTCAAATCACAGCAGAAAATTTCTGGGAATTGGTTCGCAGCATCGGACTTTAGTCCGCAAAAAAAAAAAGGACTGAAGTCCTCACTACAAACTAACTTTATGGTTCGCAGTCAGGACTTTAGTCTGACCGGGAAAGGACTGAAGTCCGATGCTGCGAACCTAATTTATGATTGTTTAGATAATTGCTAGAAACTTTTTCTCAGCCGCTGCACCAATCCCTGAAATTTACGCCGCAAATAACCGCCAAATCCCCGAGAAATCTTCTCAAACTTATAATAAAATAAAATATCCATCACATCTTTAGTTTTCATGTACTTTAAATAAGAAATCATTTTATCTGTCAGTTCATCATTCACATCATCGATATACTTTCTCACCGCCAACCTTTCCGAAATATTCCATTTGCGATCGAACTTGCGGTGCATTTGGGTCTCATAATCCGCAAAATCTGAGATTTTCCCCTCCAAATATTTTTCAATGTATTTCCCCGCGATTTCGGCACCATCCATCCCGTGTCTAATCCCCTCGCCGCCCAGAAAATTAACTGTCGAGACAGTATCGCCGATCGCAATTATGTTATCCTTCCAATAAATATCCTGCAAACCAGGACTGTATTTCAGCGTCGAACCGTGTTTGTCAATAATTGTATAATTTTTAGACTTCAGATATTCATCAATCAGCAAATCAATGTATTTTTTCAGCGGTGACAAATGCTTAACCGTTTTGGAATCTAAAAAAATGCGTCCCGCACCAACTTTCAGCCTGTTTTGTTCCATCGGAAATATCCAAGAATAACCCTTCGGCATCCATTTATCGCCCAAAAAGAAGATTAAATCATTGGCATATTTATTGTAAATTTCCGGTTCTACTTCAATTAAATATTCGATGCCGGTTCCCGACAAAAAATCCGGCTTGTCGTTTTCTTTTTCGTACATAATCGCCCGAGCAAAACCACTAGCATCAACCAAGACTTTCGTGCTAACTTTGATAAGTTGACCGTCAGATAACTGTTTAAATTCTACTGTGGTTTCGCCGTTGGCTTGCGAATGTCCGGTGTAGCGACAACCCAGCCAAACTTCACCGCCAAATCGCTCAACTTCTTCGGCCAAAAATGCTCTAAATTTCGCAAAGTTGAGAACAACTCCCAAGCTTTCGGGAGACTCCCAAGTTTGACTGACTTTGCTCGTTTCAATAGTCAGTTTGTGCCAAAAACTGCCGATGACTGATTGGGGTAAATCGAATTGAGAGAGGGTTTCTAGAGGCGTGGCGGCGCTGGAAAAGTCATTTTTATTAAAATTGTCGTTTTGTTCTGCAAGCAAGACATTGCGGCCGGATTTGGCTAGGATTCTGGCACAGTGGCCTCCTGCTGGGCCGGCTCCTACTATTACTATATCAAAACTTTTTAAATTCATTTTGCTTTTAATTCGCTTCCAATGTCAAAACATCCGCAGACATATCAACTACTAACCGCCGAGTTTTCAGCCACTGGCGCCCGATTAAAACTTCCGGTACTCCCGCACCCACGTGAACGGGAATGTCAAATTCTCGATCGTCAATTCTGATTTTTCCTGCATAAAGATCGAAATCAAATTCTCCCCTTGCTGTCCGCATTTCTTGTCGCCTAATATAAATCCAATCTAGTCCCTCTAAATCTTGCTCATCCATTGCTAGCCAGCCCGAAAAACCTGTATCTAGCAGAGCATCAACAGGTAATTCTAAGCCGTTATCAGCAATCACTTCAACTTCAAAAAATAGCTCGTCATTATCGCCAAAGCTTCCCTCAATCATATCGTGCCACAAACTCCTGTATCGTTGATGCGGAAAAGGTAGGGGATAGCATTTGGGTGTTTCTGGCGGCACATTTTGGTAGCCGCCATATCATCCTTGTCGATAAAATATTCCCCGCTATCGGGTTCAACCGCCATGTACCAGTTGTAGTGAGTCTCAATCAATTCTGGTTTAATGCGATCGAAAATTACTTTGCAACGCTTGCGAAATGCGGCTCTTTCAGCTCGCCACCGGGCTTTTTTTTCTTCTGACCACTGAATTTCTGGGAACACTCTTCCCCGCCGCACGGTACGATTTGGTTTTACATTAGTCATTGTTGATTCTCCTTTGTGTCAGATGGTACTATATTAGCTCGTCCTCATCACCAAACCATCCTTGAATCATATCGTGGCACAAACCCCTGTTTCATTAATCCTAAAGACGTGCGGGATAGCATTTGGATGTTTCTGGCGACACATTTTTCCGGCGGCTAACGAATCTTTTTCTATAAAATGTTCTCCGCTGTCGGGTTCAACCGCCATGTACAAGTTGTAATGGGTTTTAATCAATTCTGGTTTGAGGCGATCGAATATAGGTTGACACCGCTGGCGAAATGCAGCTCTTTCAGCGTACCATTGGGTTATTTCTTCGGGAGAAAGTGTGCGTTTTGGGTGCAATCTTTTCTGGGGTACTCTGCGAGTTGGGTTGAGATAAGTCATTGTTGATTCTCCTTTGTGTCAGATGGTACTATATTAGCTCGTCCTCATCACCAAATCTTCCTTCAATCATATCGTGCCACAAACTCCTGTTTCATTAATCCGAAAGACCTGCGGGATAGTAGCATTGGGATGTTTCAGACGACACATTTTTCCAGCGGCTAAAGAATCTTTTTCGATAAAATATTCCCCGCTGTCGGGTTCAACCGCCATGTACCAGTTGTAGTGAGTCTCAATTAGTTCTGGTTTGAGGCGATCGAAAATTGGTTTGCAGCGCTGATAAAATGCTTCTCTTTCAGCGCGCCACTGGGCTTTTTTTTTTCTGACCACTGAATCTCTGGGAACAGTCTTCCCCGCCGTACAGTGCGATTTGGTTTCACATTAGTCATTGTTTTTTCTCGCTTATTGTCAATCTTTTTTCGATCGGATCGTATATATGTAGGGTGCGCAGTGCGCACCTTACGGTCATCAATAGAATGTCAAACTATTTTTTGCGTCCGGCAGTATTCCGGTTAAGCACACCGTTTCAGATAGCTTTGGGCAACACAATCGCTGGGATTTCTTTCTAAACACCTAGCGAACAGCAATTTGGCATCCTCGATAGAGCCTTGATAGTAGCGAACTAAAGCTAATTCAAAAATCGGTTTCGTTTCCAATTTAGCTTGTTTTTGGGCCGGAGGATCGGCCTCAAATACCTCAAACACCCCCACTTTTTGAGCTTTTCCTCGAACTTGCACCTGAGCGACGAGGCGCAGGGCATACTTCATCGGTTCTTCGAGCGCAGCTAAGGTGGTGTGGGAAATCAGAAACGGAACTTGGTAGACTTTTGTTAACTGTTGGAGGCGCGAACCGAGATTAACTGCATCGCCAATGACGGTGGTATCGATGCGAAAGTTACCGCCTACAGTTCCTAGCCTCAACTTTCCTGTATTGATGCCAATGCCAATTTCTATGGGTTGGCGGTCGAGTAGTTGTCGGCTGAGGTTGTATTCAGCGAGGATTTTCAACATAGTCACTCCTGCATTCACCGCACTATCGGCACTCACTTCAAACAGTGCCATGATTTCATCACCAATATATTTATCAATAAAACCACTATTTTCAATAATTGCAGGTTCCATGCGCCGGAGATAGCCATTGATAAACTTAAACGTATCTTCTGGGGTCATTTGCTCCGAATGGGTTGTGAAAGCACGGATATCGGCAAACAAAACCGACATTTTTTTCTCAATAGATTCTCCCAGTTTAATTTCGTTGATATTTTTTCGAGCCAGAAATTGCAAAAATTGACGGGGAACAAATCGGGAAAAAGCTTCATTAAGTTGGAACAATTCTTGGGTAAACTGTTCTCGTTCGGCTTCAGCTTGTTTGCGATCGCTGATATCGTGGAAAGCCGCGATCGCCTGAGAAATTTTGCTTTTTTTATCCCGAATGGGTGTAGCCGAGACTTCTAAAGGAACGATCCGATCGGGGTAATGAATTTCGATATCCTCAGCACGAACTGTTTCCCCGGCTAAAGCGCGCACGATCGGCGATTTCTGTGCGGGATATAATTCCTCAGTTCCCCCCTGATAAATTTTGAAATCCGTTGAACTTTGCTCGATTTTGGTTTCAGGTAAAATGTCTAGCTGGAGTAATTCCTTGGCTTTCTGATTGGCATAAGTTATTTTTCCCCCATTATCGTGAACTGTCACACCAATGGGCATTGCTTCTAAAATCTGATTCAGGCGACGTTCATTTTCCCGCAGTTGAGCATTCTGTTCTTCGAGTTTTTTGCTTCGCCAATACTTGCTGAGAGCTTCTTTAACCGTCAGATGGAGATCCGTAGCATCCCAGGGTTTGGCAATATAACGGTAGAGATTAGCTGAATTCACAGCATTGCCCACTGCATCTGCTGCGGCTTGACCGGTGAGCATAATCTTCAATACATTGGGATATTGGGCATGAATCTGACAGAGGAGTTCGTCGCCTTTCATTCCCGGCATCAGATAGTCAGAAACAACCGCAGCAGTTTCGATACCTTCTGCTTGCAGTTCTTCGAGAAGTTCTAGGGCTTCTTCACCGCTTTGGGCCGCTTCAATCTGGTAATCTTGACCGAAGTTTCTTTGTAATTCCTCAGCAAGACCTTCCAACAGCATCGGTTCGTCATCTACCACAAGAATTGCTAGTTCGTTCATCCTAATTTCAGGGCTGTTGTGATGGTTTCGAGCAACTCTTCTTGCCGCCACGGTTTATGAATGCAGCAGTACAGATTAGCTTCCCGCTTGGCTCGTTCAATAGCTTCCCGATCGGCTTGTCCGGTTAACATAATCTTTGTAATATCGGTAATATCGCCGAATTGCTGGTGGACTTGAACTAAAAACTCGTCTCCCCGCATTCCGGGCATCAACCAATCAGAGACAATTACAACAATCTTGACTCCCCCGTCAGTTAGCTCTTCAATAATTTCTAGAGCTTCCTCACCACTTTCGGCAGCTTCATACAAAAATTGCTCGCCAAAGTGACGGCTAATTTGCTCTTGAAGAGCTTCTAGGATAACTATTTCATCATCAACACAGACAATTGCTACTTCAGTCATATTTTTATGGTTATCGAATTGATCTCGTGTCCGGTCATCTAACCATTATATGTTTGCAGTAAGGACTTCAGTCCTTTGTTACGGATTTGAGCAAAATGCGGACGCGCCTTCCTCACTACAAACCTCTTTTGTTACGGTCACTCAACCGGATATGATATGAAATGCCCGTCAAAGACGAGCTTGCAAAAATCATTGATTTTGTCATCTATATTACCCCATAGGCAGCGTCACCGTGAAGGTAGTTTTGCCACTGACAGATGCAAAAGTAATTGTTCCCTGATGTTTTTCCACGATCTTTCTGACAATATCCAGCCCTAAACCGCTCCCTTCTCCTGCTGGTTTGGTAGTGAAGAAAGGTTGAAAAATTCGCTCTTGAATATCTGGAGAAATCCCACAACCCGAGTCTGTGAGTTCAACTACAATATTTTGCTCTTTCTGATGCACGCCGATTTCCAGCGTCCCTTTGCCATCCATAGCTTGAACTGAATTGTGAATTAAGTTTGTCCACACTTGCACGAGTTCGTCGGGATAGCAAGGAATCTCTGGAACGGGTTGATAGTGACGAGTGACCTCGACACCTTTCTTGAGATAATTGTGATACAATTCCAGCACGGTTTCAATGTTGTCAGTAATCTGGATCGCTCGTTTTTCCCCAGTGTGGTCGTAACGAGCGTAGCTCTTGAGGGCGAAGACTATTTTTGAAGCTCGTTCGACGGCGTTGTTAATGTTTTGGCTGTTGGCTTGCAGGCGGGCGATATCGTAGGCAATTTGTACGATTTGATTGGCTTGGGGCGTTTGCAGCAAAGACAGTTGAGAGTCAAAACTCTGATGTATTCCTCCTTCTGTTAGCAGGTGAGCCAGTTGTTTGGCATTGGCAATGTGATGAGATTCAAGCTGTTGAGTCAGCGTGCGTTTAATTTGGCGTTTTTCGCGGGTACTGAGGCTGGATTGACTGCTCAGAGCTTGTTTGAGGACGGTGAAAAATTCGGCTTGCTGTTGCTCGGTGAGTTGGGGCAACAGTTGGGGCAGTTGAAACAACGAGGCTTCTAAGGCTTTATCCGTGTTGCCGATCGCGGCGCGAATTGCTCCCAAAGGCGTGTTAATTTCATGGGCTACCCCGGCCACCAGTTGTCCGAGGGCGGCCATTTTTTCCGATTGAATTAGCTCGTTTTGAGTGGCTTGGAGAGTGTCGAGGGTGTTTTGCAATTCTTTCGTGCGCGAGGCTACTTGATGTTCTAAAGTGCGGTTATAGTCTTCTAAAATTTTCTGAGCCTGTTTGCGATCGCTGATGTCAGAGAAAGCGGCGATCGCATAGGCAATCTTGCCTGTATCATCAAAAATTGGCGTGGTGGAAACTTCTAAGGGGAGTATCTTATCTGGTTGGTGAAGTTCTAAATCGTCTGCTTTGGCTGTTTCACCCTTCAAGGAACGCACGATCGGCAGTTGGTCGGTTGGGTACAACTGTTGGGTTCCGGCACGATAAATTTGATATGCTTTGGCTATGTGCTCGGTTTTGGATTCTGGTGCTATATTGAGGCCGAGTAACTGTTGTGCTGTCTGGTTGGCATAGTGGAGTTGTCCTGTTGGTGAGTGGATAGCGACACCCACAGGCATTGCTTCTAGGAATTGAGTCAACCGTCCTTCGCTTTCTTTAACTTCGGCGTAGAGTTTGGCATTGGAGATCGCGATCGCGGCTTGTCCCGATAATAGTTGGATAATTTCCAATCTGTCGAGGGTAAACGCTCCGGTTGTTAAGTTATTTTCTAGATAGATGATGCCGCCGAGTTGACCTCGATCGAGCAGTGGCGCGCACAAAAGAGATTTGGTTTTATGCGCTTGAATGTAGGGGTCAAGTCTAAATTTGCCCTGTTGCGCGGCATCGTTCTCAACAACTGTTTCTCTGGTACGAATTACGTAGTCGATCGGCGAGCGGGGTAGGTTTCCGTCAATGGGGATTGACTGCAATACTGCGACGATATCGTCTTCGATATTTCCCGCAGCTTCTATTACCCATTGTCCGGCTTTTTCCAAAATTAGAAAGCCTGTTTGCGCTCCTGCGTTTTGAATGAGAATTTTCATCAAGGAAGCGAGTAATTTATCGAGGACAATTTCGCCGGAAATGGCTTGGGATGCTTTCATCACTGTGGCTAAATCTAACGCTGATGCTGATTGAGAGCCAGTGGCGGTACTGGTATTTGTCGTGTGGGTGGAAGTAATATTGGGGCGCGACGATGATTTAGTCAGTAACTGCGGGTATTTTGTTTCTAAATCCTTGACCTTTGTCAACGCTCCCCAGCGAGTGTAGGCGTAATAGGCTTCTTGCATATAAACCTGAGCTACTCTTTTTTTACCCCAGTTCAAATAAAACTTAGCGGCGAGTTCGTTAGCTAAGGCTTCCTCTTGGATGTACTCGTTTTCTTTGGCTCCAGCAATGGCTCGATCGTAAAGCTCAATAGCTTCTGCATTCTGTCCCAAAACCCGGTATTTTTCTGCTTCTACCAACTGCCACTTATGCAAATAGTTCATGGGGGCGTTTTCTGCCCAAAACTGCAATTTGGCTTGATTCTCTTCAACTCGTTGCCGTTGCGCTGCTAATTCAGATTCAGACTCAGGTACAGTGGCAAGGGCAATCAGGGAGTCATAGAAATATAAACCAGCTTCGCAAACTGTTCCTGCATTTGTTGTGATATACGGTCTAGCTCGCAGAACATCTGCCCTCGCCACATCTATCTCTCCCACCAAAAATTTCAAAATTGCTCGGTGCAGATAGAAAATGAATAATCGGTACAGATCGTTAGCCAAATTTTCTTCATTGGCAGCCTGTTCAAAGGACAGATCAACTTGGTTTGGATTACCCAGGAGAAACAGAGTTGTTTCCCAATATACTAAACATAAGTTCGCCGCTGTCAGTAGTTTAAAATCGAGCAGTTGCTGACGATAAGCTTGAATTTGGGGTTCTAGTTCCGCCAAAGGTTTACCAGCCCACCAGGAATGCGAACAAATGATATGTCCATTGTACCCAAGATACTCTAGCTTGCCTGTTTCCAGTCCTGCTTGATAGCCTGCCTGAACCAGGGGCAAAGTTTCTCGCAAATGAGACTTGTGATGGTATATAAAAAGTGCAATCACCGCAAAAGTTTCAGCGCGCATGTTTTTGCCAGTCGGCTCCAATGCCAAACGATAAGCTAATCGACCAAACTGCTCGGCAGCCGTCACATCCTGTAGAAAGGTGTTGAGACAACAGCCATAATAGGCATAGCTAAGAGATGATAAAGGGCTGTTGCCATACTGGAGCGATAAATTGACTTGTAAGGCAACCACCAGTGGAAGCAGAGGTGAAGCAGACACATAACAAGATGCTATGAGACTTGACGCTACCGGCATTGTGGCTAGCTTTTGGGTGTTGACCATTGCTGGTAGATGAAATAACTCCTCAATGGGGCGAGAGCCAATCAAGGTGTTAATTTCTTGGACTGCCTGCTGAATATCCTCTTTCGTGGGGTTATTGGAAAACTCAACGCCTAGTTCCTTCAAAATCGATTTACCGAGAGATATGGCTTCCAAAAACTTATTCTGGAACGCTAATGCCTCAATTTTCACGATGTAAACGCCCACTTGCTCTAGAGGAGTTCTGGCATGATGGATTACGGCATCTACCCACTGCTCCATTTGGTCAAAATCGCCACAGAGAGAGGCCACTTCTGCGGCGATTTCGTGCAAGGTTAAGGTCATCTGATATTGTCGTTGCCAAGGCTCTTCTCCGAGTAACTTTAGCGCGATCTCGACATACTCGCGAGCCGCTTGATAGGCAGTTGACGCTTTGGCTTTGCGGCACGCAACAAGGTTGAGTTGCGCCATTTCATCGCGTTCGGTTTGGTCGGCAACGAGCGCCATCCCATAATTCAATTGATTGACTAGGGCAAAGATTCGCTCTTCTCTGACTTCGGGAGAGAATATTTGAAGCAGCAATTGTCCGATCTGATAGTGAGTGATGGTTAGGTCTTGTTCGGGAATAAGAGAATAAGCTGCCTGCTGAATGCGGTCATGGACAAATTTGTATTCTGGTAAGGGCTGATTGGTCGTTGAGACTTGGCTAGCAGACAGTTCGGTTGAAGCGATGGCTAATTTCACATCCGCCATATCCCCCACAGGAACTACTAAATTTTCAGCAACGGCTGCGTTTAAGTCCCTCACTGTTTCTATCAGAGATTTTTGCCCGATCGAACCTAGCGTTTTCAGCTCGAACTGATTGCCTATGCAGGCGGCTAACTTTAATAAACTTTGCGTTGGCTCTGGCAGTTTTTTAATTTTTCCAGCCATTAGCTCGACGACATTATCTGTAAATCCTTGGGCTTGAATTTGCTCTAAATCCCACTGCCACTTGCCAGTCTGCAAGTTTACATACAAAAAATTTTCTGTATAAAGGAATTTCAAAAATTCATTCATAAAGAAGGGGTTTCCCCCGGTTTTAAAATGCACTAATTCGGCAACCGAATTGACATTTTCTGCTTCAGTTTTGAGGGTATCGGCAATAATTTGAGTGACGGTTCCTAAATCCAAAGTCGATAGATGAATTCGATTGATAATTGCTTTTGTTTTAGCAATTTCATCTAAGGTCAACATTAACGGATGAACTAAAGAAACCTCGTTATCCCGATACGCCCCAATCAAAAATAAATACTCGGTATCAGCATCGGTCATCATCAGTTCTATCAACTTGAGCGTGGCGGAGTCTGCCCACTGCAAATCGTCCAAAAAGATAACTAAGGGATGCTCTTTTGTACAACATGCCCGGATGAAGTTTTGAAAGACGAAATTAAAGCGATTTTGCGACTCAGTTGCTCCTAACTCGGGCACGGCTGGCTGTTTGCCGACAATCAGTTCCACTTCGGGAATTACATCAATAATGACTTGACCGTTAGTACCAAATGCCGCTAAAAGTTTTTTTCGCCATTGATTTAGTTGTGAAGAGCTTTCAGTTAACAGTTGCTGCACTAATCCTTTAAAGGCGCTGACAATAGCAGAGTAAGGAACATTGCGTTGAAACTGGTCAAATTTGCCAGCAGTGAAATAGCCGCGCAGTCGGGTATTCGGTTTATGAATTTCGGCAACCAGCGATGACTTCCCGATACCGGAATAACCCGCCACCAACATCATCTCGATTTTTGATTGGGGACTGTCCGCTACTCGCTCAAAGGCCGTCAGTAACGTTTCAACCTCTGCCTCACGTCCATAGAGTTTTTGCGGAATTTGAAACTTGTCAGAAATATCTTGAGCGGCAAGCGGAAATTCGGAAATTTCTCCTTGAGTTTGCAGTTGATTGAGACAGGCTTCTAAATCGGCTTTTACTCCCCAAGCACTTTGATATCGCTCCTCCGCCGTTTTCGCCATCAGTTTCATCACAATGTCTGAAACGGCATTGGGAATTTCTGAATTAACCTGATGGGGTGCTACTGGCTGTTTGGCAATATGACAATGCACCAACTCCAGGGCATCAGTTGTCTCAAACGGCAACTGTCCGGTTAGCAATTCGTAGAACGTGACACCGAGGGAGTAAAAATCCGTGCGGTAATCTAGGGAACGGTTCATCCGTCCCGTTTGCTCCGGCGACATATAGGCTAAAGTCCCTTCTAAAACATTGGGATTTTTTAGGGTAGGATTTTCGCGGGTTAACTGAGTGGAAATGCCAAAGTCGATGATTTTGAGAATTCCGGTTTCTGGATTGAAGACGATATTGGAGGGGTTGATATCTTTGTGGATAATATTGCTGCTGTGAATTTGACCTAAAATTTCAGCGAGATTGATGGCTATTTTGAGAAATTCTCGGATAGAAAAGTCAGAATTTGATTCGATCTGACGGTCGAGAAGTTGTCTGAATGAGAATGCACCAAAATCCTCAAGGACGATCGCTAATGTTCTTTGATATGGTTCTAATCCATAAGTCTTAACTATCCCCTCTATATCTAAGTTGCAAGTGATTTCATACTCCTGTTTGTATCGAGTGAGTTCCGCAGGTGTAGGATAGTCTTCTTTGAGTACCTTGAGGATAACTGCTCGATCGTCCTGTTCTCGGCTAGCTCGATAGACTGCGGAATTAGCGCTTTCGTAGATTTGTGCCAGAATTTGGTATCCAGGAAATTTCATCATAAGTCGCCGTCAAAAATCGTGTGGTAATTGATTGTAAACCTCGCCCGGAGAGAGTTTTCCGACATCTGCGTGAGGTTTTTTCGATCGCTTGCACCCAATAATTCCGCTGGATAATGTTTAAACTCCCCATGTCAGGGTTTTATAGTTTAAGAGCCAGTCAAATTGACCACCATCTGTCAAAATAAGAATGTATGGCTGACGGTGTTTTTTCAGCCGGAAACCTCTAACCTAAAATTAGTACGGTCTTTACATTATAACAAAATATTTTCTTTATTTCAATAAATTTATCAATAAAGGAAAATTTTTTAGCCGAATTAGATAGTGTCCGGTCAATTCCCTCAGCAACGCGCTTCGCTTCGCCCGCACTCAAAACAGTTTGTAGTGAGGACTTTAGTCCTCACTACAAACCTTACATCCACCGGACGCGATATTAGCTCCCGATTCTAGATATTTACACGCTGACGGGCGACTGTTTGCGGCTGAATGTTGCCAAAATGCGATCGACCATTTGCGGCGGAGTTAAACCCAATGTTGCAAAGGATTGCTCTGGCGTGGCATGATCTACTAATGTATCCGGTACGCCCAGCCGCATCACTGGGACGACAACATTATTGTCCAGCAAAGCTTCGGCTACTGCTGAACCGAAACCGCCCATCAAACAGCCTTCTTCTAAAGTGACAACTCGCCCGATTCGCTGTGCCAAAGGCAAGATTAATTCGGTATCTAAGGGCTTGACAAAACGCGCGTTGATGACTGTTGCTTCTATGCCGTGTTCGCTCAAAATCTCGGCGGTTTGCATTGCCGGATAAACCATCGAACCGTAACCCAATATTAGCAAGTCGTCGCCGTTGCGGAGAATTTCGGCTTTGCCGATCGGCAATTCTTCCCAACCTTCTTCCATCAGAGGAACGCCGTAACCGTTGCCGCGCGGGTAACGCATGGCGATCGGGCCGCTGGTGTGGTTGATTCCCGTGACTACCATCCGCTGCAATTCCGCCTCGTCTTTCGGTGCCATAATTGTCATGTTTGGCAAGCAGCGCAAGTATGAGATGTCGTACATTCCCTGGTGCGTGGGACCGTCGGCGCCGACAATCCCGGCTCTATCCAAACAGAAGAAAACAGGCAAGTTTTGGATGCAGACATCGTGAACTATTTGGTCGTATCCCCGCTGCAAAAATGTTGAGTAAATTGCGACAACCGGGCGCATTCCCTCGCAGGCTAAACCAGCCGATAAAGTCACTGCGTGCTGTTCGGCAATACCGACATCGATGTACTGTTTCGGTAGTTTTTCCTGAAGTTTGTCTAGGCCTGTTCCGGTTGCCATTGCGGCGGTAATGCCGACAATTTTCGGATTATCTGCTGCTAGCTTGACCAGGGCGTGGGCAAAGACTTTTGCGTAAGCTGGAGGCTTGGGTTTGGTGGAGGGAATGCCTTTGCCGGTGGCTAAGTTAAAGGGATTTTGGGCGTGATATCCTACTTGGTCTTTTTCGGCGATCGCATATCCTTTGCCCTTCACCGTTACCACGTGAACCAACACAGGCCCTTGGATAGTATGACCTTGTTTGAAAGTGGCAATTAACTCTTCCAAATTGTGTCCGTCTACTGGGCCCATGTAGGTAAAGCCCAATTCTTCAATTACAGCCCCTACTTTCGAGACTGCTAACCGTTTCATCCCTTCTTTAAGGCGTTCCATTTCTGGGGTAAAAGTTTCGCCAACAAAGGGAATGTGTTTGAATTGTTCCTCTAAGTTATCTTTGAGAAACTGCACCGGCTGCGAGAGTCGCATCTTGTTCAAATAGCGGGTAATTGCGCCGACATTGGGGGAGATTGACATCTCGTTGTCGTTGAGCACTACCATCACATTGGTTTTCGGCATATGGCCCGCGTGGTTGATCGCTTCTAGTGCCATGCCGCCTGTCAGGGCGCCGTCGCCGATGACTGCTACAGTTTTAAAGTTTTCGCCTTTGAGGTCGCGCGCGATCGCCATCCCTAAGGCTGCGGAGATGCTCGTGGAAGCGTGACCGGCGCCGAAATGATCGAATTTGCTCTCGCAGCGCTTGAGGTAGCCTGCAACGCCGTCTTTTTGGCGCAGGGTGTGGAATTGGTTGTAGCGGCCGGTGATCAATTTGTGCGGATAAGCTTGGTGGCCGACATCCCAGGTAACTTTGTCGCGATCGAGGTCGAGTGTTTGGTAGAGTGCTAAGGTCAGTTCGACTACACCCAATCCCGGGCCGAGGTGTCCGCCACTGGCAGCTACTGTTTCTAAATGCTTTTCTCGAATTTGTCGGGCAATTTGTTCGAGTTGATGAATCGACAGGCCGTGTAATTGGTTTGGATGAGTCAGTTCGCTGAGATGCATATTTTAAAATCCCGCTCCTAAGAATTAGGACGAATCCTTAACAGATAATAGTTTGAGCCTGCGGCGTTCGGTACGCGCAAACTTAGAATAGTTTACCTGTTATTTGAGAAAAACTGTTAGGCGTAAGATTTTTGTTATTTTTGACCTGGTAATTATAATAAGTAAACCGCCAACAGTCAATATAAAAAATGCTTATCTTGTTAGTTGGTAACGGCTAATTATTAGCTGCACGGGGATTATTAGCGATTTAAAACTGGTTTTTGTACTGATGGCTGACTTTTTAGCCATTGGGTTTCTGCAAGCGGACTGTGATGCAAAATCATTAACTGCGACTTGCTAAAAGCTTCTAGCGCGTAGGTACAACCTTGCAAATCGCTAAACTCAACTTCAACAAATTCTGCATCGTATTCATCAACTACTGTTCCCACTTGACCGCGATATAAGCCCTGTTGTGGTAAGTGTTCTAGTAATGCAACGACATCAAGCAGTTTGATTGTGAAATTCATTTTTAGATCCCTTATTCATGGCACATAACATAGCAGAAGTCAAGTTGAATTGAGCCATTTTGCTTATTCTAATTGACCAAGAATTTCAAAGGTGGTACCCGCCAGGGACTTGCATCCGTGGAATCAATCCCAAATCTTCAATGCGAAAATCCTTGCGTCCCCCGGATTGCATCTGTGGGGTCAATCCCAAATCTAAAATCTAAAATCTAAAATCGAATGACGAGGATCTTCCGCAGGTGGATGCCAACCACCTTCTACCCAAAACCTGCGCTATCGCCGAATCGAATCCTCTTCATCATAACGTTCGTCATTAAGGTCAAGCCGATTGCAAGTTGCTCGACCTACTGGAGTTTTACTGACAATATTTAGACCATCTGCTGTCCAGATGAAATGCTCTGACCAAGAATTTCAAAGGTGGTACCCGCCACGCGATCGATCCGTGGAATCAATCCAAAATCTTCAACGCTCATCCTTGCGTCCCCCGCATTTATCCGTGGGGTCAATCTAAAATCTTCAATGCGAAAATCGCGCAATCGATTGACCATTGCTGATGACGAGGATTAAATAAGAAAGATTCTTGCTGAGTTTCCTGGTCAATTCCCTTGGTAAAATTGTAGTGGCGTTCGTTGCAACGACGGCAAGCTAATGCTAAATTTTCACTGTCATCAGCTCCGCCGAGAGATTTGGGCATGAGATGATCTATGGTAAAGCGATCGGGGCTTAGGTATTCTGGAGAGTGACAGTATTCGCAGAGGTATTTAGCTCGTTGTCGTATAAGTTGTCGAGTGCGATCGGACACCATTTGGCTTGGGTAGAAAGTTGGGCGTTAATCAAGGTAAAAATTCGGGATAGTTCGATGATGCCAGCTAATTCTGGAACTTCATCGGCAGTTAGTAAATCTAGTTTTTTTCTCTCTAGCAGTTCTTCCATGCGAGATTGAAGATCGTCGGTAAATCTGAATAAGTAAATATTCCCAAACTCTACCATTTTGAGGCCTTGGGGCATCAAGGAGGAAGGTTTCACCATTAATTGAGTATTCATAGGAATTAAAGCTCGTAGATACTCTTGGAATATTGTAGCTTATAAGTTGCCAAGTGAATTTGCAGAAGGGACGATCGCACTTATCATCAAATACGATCGCCCCCATCAAAATTACAACATTCGCTCTAACTCAGTCGATCGCACTTCCGGCAATTTTTCAGCCCCAGTCGTATCAAAGACGATCGCGTGTTTAGTCGCAGGTAACAACCGCCGTAAAATCTGGATATAGCCGTCAGCATCGCCGCGCCGGTGGAAGCGCGCCACAACCAATCGCTGCATATTCGGCAGTTGCCGCACGATACACCAGGGATGAATGTGTGATTTAGGCTTTGATGTTGGTATCATAGGGTAATCCTTCCGCGCTCCAAGCGCGGTGTGGTAGAAAAGGCGATCGCCCTTAAGTTTTCCAGGCTCGGAGGGCGATCGTTTTGAATTCTTGTAAATATAAGGTTGATACTAACCTGTTGTCAAGGGCAAAATGGGGCGAGTTAGGCTAAAAATTCGAGAGTTGGCAGAAGAAAAGGGTTGGACGCTGCAAGATGTGGCCGATCGCTCTGGCGTTAATTACAATACAGTTAAGGGTTACGCTAGACGGGATGACGGCATGAATACAGTTGACCTGAGTGCCGTTCAGAAAATCGCTATAGCTTTTGATGTAATGATTGAAGATTTGGTCGAGTTTTTGGAATAGTAAGGGCGATCGCGCTAATGGGCTACGTGAGACTGCGGATTCGAGAACTAGCTGAGCAAAAGGGTTGGACGCTAAAGCAAGTTGCCGATCGATCCGGAGTTAATTACAACACTGTCAGAAGCTACGTTCAGCGCGATGCTTTAAACACAGTCGATTTGTCTGCTGTCTACAAAATTGCCCGCGCTTTCGACGTGACAATGGAAGATTTAGTTGAGATTTTGGACGATTAATGGGATACGTTAGACTGCGGATTCGAGAACTAGCTGAGCAAAGGGGTTGGACGTTTAAAGAAGTTGCCGATCGCTCAGGAGTCAACTACAACACGGTAAAAAGCTACGGGAGACGCGATGCTTTAAACACAGTCGATTTGTCTGCTGTCTACAAAATTGCCCGCGCCTTCGACGTGACGATGGAAGATTTAGTTGAGATTTTGGAAGATTGAGGGCGCACCAATGGGGCGAGTTAGGCTAAAAATTCGAGAGTTGCTCTAAGAAAAAAGCCCGACACTGCAAGATGCGTCTCCTGGATCGCCACAAGGTTTGCTTAGAAAAATGTATCAAACTTTTACAAAGAAACCGATCGCACTCATAAAGTCGCTATCGGTCTGAAAGCAAGACTCAGCCTGCATGAGTCTGGTTTTCCGAGTTTTGATTGTTGGACTATACACGCCCTCAAAACCCGAGAGATGAAGATTTGTAATGTTTTGTCAACATCTTTGGGCTGCTGACTTAAAATCTTCTCATAAAAAAGACTAGCTTTTAGCAGGGACAAATTATGAAAAAATGTTTAAAACTCAGCTTATGAGATCGAGTTCGCTGCTCTTACAAGGTGCAATAAAATGTAACTTTTGATGCAAGAACCACTAGCATTAACTTTGTTGAAGGCGGAATGCCCATTTCTGCCAATGCCTTCGGAAAATCGCTTTCCTCGATCGCATCAAATTTTAAGTGCAATTACTTTGGTTGCACGACGGGAACCGGAGCCGTAGAGGAAAAATTTAAGTCCAGGGCTGACGCACCAGAACTTTGAGCGACGGTTTTTTGACCGACAACGAGGGCGGCAACACAGTCTTTTCCTCCATCAAACCTGGTTTTTGCGTCTAGGACTCAACTCGATCGAATGAATGAATGCAGTCGCAGCCAACATTTAGATGTTGCGATACTGCAAGTTGCGCGCTTGCACAGGGAGCTAACCGCAGTGATGGATCTCGATTGTTTACCTTACGGCGCAGGCCACGCACAGGAAGGGGTCTGTCTGCTAGTGCGAATGGGGCCGCACCGCATTTTACTCGACTGCGGTGTAGAGGATGTCGCACCGCTGTCAGCGATACTAAATCGATCGCTGCCAGCCGATTTCGTGGTGTGCACCCACGCCCACTCCGACCACGCCAGAGGTTTGCTAGCACTCCACCAGGCTTTCCCCCAGTTGCCAATTTACGCCAGCGAAGTGACAGCGCGACTGCTACCGCTCAACTGGCCCCAACAGGCTCAGCAGCCGGAGTCCGGGTTCTGTCAGGCACTGCCCTGGAAGTCGTCGGTCGAACTGCGCCGGGGACTGAGCGTGCAGTTGTTCCCGTCGGGTCATTTGCCCGGAGCGGCGACTGTGCTCCTGACTTATGAAGCCCCCCACCGCACCTACACCCTGGTGTACACCGGCGACTTTTTTCTGTCCAACTCTCGTTTGGTGGAAGGTTTGCCGCTGGGAGAACTCCGGGGCATGAAGCCGGACGTGTTAATTTTGGAAGGCAGTTACGGCACGGCGCGCCACCCTCACCGCCGACAACTGGAGAATCAATTGGCCGATCGCATCCACCGGGCGATCGCCGACGGGTACTCGGTACTGCTACCCGCACCCGCCCTCGGTTTGGGTCAAGAACTGCTGATGCTGCTCCGCAGCCACCACTACTTCACCGGCCGCGACTTGGATATTTGGGTGGACGGCACTGTCGCCGACGGGTGCGACGCTTATCTGGAACTGCTGCCCCATTTTCCCACCGCCGTCCAAAATTTTGCTCTCCACCAACCTTTGTTTTGGGACGAAAGGGTGAAACCGCGCGTCCGCCGGCTGGGGGCCGAACAGCGCCCCGGATTGGGCACCACCCCGTGTATTGTAATTACAGACAAGTTTGCTGATTTGGGTTTGTATGTTGCCGATCGCACAAATCCTTGGATTTTGCTCGCACCTCAAAAACCCGGATATCCCGTCAGGGAATGGCTGGCCAACTGGCAAGAATCTGGAGTTCGGCTCATTGAAACTTATCTGCTCGCCGAACACTGCGACGGCCCGGGGACTACCCAGCTCATCCACAATTTGCGTCCCCAGCACGTAATTTTGCTGCACGGTTCCCCTGCATATTTGGCTGATTTGGCTAACTTGGACGAGCTGCGAAACCGCTACCAGTTGCACACTCCGGCGGTAGGGACTGTTGTTGAATTGCCGATCGGGGAAATGTTTTTGCAGCCGGCAATCCCGGAAACTAACTATGAAGGAGAACTCAGCGAATTAGGGACAGAGGTAGCAATTAGCTTGCCGAATCCGATTACAGCCGATCCTCGGTGGGCAAATTTTGCCGATACCGGTTTGGTAGAAGCCCGCTGGCAAGGCGAAGAACTGGTACTGCGCGGCATCTCCCAGCGGGAACTGCTGTTTGAAGGCAACGCCGTTCAAGCCAACCTCGAATGCTGCGGCAATTGCCAGCACTACCGCGGCCAGCGCTGTTGGAACCAGCTATCTGCTTTGTTTGGCTTTAAAGTTACCCCCGACGGTTTCTGTCCGGTTTTTGAAGCGATACCGGAGTCCGAACTTTTCCTAGATGAGGAAATACAAGGCGAATAAACTGTCTGGGAGGTCGAAACCAGCCAGCACACAAACAAAACAACAGAACATGGACGGACGCACCCCGGCAAAAAACCCGGTTTCAGCAGCGGTAAGCTCTTCATTTCTGGACGCATCGATCGCGTATTTCTGTGATTGTGAGCGACAGCCATAGCGCGATTTCTGATGAAAGCAATCGCAGCATCTGTTTTTCATCGGTTCTGCGTCCCCGACTGCTCTTGTGGCGCGGGCCCTCATCGCGCGATCGAGCTTAAATTTAAATGCCGTCACAGCTTATGTGCTAACAATCCAGAATATTTTTGACCTAAAGCGGGTTTTTTGCCCAATTCCTCGACAAAAAAGGGAGAAAAGTCGTTTTCTTTCCCCCCAAGTATTGTTTGTGCCTCAAGGTCTAGCTCAAAACTATTCTAAATTCGAGTCCGGGTAGTGATTGCGAATTTGCTCGGCTTCGGGACAATCGTCAGAAACTAGGGGTTCGCAGTTAGTTCTCGACACCGAAGCCAACTTTTGGGACACAGCTCCAATACTTTCTAGACGCACCATTTCTTCCCAGGAACTAATTTCGTCTTCTTCGTCGGTTTCGTAGCGCAGCGTGACTAGATCCCCTTCAATATCTAGGATACGAGCGCGCTCTATCCAACGTTGCTGATCTCGAAGAAAAATAGAAACCTCACGACCATCACAACAGAGTTGATAGATTTTGCGCTGTAGCATTTGTCAGTTCTCCTGCGCAGTGTATGTGCTCAAAAAGATTGCCTGTTTACAGTTAACGTACTTTGGGTTTTACATCGGAAGGCACAGCCCTATGGACTGGCCAGTTTCACGTTTTCCGAAACTTTGGCACCGATGGGAGTTACCATATTTCATTTTACCACCAAATCTATCCTGTACACCATTTATCCAATTGCAGATTTTGCAGCCGGCAGCATCCCTCGCGGGAGGCATTTGCCAGAATAGATCCCAGCATCAGGACTTGACTGTCGCGATCGCTCAAACAGCCACAATCCAACAGCCACAATCTAAACAGACTGTGCTGCTTTATCGATCGCGATTGCGGCAGAGAATCAGGGTTCGATCGCGTGCAACGATCCGCTTTTCATCGATCGCGATGCACGAACTGCCGTCGCTGAACCGAGCCTAATTTTTCCCAGACAGCATAAAAAGGCCGGTCGGCTCCACAACCAAATAGGTAGTAGAAGCAGCCATCAAAGGTATAGCGTTGGCGCTTCCGGGCCCTGTATAAGCCGCCAGATTAGTCATGCGATTCAAAAATTTGAGTTTGGTAGCGATCGATCGGGGCTCGGCAACCCGCAGCCAGTCCAGCAATTCCAGCGCCAATCAACATGATGTCGATCGCCATCGCCTCACTCTTAGCCTGCACAAAAAAATTGAGGAAAATATGAAGGTAAAGACGTAGCTGGATTTTGCTCAATAAAACTGATTGTCTCAATGCTGCCCACCCATCGGCTTTAGGGTAGATGTGGTGCCGCCGGCTGGTTTTTCTCAATCAATAATTGTGCAGTAAGCCTGTGTTGAACTCCCACCAGGATGATGGTAAAAACCTATTCAGCATCGGTAACGCAAGACGCAATTATGGGGAGGAGCCAGCGTGTTGCTTTTGTAGTGCGAGCTACCAATATCTTGCTACATATCTACAAGCTTGCGCTTTGCGGGCTGCGCGATCGCACTCAAACAAAAAATGCTTTTTATACTCCGAAAGAGGCGATCCCCAATCATGACGAAGGCTGCGATCGCGCGCACGGTTTCTAGCCAGAGCACCCGTTCGCTGAATTAGCGGTTATATGCGATGTTCGGCGATCGGTATGAGTGTGGTGTATTTAGTACAATCGATCGGTTTCATCTTCACCGGACAGATTCTATCCATTGTCCTCAAAACAGGTCATCCCACCAGCATTATGTTTGCACTGGAGCTCAGCTTGTTAATTCCAGTGATGGTTTTGAGTGCGGCCAGCCCTGGGGTTATTTGCTAGCGGGAATATCAACTACTATGACAGAGCGTTGCTGTTTCTTTTTGCAGGAAATTCAGCAAATTAGTTTCCTAGGGTTCGATCTTCCTTCTCCTTCTGGGCAGATTCATCATCAGCTTGACCGACCCCTTCCTTGAAACTCCGCAGCGTTTTGCCCAAAGCATTGCCCAACTCAGGAATTTTCTTGGGGCCGAAAATTAGAATAGCGACTACTGCAACAATGCCCAATTCGGGCAATCCCAGACCAAACATACAAAATCTCCGCGCTTACCTACTTGGCTTTTTATCTGCGAATTACCGCTAATAGCATTTATTTTAGCGGAGAGTTTCGGCAAATGTTACCAATTACTCGGGTTTTTAGGGCAATTTATTGCCCCGTGCCGCTTGGAATCCCTGGACTCAAGTCACAGGGCTTTCAATAAGAGGGCGGATTTTTCTGTAAAACTTGCTCGATCGCACGTCGATCTGCTGATATCCTTAAAAGTATCTACCTTGTTTCCTGCATCCTGCAACAGTAGAATCAAGTTTTATTAAGCGATCGCCCGATAAATAAGAATGTTAGAAAGATCCCAACCTTCCCTGCGCCAGCAACAGCACTACCTGATCCGCGAATTAGCAGACCGGATAGAATCAGTATGGCGCCGGTACCTCGACCTCGAACCCTACCACCTCCCCGCTGAGTTGGGATATGTGGAAGGGCGGCTCGAAGGAGAAAAACTGATCATAGAAAACCGCTGCTATCAAACTCCCCAATTCCGCAAAATACACCTGGAACTAGCTAAAGTCGGGCCGCTGCTGGATATCCTGCACTGCGTGATGTTTCCGAGACCGAATTACGCTTTGCCGATGTTCGGCACAGACATCGTAGCAGGTAAAGGTCAAATTAGCGCGGCGATCGCAGACCTTTCTCCCCTAAATCCCGATCGAACTTTGTCGGAAACCTACCGCACTCGACTGCAAACTCTGCCCGTCAACCAGTTTTCTTGTCCCCGCCAAATTCCCGAATGGGGCGATATTTTCTCAGAATTTTGCCTGTTTGTGCGCCCCGATTCACAGGAAGAAGAAAGCCGATTTCTCGACATAGTTGAATCCTACGTGGAAATTCACTGCAAACTCGCAGTGGCTTCGGAACCAGTTTCTGTCGCCGAAGCATCGAAAATTCTCGACGCTCAAATTTACTACTGCACTCAGCAGCAGCAAAACGACAAAACCCGCCGCGTACTCGAAAAAGCTTTCGGTCAAGATTGGGCCGAACATTACATGACCGAGGTGCTGTTTGATGTCCCTAAATAGCTGAAATCTGTTTACAATACTTCATAGTGGGTTTGACACTTGCGGCTCTCTCACAGACGGGGATGCTCTAAAATTTCAGGATGTTCCCGTTCCTCAGCAATTCATACATTAATTCAGCAACGCCGAAATTTATCCGGGCGAAATCGTGTTGGTGAATGGGCATTGTGAGTCGGGTAAAACAACTTGGTTAACGTTGATTGGAGCTTTGCTATCCAAGAAGGTAGTCTCCAAATTCTTGACTAAGAAATACGGTAAACTAGCAAAAATACATTAGTTAAAGTCCGCCTTGACATCCGCTATTTTTTCCCAACTCACAATTTCCTCAAATGCCTGACAGCTAAGCAAAACCGGCAAATGTCTTTAGAACTGCACAGCCATCTTTCTCGCTAACAAACTAATCATAAAATAGAGGAAATTCTGCAAGCAGTAGGGTTGAAAGAAAGAATAGATGATTGCCCCGACAGTCTTTATGGCGGACAGAAACAAAGAGTTGCGATCGCCCGGGCATTAGTCAGCCCGCCGAAATTAGTATTAGTAGACGAACCCACCGCAGCGCTAGACAGCAAATCAGGTCGAGATGTGGTGAAATCATGGGAGGTTTGGCCGCATTACAGCACTGCACTATGCATGCTTGTCACCCAGGACAACCGCTTTTTAGATATAGCCGATCGCATTATTCCGATATAGCACTTCTCAAGTAAGTGAGGTATTCACCAATTCATTAACAATTCCTCAATCCCCCAATCTAAAATCTCAACCTGTACCTAATGTACCTGAGAAATGCTATAGAAGACAGCTACCTTCCACAAGACAAATTCACACCCGCTACAACAGGCCTTCTTTCGGTTAAACAAAATTAAACTTATTTCCGAGAACCGGGACGCTTCCCTCCTACTTTGGCAGGACTTTTTGTCCCACCTTTAGCTGCACTTTTAGAACTACCTTTGCCGCTTTTTTGCCCCTTAGCTCCTGCCAACTGACTCTCATTGGCATTTGCAGGTCTGCCGGTAGGCGTTCTCGTAGTCCTAAAGGTAACATTCACCCCTTCATTCGACTGTTCCAGCACCAACATCGGCGTCGGCTTCGCTTTTTGATCCCACTCAATATGAACGATGCGACCTTGAATAGTCGGCTGCCAACTGTCGTGATCGTCTGAAGGACTCAGATAAGTTTCCAAACAGTCAATGATTTGATTAATTGTCGCCGATGTTGCCTGCGTCGGCAGTTTCATCAGCTTAATTTGAATCCGAAACAGCACTCGCTTTTCTATTTTTACGGCGGGATCGCCAGTTTCGTATTCGATATCAAACATCGAATCCACTTGCCTGCCGCTGCCAGCATTCCCGTTTTTATCTCCCACTGCACCCTGAGTCGGACGCAGGGCAATACTAATTTTGTCTTTGACTTTTACCTTAATCTGGTTCACAATGGCAAAGTGAAAGACCTCTTCCGCCATCCGCATTCTCAGGTAGTCTAAATTAAAGTCTCGCGAGTGAATGAGGTCGGGATTTTTTTCCATCTTTGAGATGGTTTCCAGAGCCATTTTGTATTTTTTCTGGAGTTCTCGATTTCTAAATTCCTCAAATTTGAGCTTTTTGCTCAAATCGTCGATTTTTAGCTTGGTAAACACCGCTAAACCGATCAGCAATAACAACAGTGCTCCCGACGCTCCCATCAAGAGTTGGTCTGAGGACGGATCTCCGGGTTTAGCCTGTTTAGGTTTGGGAGAGGCTACTGCCAACCTTGGTTCTACAAGGATTATTTGGGTTGACATGGGCTTTTAAAGGGTAAAATTTGACGCTATATTTATACAGGATTCCAGAGTAGAGCTGGCAGTGTAACTCGATCGACCAACATTGACATCATTCCACCACCATCTTGGTAGAACGGGATTTCTGAAACTCGAACAGGCACCCTCTAATTAATACTTTATCTTTAACTGCAAGCTGGTTCTCGAAATATCGGAAAATTCCGCGCCCGCACCGGCAAAAAAAAATGGTGAATTCTCTGTGATAGATTATACCCATATAGGTCAAAAAAAATGTTGGTTCGGCGGACTCGGTTTCTAGGCCAAGAAAAGTAAAGACACATAAATCAATACTAACTCTCTCGATCGCTCGCCAAAAACACTTCTGGAGAACAACCGATCGCCCGGACGATCGAGTCGCGGACGCTCCGAGCGGGTGCTAATTGCTACGCGAGCGATCGCTCGCAGCCCCGCGAGTCCACCGGACGGCTGGCTGTGAGAGTAGAGCTACGGTGCGATCGAACAACGTGTCCTTAGCTAAGATTACAGCTAATACCACCCATACTTCGATCGTGACCTACGAACCCCTGCACCACAAATATCGCCCTCAGACATTTGCCGAATTAGTCGGCCAAGAGGCGATCGCCCAAACCCTCACCAGCGCCATCCTGCAACAGCGCATAGCACCAGCATATCTATTCACCGGCCCCAGAGGCACCGGTAAAACCTCTAGTGCCAGAATTTTCGCCAAATCCCTCAACTGTATTTCTACCGGCGCCCCCACCCCGAAACCATGCGGCAAATGCAACGTTTGTCAAGAAATTGCCCGAGGTTCAACACTCGATGTCATCGAAATTGACGCCGCCAGCAACACCGGAGTAGATAACATTCGGGACTTGATCGAACGAGCCCAATTTTCCCCCGTACAGTGCCGCTATAAAGTATATGTAATCGACGAAGTTCATATGCTCAGCAACCAAGCATTTAATGCCTTATTAAAAACCTTAGAAGAACCGCCCGATCGCGTCGTATTCGTCCTCGCCACAACCGACCCTCAAAGAGTCTTACCAACTATCATATCTCGCTGCCAAAAATTCGACTTCCGCCGGATTCCCCTCGACTCAATGACCGCTCATTTGCACAAAATTGCCCAATTAGAAAACATCAACATTGCCAGCGATGCAGTGCAAATGGTCGCTCAAATCGCCCAAGGAGGCCTGCGAGATGCCGAAAGCTTGCTCGACCAACTCAGCTTATTTCCCGGTCAAATAACAGTCGAAAAAGTTTGGGATTTAGTCGGTGCAGTCCCGGAAAATGACTTGATGGAACTGCTGCAAGCCATTGAGAACGATAACGCTACAGCATTAATAGACATGACTCGCCACCTCATGGATCGCGGTAGGGAACCGCTAATCGTGCTGCAAAGTCTTGCGAGCTTTTACCGAGATTTGCTAATAGCCTCATCTGCACCGAAACGCTATGATTTAGTAGCTTTAACCGCTGCAACTTGGGAAAAATTATGCGATTTTGCGCGCAAGTGGGATGCCGAGTTAATTTTGGCAAGTCAGAAACACTTGCAAACCCACGAAGTGCAAATTAAAAACACCACTCAGCCGCGATTGTGGCTGGAAGTAACGCTGTTGGGATTGTTGCCTTCGGCAATTAGAACTCAGCCACAACCAGCAGGCGAAGCAAGTCAAAATATTGGTCAATCCCAAATTCACCCCCCCCAACCCCCCCAGGCTTCGGGGGGGAGTTCCACAGCTCATATCGAACAGCCTCCCGCAGCCAAACCTCAAAATCCGCCACCGCAGCCACCACCTATTGTTAATCGCACAGAAAGCACACCTCCTGCGCCGATTCCCGAAGCGATACCAACTCCTGAAACGAATCAAACAAATTATTCACCGACTAATTCAGCCGATGAAATGGATTTAAATAGAGTGTGGGAACAGGTACTTGCCAAAGTGCGACCGTTCAGCACTCAAGTCCTGCTTCGCCAACACGGAAATCTAGTAATTTTTACCAATAATACTGCCTATGTTAAAATCCGAGCGCCGAAGCTGCTCAATACAGCTAAAGACAAAGTAGCTAATATTGAAGAAGCTTTTTTGCAAGTTTTTAACCGACAAGTAACAGTAAAAGTGGGATTGACAAATCCCGCTGAAACTAATAGTTCCCGCGCCCAGGATTTGCCAAATTATAACGGACGTGTTGCCGAAACTCCTAGGAATTCTCCTGCTGTGAGTGATGCGAATCAAGAGGTGCACAACTCGGCGGATTCTGAGATTCCCGATGATTTTTGGGTGGACGGGGGAGAAGATCAAAAACACTCCTCAGTGGCTGAAAATACTGCTGCTAATGTGCCAAATATTTCTGAACCCCTGCGCCAGACAAACGGCTCTACCAACTCTCAGAATGACTTAAATGCTAAGGCTGTAGCGGTGCGGGCTGATGCTCGATCTGTCGCGAATACGAGCAGGCAATGGGCTGATATGTTTGAGGGGGAAGTAGTCGATTTGTCGGATGATTTAGAGATTTGGGAATCGGGGAGTTTCAGCTTGGAAACTGAAGAAGATTTTCCTGAGTTATCTTCTGAGGTTGATGGGGATGATTTTATAGATTGGTAATCGATTGATTTTGGGAGCTCAATCAAGATGTTCGATCGTTCGGAGTTTAGTCCGCATCTAAATTAGCGGACTAAAGTCCGATGCTGCGAACCTATTTGACAGGCGTTTTACTTGGGCGGGAGCGAAATGTGCAAAATTTCGCCGATCGCACAAAATCCAGCGCGGGTGTAAACTCGGAATTCCTCCTCGTGTCCCGCCATCAGAAACGCCACCGCAACACCCGCGTCGAAAGCTTCTCGCACCAGCCGGGCCGTCAAAGCCCCTGCTATGCCCCGTCGGCGAAAAGGGACGCGCACGCCGATACCGGCGATTTCTGTCGTCTGATTTGTCGGCACAGTACAGATTCCACCCCCAGCAGGTTCGCCCGTTGCTGCGGAGCGAGCGAGTACGGCGATGCCACCTGCAGCCAGAGTTTTCCGAAGGCTGTCAACGTCTTCAGGGCTTGGTGCAGCCTCTGTGAAAGCCTCGTGTTGCGCCGCCGCTGTACCGAGGATCTCGGCCTCGGAAACTGGCACAATGAGTTCGATGTCCGGGGGGAGGGGAAGCAATTTCTCCGAACCCGGAGTGCAAGTCATCAGCGGCAAGCGTCCCTCAACGGTGAAACCGGCGGATATCAGCGTTTCTTCGACAGCAGGGGCTAGTTTCGCGACATACTCCAAACGCGGCTTTCGCCCGCGCACAGAGTAGGCAGCGATTAGGGCGTTGACATCGGCGAGCGAGGGTGCGGCGCCGTCGTCGGGAATCGCATAGTTGAGATAAGGGTTGGCGCTGTGACGGCTGAAGGTAGCGAGGAACGGCCCGATCCGATCGGTGTCACGCTGCTGGCTCGCGGCAAAGCGCAGGTATGATTGAATGCGAGATTCCATAAGTGGCTGTGCTGAAAACCTTGCTTTTAAGCTGACTCTGGCTTGGGCAGCGAAGACGGAAGTACCAACAGCTCGGCGGTCGATCGCTTCTCGACCATTTCCTTAGTAATCGTACACCGGGCAACATCCTTCCGCGACGGCAACTCGTACATCACATCCAACATCAATTCTTCGACAATTCCCCGCAGCGCCCGCGCTCCTGTTTTGCGGCGGTATGCTTCCTGGGCGATCGCCCGAATAGCATCCGGCTTAAAGTCCAACTGTACGTTATCCATCTTCAGCAGCTTTTGATACTGCTTAACCAAAGCATTGCGCGGCTCAGTCAAAATCGCCATCAGCGTTTCCTCATCCAGCGGATCTAACACCGCCGCCACCGGCACCCGCCCGATAAACTCCGGAATCATCCCAAATTTTACCAAATCGTCTGGTTCCAGTTGCCTTAGTACATCAGCGGCCCGCTTTTCCTTCGGCGCAGCTTCTCCCGGCTGAATAAAACCCATTGACTTTTTACCCGTTCTCTGCTCGATCACTTTGTCCAGACCGACAAAAGCGCCGCCGCAAATAAACATGATATTGCTGGTATCAATTTGGATGCAGTCTTGATAGGGATGCTTGCGACCGCCTTGAGGAGGTACATTGGCGATCGTCCCCTCCAGCATTTTCAGCAGCGCCTGCTGCACCCCTTCCCCCGACACATCCCGGGTAATCGAAGGATTTTCGCTCTTGCGGGCAATTTTGTCAATTTCATCAATATAAATAATGCCGCGCTGCGCCTCTTCCACGTCCATATCTGCCACTTGCAGCAGCCGCAGCAAAATATTTTCCACATCTTCCCCGACATAGCCGGCTTCCGTCAGCGTCGTCGCGTCAGCCACCGCAAACGGCACGTCGAGCATATCCGCCAGCGTCTGAGCCAGGAGAGTTTTGCCGCAGCCCGTCGGCCCGATTAACAAAATATTTGATTTTTGCAGTTCTACTTCTTCCGGGGGGTGCTTGCCGCTATTTTTAGTTTGAATAAAGCTGAGGCGCTTGTAGTGGTTGTAAACTGCCACCGAGAGCACTTTTTTCGCTTCTTCTTGGCCGATGGCGTTTTCGTCGAGGTAATTTTTTATTTCCCTCGGCTTGGGGATTTGGCTCATCGACATACTTTTGCCCGAGGTAGCGCGGCGCTTTGGCGTCGTTTCCTGCTTCGGAACCGCCGCCGCCGCCGGCACTGCACTCGAATCAAACAACTCCTCATCTAAAATTTCATTGCACAAGTCAACGCATTCGTCGCAGATATACACCCCTGGGCCTGCGATCAACTTGCGCACTTGCTCTTGAGACTTGCCGCAAAACGAACATTTTAGATGGGAGTCGTACTTAGACATAACAGCCTCTTATTTCAGTGCAGTGACGTTTTCTCCCGCAGCCGGAAGATTTTCTTTTGCGATAACTCGATCGACCAATCCGTAATCTTTGGCTTCATCGGCTGACATAAAAAAGTCGCGCTCTGTATCTGCCTCTAACTTGTCGAGTGGTTGACCTGTGTGGTGCGCTAGCAGTTGATTCAGCTTACGCTTATGATAAAGGATTTCCTTGGCTTGAATCTCAATATCAACTGCTTGACCTTGAGCGCCTCCGAGCGGCTGGTGGATCATAATCCGGGAACTCGGAAGAGACATCCGCTTCCCGTGGGCTCCGGCTGTCAGCAGAAATGCGCCCATACTCGCTGCCAAACCGTAACAAATCGTCACCACATCCGGGCGGATTTGCTGCATTGTGTCATAAATTGCCATACCCGCCGTCACCGAGCCGCCGGGGGAATTAATGTACATTTGGACATCTTTTTCTGGGTCTTCGGCATCTAGATACAATAGCTGAGCTACGATCGAGTCAGCCACTTCGTCAGTGACGGGAGTTCCTAAAAACACAATGCGCTCCCGCAGCAAGCGCGAGTAAATGTCAAATGCCCGCTCGCCCATCCCCGACTGTTCTAGCACCATTGGCACTACATTGCTGGGACTAGAGCTGACATCAAAATCGTTGTAGCTTGTAATTAGGTAGTTTGAAGATTGAGATACAACCATAAGACACCAGTCAAGGATACTAGACAATTTGCTGCTGATGAAAGCTTTAAATTAAGCCGCCAGCTTTTAACTATTATGCCTCGAATGAACCCCGATCGGGGGAATGGGGAGTTTTGAGTCTTCAAATTGCTTTCTTTGCTTTGCGCAACGCTGGCGTGACTCGCCTGGTTCCGAGGGTGAATGAGTTAAAACACTTAGTTACAAATCAACGCTGTTTCTAGTGCGCGCCCTACGCTTGTATAGAACTTAGCAAAAGAAACCCGGTTTCTTAGCAAAATCTGGGTTGGGAGGCGAGACATCTCAATACAAACCGGGTTTCTAGCCCCCGCGCGCCAGCCATGTTGTAGCAAGCATCAGGTGCGCGGCATTCGTGTCAACTTAAGCTTAAGAGTTGATAAATCTCGTTTACCGCCTAGGCTAGATCCCCCTCGCATACCCCCTACTCGACCCCTACTCCCCTGGTTGTAGGGGAGTAGGGGTTGACGAAAGAGTACCTCCGGTTCCCCCCTTCTTAAGGGGGGCTAGGGGGGCTCGGGGCCCAATCATCAAACAACAGTCTCTGACTGCGTTTGACGTTAATTTGGCACCAATCGGTGCTTGCTAAGCGCGCCCTTCTCCTTGTAGTTTCTAGAAGCAAAACTAGAAGCTTTTACCAGAAAGAATTGGTTGAAAGCCTCTCGCGAGTGAGGGAGAAATTAAAATCAGGCTATTCATTACTCCAATCCTCTTCCTTCTAGGTAGAGGTCGCTCTCAAACTGTCCCAGGTCAACTGTCAACTGTCAACTGTTGAATCTTGGCCTACGACTTCCACTTCAACGCTCGTGGCTGCTTCTGCAGAATCTGGGCCGTCTGATTCTTCTGCTTCTTCCTCTGCTGCGGGATTCAGAGAGCCTTCAGGTACGAGTTCAATTGTCCCTTTTTCTTCCAACCATTTCAGGGTTTTTTGTTTCAGCAAGTCTTCTGCTACAAATTCCCGCAACTTTTGAGGGTCAAAATCTCCTTTGGGAAACTGCTTTCTGACTCTTGCTACTTCTGCTGCTACTTCTGCGTCTTCCACAGACAAAGATTCCAGCTTGGCTACTTCTGCCAGAGCTAGAGTCTGCTTAAGCCGATCGATTGCTTCCGGGCGCGAACGTTCCCGCATCGGCCCCATATTTTCTTCGGTAAACAGTTGGTTGATATCTATGCCGTAATTTTTCAACTGCATGGCTTGTTGGTTGAGCAAATAGTCGATTTCGCGAGCGAGCATTGTTTCGGGAATTTCCACATCTATTAGCTGCACCAGTGCTGCTGATATGGCTTTTTCCTTATTAGCAGATGTCTTGTTTTCTTGCTCTGTTTTAAACCGATTTTCCAGGGATTCGCGGAGTTCTGCTAAAGTTTCAAACTCGCTGACTTCTTGAGCAAAGTCGTCGTCGAGTTCCGGCAATTCTTTTTCCTTAAGTTCTTTCAGGGTAATCGTAAAGACTGCCGGTTTTCCCGCTAATTCTTCACTGCTGTACTCCGGAGGGAACTGCACGGAAACTTCTCTAGTTTCTCCCGGATTCATCCCGATCATGCCTTGGATAAAGCCCGGTACAAACTGATTTTCCGACAGTTCTACTTGAAAGTCTTCGGCATCGCCGCCGGGAATTTCTGCGGGAGTTTCGCCTTCGGCTGCTTCTGCAAATCTACCCGCGAAATCAACCAAAGCCACGTCTCCCAACTGAGCAGATCTGCCTTCTACGGGGATTAAAGTAGCTTTGTCCGAGCGATATTTTGCCAGTACCTCATCTACCTGAGCCTCGTCATACTTAGCTTCTTCTGCTTGAAGCTGCAAACCGGTGTACTGACCCATTTTCGCTTCTGGTTGTACGTCAACCTTAGCCGAAAAAGTTAGAGACTGTTCTGGATCGAACTTCTCTAGCAATTCTTCAAACTCGCTGCGCAGTTCAAAACTGCCAATTGCCTGAATTTTTTCTTGTTCGAGAGCTTTTTGCAGCGAATCATTAATCAAATTTTCCAAAGCTGTAGCTTTCAAACGAGTCTGGCCCAGGCGCTGCAGCAAAACTTGGCGGGGAACTTTGCCTTTGCGGAACCCAGGAATATTGACCTCGCGAGCGAATTGTTTAATTACCTGCTCGTAAGCTTGTTTTGACTTTTCTGATGGGACTTCGATTTCCAAACCTATTTGGCTAGCTGGAAGTTTTTCCTGGGTTACTTTCATCGGCTTTTGTGATATTTAACAATAATCTAATAAAATACATACAAATCTGACTTTGCCTGCATTTTAAGTTTGTACGTTTTGAATTGTAGCGGCACAACTACAAACACCTCTACCGGATGAGACTGTAAGTCGTTTCCGGCTACTTTTTTCGCTCTTGCCAAATAGTTTTGGTTTGAGGATACTAGGTTTTGTTGCTAGGAATGTGGAGGTTAAGTCCACTAATTGCCGATGCACCTTAGCACATATCGCCCTGTGATGTCAATGTAGCCGGCATAAGTGGCACGTCAAGTCAATGGATGCGTCTGCTAAAAGGCAGATATATCCCAAAACCTAACCCGATGCCGATAGGGCGCGGACGATCCAATAGCTGCAAGCAACGCTTGCGGCGAAAGATGCTAAACTGGGATTGAGTACGATCGACCGTTCCGGTTAACTGCACCCTTGCCACCGTCTGACTGTGCCCAGATCGCATAACATTAATTAAGTTTAATATTGAGTATTGCAGTATTTAAATTTTAGATTTCGATCGTTTAGACTCTAATTTGTGGAGGAAACTAATTTGTCTCAATCCTATCGAGTTGCCATTTTAGGAGCTACCGGCGCTGTCGGTGCCGAGTTAATGGAGCTTTTGCACAGCCGGAAATTTCCCATTTCTGACCTGAAGCTGCTGGCTTCGGAACGTTCAGCAGGCACAACTTTGCCTTTTGGCGGCGAGATGCTGCCGGTAGAGGCGGTGTCCGAGCGATCGTTCGATAATGTAGATATAGTGCTCGCCTCTGCCGGCGGCTCTACTTCTAAACTCTGGGCTCCGAAAGCAGTGGCAGCCTCTGCCGTGGTAATCGACAATTCCAGCGCTTTCCGGATGGATGCGAGCGTGCCGCTAGTGGTTCCCGAAGTCAATCCCCAAGCGGCGGCAACTCACCGAGGTATCATTGCCAACCCCAACTGCACGACAATTTTGATGGCTGTTGCTGTTTGGCCGCTTCACAAAGTTCGGCCAGTCAAGCGCATAGTTGTAGCTACTTACCAGTCTGCCAGCGGTGCGGGCGCGAGGGCAATGGAGGAAATGAAAGATCAAGCCAGAGCAATTTTGGCAGGGGAAACTCCCAAAACCGATATATTTCCCTACCCCTTGGCTTTTAATTTGTTTCCGCACAATACGCCGATTAACGATTTGGGGTATTGTGAGGAAGAGATGAAAATGGTCAACGAAACTCGGAAGATTTTTGGTACGGACGAGATTAAAATTACTGCAACTTGCGTGCGGGTTCCCGTACTCCGCGCTCATTCGGAGGCGATTAATCTGGAGTTTGCAGAGCCTTTTAGTCCGATCGAGGCCAGGGAAATCTTAAAAGAGGCGATCGGGGTTAAGCTGGTAGAAGACTGGCAAGCTAATTATTTCCCGATGCCAGCCGAAGCCAGCGGTAAGGATGAAGTGCTAGTCGGCAGGATTCGCCAAGATATTTCTCACCCCTGCGGGTTGGAGATGTGGCTGAGCGGCGATCAAATTCGCAAAGGGGCTGCTTTAAATGCGGTGCAGATAGCTGAGTTGCTGGCCGATAAAGATTTGCTGCGAATCCAAGCAGCGGCTGCTTCTATTTAGGGCTGACTCGGCCCAAAAAACGGATGCCAGCCCCCTACTTAAGTAAGTCGTGGAGAACCCAAAATTTTAGACTCCTGTTGAAGAACCCAGATTCATCTGGGGACTCAATTATTTAATCTAAAATCTCAAATCTCAAATCGACTGAAGCTGGCCATACGGCAATTGAAATGAAGATTTTAGATAAACCTTTCATCTGAAATCAAAAATTTAAAATCAAAAATCAACAGTCTAAAATCGGAGAAAGTGTGGTAAAGTTTGGACGGGTTCTGACTGCAATGATTACGCCGTTTAAGGAAGACGGCAGCGTTAACTATGCGGTAGCAGAACAATTGGCAGTTCATTTAGCCGATCGCGGTACTGATAGCTTGGTAATATGCGGAACAACGGGCGAGTCTCCTACTATGAGCTGGGATGAAGAGTACCAATTATTTCAGGTGGTACAAAAGGCAGTAGCCGGTAAAGCTTTGGTAATCGCAGGAGCCGGCTCGAATTCAACTTCAGAAGCAGTCGAAGCTACGCAAAAAGCAGCTAAACTCGGGTTGGACGGCTGTTTGCAGGTGGTTCCTTATTACAACAAGCCGCCGCAAGAAGGTTTGTACAATCATTTTCGGGCGATCGCGCAATCTGCTCCAGAATTGCCTATAATGTTATATAACATCCCCGGTCGCACAGGCCAAAATATGTGGCCGGAAACAGTAGCTCGATTGGCAGAAATCCCCAACATTGTGGCAGTCAAAGAAGCAAGCGGCAACTTGGATCAAGCAAGTCAAATTAGGTGCTTGACATCACCGGAATTTGCGATCTATTCTGGAGATGATTCCCTAACTTTGCCAATGTTGGCAGTAGGAGGATCTGGCGTAGTTAGCGTAGCCAGCCATCTGGTAGGAGAGCAACTGCAACAGATGATTAAAGCTTTCGAGGCCGGTCAAGTTCAAGTCGCTACCCAGATTCACTTGCAACTTTTTGACCTGTTTAAAGCTCTTTTTCTCACCACAAATCCCATTCCCGTCAAGACAGCTCTCAAACTTCAAGGCTGGGATGTAGGTTCCACCCGTCCGCCACTGTGCGCTCCGCCCGTTGAGGTAACTGAAAAGTTAAAGGACGTACTGAGTCAGCTAGCTGCAGTATCTGCTAGCTAGATAGGCGAGAACGAGTTTTCAGACAACTGAATATTGGTTGCGATCGGTCATTAGTTCTTAATCATCAGTCATTAGTAATTAACTGTTAGCTACTTACTAACAGTCAATAATTAAAGACTGAGGATTAAAGAGTGAAGGCAGAAAACAACTGACTGCACGGGATAGTAAAACCCGCCTGGGAGTTTTCCATAAATATTTGGAAAAAAATCGCCCTACCAACGAACAGCAGACGACAGACGACAGACGACAGACGACAGACGACAGACGACAGACGACAGACAACAGACAAATAACAAAATAACTAACAAAGGATACGCATGATCAAAAATACAACTGCATCGGCTCTAAAAGTTATTCCCCTCGGCGGGCTGCACGAAATCGGTAAAAACACTTGCGTGTTCGAGTACGGCGACGAAATAATTCTTTTAGATGCAGGTTTAGCGTTCCCCACAGATGGAATGCACGGTGTAAATATTGTCCTCCCAGACATGACTTACCTGCGGGAAAACAGCCACAAAATTAAAGGTATGATCGTGACACACGGTCACGAAGACCACATCGGCGGCATCCCTTATCACCTCAAACAATTTGAAATTCCAGTCATCTACGGCCCGCGTTTGGCGATGGCTTTGCTAGCCGGAAAATTGGAAGAAGCCGGAGTGTCTCACCGCACGGAATTGAGAACGGTTCGCCCCCGGGATACGGTAAGAATTGGCAAAAATTTCTTAGTCGAATACATTCGCAACACTCACTCGATGGCTGACAGTTTCACGGTGGCAATTCACACTCCTGTCGGGATTGTAATTCACACCGGAGACTTTAAAATTGACCACACTCCTGTAGACGGCGAGCATTTTGATTTGCAAAAGCTGGCGGAGTACGGCGAAAGAGGCGTCCTGTGCTTGATCAGCGATTCTACTAACTCGGAAGTTCCTGGTTTTACCGCTTCAGAACGTTCTGTCGCTCCGAATTTAGACAGAATTATCGCTCAAGCAACGGGACGGGTGATGGTGACGACATTTGCTTCGTCGGTACACCGATTGCAAATTGTTTTGGACTTGGCTAAGAAAAACAATCGGTATGTCGGAGTGGTGGGCCGCTCGATGCTTAATGTCATCGCTCACTGCCGCAATCTCGGCTACATCAAATGCGAAGACAGTCTTTTCAAACCTCTGAAAGAAATCCGCAACTTGGCTGAAGACAAGGTTTTGATTTTGACTACGGGTTCCCAAGGCGAACCGATGGCGGCGATGACTCGGATTGCTAACGGCGAACATCACGAACTGAAAATCAGAACAGGCGATACAGTCATTTTCTCAGCTAATCCGATTCCGGGAAATACGATCGCAGTGGTAAACACGATCGATAAACTGATGATGCTGGGAGCAAACGTGGTTTACGGCCGCGACAAAGGCATTCACGTTTCCGGCCACGGCTGTCAGGAAGACCAAAAGTTAATGATTAACATGACTCGTCCCAAGTTCTTCTTACCGGTACACGGGGAACACCGGATGCTGGTTCAGCACTCCAAGACGGCTCAAAGCATGGGCATTCCCGCGAGCAATATGGTGATTGTTGACAACGGCGATGTCGTAGAATTAACTGAAAATTCGATCCGAGTTAGCGGTAAAGTGCCTTCAGGAATAGAATTGGTAGATGCTTCTCGATCGGGCGTAGTGAAGGCGAACGTCCTCAAAGAACGCCAGCAGTTAGCCGGAGATGGCGCGGTGACAGTAGCTGCGGCGTTGAATGCAGAAGGGAAGTTGGTTGCTACGCCGCAAATACACTTGAAAGGTGTGGTCACATCAGCCGATCGCGCCCTGTTACAACAATCGATCGCTCAAACCATTGACACTGTGTTGAGCGATCGCTGGTCGGAGTTTGTCAGACCTTCTGCAACTTCGGAATCAGGAGTTGATGTGGACTGGGTAGGAGTTCAAACCCAAATTGAACGCGCAATTAGCCGCGTGTTGCGCCGGGAACTTCAAAGCAATCCCATGCTAGTATTCCTGATGCAAATTCCCGAAGGAGCATCTTTTGTGAAATGGGAAACACCAGCAGTGACTCCGGGTTCCCTGGAAGCACCTAAGCTATTAGGCGGCCAATCATCCACACCGGCGCCAACACCAGCACCCGTTCCTGCTAATAAAGTAACAGGTCGTCGTCGCCCCCGGACGGCAGCCAAAGTTGCTTCCGTCGTTTCGTAGAATGAAGTTGATCGACCGCAGATAAACGCCAATAAACGCAGATAGTAATTAATTCTATCTGCGTTTATCTGCGTTTATCTGCCATCATCTGCGATCGCTCTCATCAGCCGCCAGCAACAGCCGGAACAATACTGACTTCATCGCCATCTTGGAGGGAAGTTTGCGTGCCGTCCAAAAAGCGGATGTCTTCGCTGTTGACGTAGAAATTGAGAAATCTGCGGGGTTCTCCCTTTTCGTCACACAGGCTTTTTTTGATGCCGGGACAATTTGTTTCCAGCGATTCAATCAGTTCGGAAATAGTCCCGCCACCGCATTCAATGGTGGCTTGATTGTTAGTGAATTTTTGCAGCGGAGTGGGAATTAAAACTTTGACGGTCATTTTTTTGAGTCCTTAGTCCTTAGTCATTAGTCAGCAGTCATTAGTCCTTAGTCATTAGTCAGCAGTCATTAGTCAATAGCTTAACAACTAATGACTAATGACCAATAACTATTAAACCGAAGCTTGTTGCCATTCTAAGCGTTCGAGGGTGCGGGCGCGTTCCAGGGCGCGCTCGAATGCTTCCAGTTTTGGTTCGAGGGTGATGGGTTCGCCGATGTAGCCTTGAACTGCTTCCTGAGTCTTCAAGCCGTTGCCGGTGATGTAGGCAACGGTAGTTTCGTCGGGATTGATTTTACCTGCTTCTACGAGTTTCTTCAAGACTGCGATCGTCGTGCCGCCTGCGGTTTCTGTGAAGATGCCTTCAGTTTCTGCCAGCAGTTTCATGCCTTCGATGATTTCGGTGTCGCTGACGGATTCGATGTTTCCGTTGGTTTTGCGGGCGATTTCGAGGGCGTACATACCGTCTGCTGGATTGCCGATCGCGATCGACTTAGCAATGGTATTCGGTTTGACTGGTGTCACGAAATCGCGGCCTTCGCGGTATGCGCTCGCGATCGGGGAACAGCCGTCAGCTTGAGCGCCGCTGAACCGAACTTTCTTGTCATCAACTAAACCGACTTCGATGAATTCATTAAAGCCTTTGTAGATTTTTGTGAACAAGGAGCCGGAGGCGAGGGGGGCGACGATGTGGTCGGGCAATTGCCAGCCTAGCTGTTCGGCAACTTCGTAGCCGAGGGTTTTCGAGCCTTCGGAGTAGTAGGGGCGCAAGTTGATGTTGACAAATCCCCAGCCGTGTGTATTGGCGACTTCGCAGCAGAGGCGGTTAACTTGGTCGTAGTTGCCGTGAACTGCCATGACAGTTGGATTGTAAATCAGAGTGCCGAGGACTTTGCCTGCTTCTAAGTCTGAAGGGATGAAGACTACGCAGTCGAGGCCGGCGTGGGCTGCGATCGCAGCGGTGGAGTTAGCTAAATTGCCGGTGCTGGCACATGATACCGTGGTGAAACCCAATTCTCTGGCTCGGCTGAGGGCAACTGACACCACTCTGTCCTTAAAGCTAAGAGTGGGCATATTCACGGCATCGTTTTTAATGTAAAGATTTTTGAGACCGAGGCGGCGCGCCAAGCGGTGGGATTTTAATAGAGGAGTCATCCCCGTGCCGACATCAATGACGTTTTCTGTAGCGACTGGTAAAAATTCGCGGTAGCGCCAGATTGAGTTGGGGCCTGCTTGGATGGTTTGGCGAGTGACGCGGCGGCGGATAGCTTCGTAGTCGTACTTGACTTCTAGCGGGCCAAAACAGCAATCGCAGACGTGCTTGGCTTGGAGTTCGTACTCTTCGCCGCATTCTTTACACTTGAGGGCTGTGAAGGTTGCTGCTGTGGATTGTGTTCTGGTTGCCTGGGTCATAGCTCAACTCTCTAGTTTTGCGATGTTTTCTAATTCTTGTGCAAGATTAACACGGTCGATCTACGCCGTCAACCATACCCGATTTTTTTAGTCGGGATTGATTTCCCGCACTATTTTGTCGGAAATGTGAGGTAGCTGGAGCGTCCTCAATCTCTTTGTCTGACTGGTTTACAGGCTCTGCCGGAGAATGCTGCTAGAGAGCAAAAACCTCTCGATTAACCGAACTCAAGAACGAGGGTGCTGCAAAACTAATTTCAAAAATTTATAAAGTTTTTTTTGCTGGGTAACTCACAACTATTGGGCCCGCCCATGGGGGCCGAGAATCGGGTTTCGAGGTATGTTGTTGCGATGAAAGCGCTGTTATACGTATATAACAGCGCTTTCATCGCAACAGCGTACCCAAGAATTACCCCATTTTGTGTTGAGTAACGAAAAATCTGGGAAGAAACCGGGTTTCTGAAGTCAGCGCGCGATCGTTCCCAATTTTTTAATTCTGCCATCGCAAATCCAAAATCGTATTATCCGCCGCTGACGGGGGGGATGAGTACAACTTCGTCCCCGTCTTGGAGGATGGTGTCGGGGGAGACGAATTCTAGGTTGATGGCGAAACGGGTGCGCTCGCGCCACTTTTCTAATTGAGGGTATTGGGCGATCGAGCTTTCGAGGACTCTTACCACTGGGGTTTCGGGAGGAAGTTCTACTGTAAGTTCAGAAACGCCGTAGGCTTCACCGAAGGCGGCGAACAATTTAACGGTGATGGTAATCGAAGAGTTAGACACGGCTGTTTTGTGCGATCGACAGTTTGGCAATTATCAACTACACCATACAATTAATTGGGAATTAGGCGCGCCGAGGCTTAGAATTGAAAGCGGCAATCTCTAGTTTAGTTTTGCCCCATCTGGTAAAAATGACAGTTGATTGCAGCAAAAAAAACCGCACAGCCTTGTATGCCGATCGCTCTCACCAACCAGCGGTTAGAAGCAGTTTGCATCCGCTTATATCCAGCTAGCTAATGTCGAGTTTGCTGCTGTTGAGGCTCCTGCAAAACTTTTTTTGAAGAGGCGGTATAGATACTTTAAGGTAATTGTAGGAGAGTACAAAAACATCGCACGAAATTTAGCGGGCAACAACGCAGACAATGCCCTGCTAAACGGCTGATTTTCGACAATAATCTGGTTGTCAAGTGCAGCTTGGAATTTTCTAAGCTAAGCAGGGCAAAGCCAAGCGTGCCGTTCTATCTAAGAATAACAGTCAAGTTAACGCGATCGAGATATTTATGGCAAATAACGATTTTAAAGTGCTTCAAATTATTGAAGCTAAAGGCTGGTATGCCTTTGGGAGTACGAAGCAAAGCCAGCACGTTGAGAGGTGGGTAAGACCTGTCGTGTGTTGGGTTTTAATAGAAGATAAAAAAAAGCAGCGGATTGTGACTGCTACCGCTAGCTATCAGATCGAGATTGACGATAAAGAAGTCGAGTTTTTTGCCCACGAAAGCGAAATTCAAGATATCGAGAGTCTCCCGAAGTCTGTCTCGGTGTCGGAATTTCTGAAAACAGAAGATTGAGGGAACTATAAAAGGAGATTATTTAACAAGTTATTAATTATTCCTTAGTAATTCCTTAAACTTGCAGCCGGATTCTATTGAACTTAGAGGCAAAACCTCTAGATTGGTCTGTCCAGGACGCACTCCCATCAAAAAAACCGGGTTTTTACGCCGATCTGCGGGCTGCCACGAAGTGTTTTCGCAAAAAACCCGGTTTATGATATCATTTCCCCAAAAAATGCAACTGTCGGCCCGCGATCCAAACCCTTAATTGATAAGTCATTCCCCAATCTTCAATGCTTCAATGCGAAAATCAAAAATGGTATGACCACCCGCCCGTCCAGGACTATCTATTTCAAACACGAGGAAAATTGATACTTTTGCCTTGCCTTCTGTATTTCTAGCTGAAGGTCTCGATCGCCCCAAAAAATAAAGAGGCCGGAAGATTGCAGGCAATGCCAACACGCTTCCGACCTTGCTGAATAACAGGGTATGCATATGTTTTTAAAGTATGGCAGGCAAGCTTTCGAGATATCAAGAGGGCTATTGCAATCACCCACTTTTGCTCTCAGGGTATGTTTGCAAGGTTCATACCATTTTAGACAGGAATTTTGAAATTGGAGGGTGGGTGATGGTTATAGGTGAAGGATTCTAGCTATTTTTATGTAGCGGGTGCTACCAAAAATGGGGGCAGCAGCGGTCGATCGCACTTTGGGCCTAAATTGTTTGCACTCAAGGCAGAAGTAGGCGGGGCGTAGCTATCGTCCGCGTGAATCGACGGCTGCTGCTGCGACATCAAACCCCACTAGCAACCGCTTCAGGCATCTGCCGCCGCATCCGCCGCCCCAGCAGGGCCATCCGCACGCCGCCCGCTGGCGCTAAAGTCACCCCTCGGCGTTTGGCCTGTACGGGCTGTTTCTCGGCTAATTCAAGGTCGAAATCGCGCAAAATGGTTGCCAGCACCAATTTCATCTCCAACTGCGCCAGCGCTAAGCCGATGCAGCGGCGACTACCGCCTCCAAAGGGCAAATACTCGTAAGGCGAGAATTGCCTCTCCAAAAACCGTTCTGGTTTAAATTGCAGCGGTTCTGGATACAAATCCTCCCGCCGGTGAGTCAAATAAATCGAGCCGACGACAACCGTGCCCGGTTCGAGTTGATGTCCCATAAGTTCCACGGGCCTGAGCACTTCTCGCGGAAACGTCAGCATTCCCACGGGGTAAATTCGCAGCGTCTCCTGACAAACTGCACTCAGGTAAGGTAAGCGGAAAATCTCCATCGGGTCGGGATTTTCCCCCAAACTGTCCAATTCTTCCAGCAACTTCTGGCGCACCGAGGGCAAGTGGTGAATCCAGTAAAACGCCCAAGCTAGGGCCGTTGCTGTGGTTTCGTGGCCTGCAAACAGCAGCGTCATCAACTCGTCGCGCAATTCTTCATTGGTCATTGGTTGCCCGTTTTCGTCGCGCGCGACCATCATTAAGCTGAGAATGTCGGTGCGGTTGGCGTCTGGTTGCAGTTTGCGTTCTTCAATTTCCGCGTCCATCAGTTCGTCAATTGTCCGCTGCCGCTGTTTCATCCGTCCCCAAGGACTCCAAGAGCCCCAATCTTGCTGCATCCACTTCAGAAACAGTATGCTCGATCGCACGGGAGAGTCGGTCATATTGACGACTGAGCCAAGTAGCGGCTTGAGTTCTTGCAACCGCGGCCCGTCATCCAGGCCGAAGACAGCCTGCAAGATCACTCGCATGGTGACTTCCTGCATGGCGCTGCGGGCCACAAAAGGTCGATCGACCGACCACTTGCTGGCAACATCTCGAGCGATATCGCAAATTAGTTGGCCGTAATTCCGCATCCGTTCCCCGTGAAAGGGGGGCATCAATAATTGGCGCGATCGTTTGTGCCTTTCTCCCGAGAGCATAATCATGGATTGTTCGCCCAGCAATGGTTTAAGAATGCTGTTGAGCCTGCCTGGAGCGTGAAGCGCGTTGCTGTTGAGCATCTCCTGGACAGCTTGCGGGTGGTCGATCATCACCAATGGCTCGATGTTGCCCAATTGAGCTGTGAAAATGTCGCCGTATTGCTTCGCACATTTATCCATGAATGTCAGGGGATCGCCGATCCATTGAATGAGTTGCACAAAGGGTGGAGCTTTGGGGCCGTTAGGTAGTGTCATAGGAATTACCTGGGTATTGGTCACAGGACTTAGCAGTATCAACAAATCTCAAAGGGTTTGAAGGTTTGTTCAATCCCTCCCAACCCTTGTTTTTAAGGGGAGAATTGCGTAAGTCCCATCTCCAATAATTTTAAGACGTTATTCTCGAACGGTACTCAAAATGTCCTCTCCGAGTTCTGTAAAACGCACAGTTTTGATTTGCCAAGGATCGTAGCTGGTTAAAGTTTGGCGCACGCCCCCAAACAAACCTAACATTTGACAACTCGACAGATTTTGCAATTTCTGGCGGGAATTCCCCAAGGCCCGTAAATCTACGGTAGCTATTCCTTGGTCGCGAGCGATCCTAACCCGATAACCAACTAAACCCAGACTAGCGAAAATCTCCTGCTTTAATACTTCATTAACTGCCGATGACATTAACTGGTTGTCTGGGCCTGTAACTGTTGCCGGCTTCAGACTTTGACAGAGATTGTCTACCTTGTAAACCGTAACTTTCGCTGTGCTGTCTTCTGATACTGCAGAACTGCCTAAAACTGAAGTAACAGAGTTAGAGGCCGGCGGTGCTTGAGTCGATCGAGCCTCAAGTTGATTTCCGGTTAGCTGTAGGCTTCGGAATTGACCGGTGCTGGCTGGGGGTTGGCTCTGGTTTGCGGTCGATTTAGCTGCAGCATCATAGCTAGAACAACTGCTACCGCCCATCAAAATTAATCCAGTCGCTAAATACCCGAACTGTTTGCAGGTACGGCTCATAGTTTTTAATACTCAACTAAACTTCTGTGTAGGTCGGGAGAGGGATTTTGGTGATAGAAAGCACTTAATCCCTGATTACACTCACTTAGAAGTATTTCCGCAGTACGAAGACGAAAACAAGTTAACAGTTCTTGTTTAACAGTCCGGACAGTTTTTAGATCGTAGCCTGAAACCCTTGATTTACTCGAAAGCAGACCCTGTTCCCGATTAGCCTAGCCTCGCAGAGGCTAGCCATGAAACCCTGATTCTACGGTCGGCAATCAAAAAATGTCCGAAATGTTGCTTGCTAATACCTTTGTTTTAGTGTTAAATCCTACAACAGGGGTATCTCCCCTCATTGGTGTAGCCCGGCCGTCTCCGGATCTTTGCAGATAAAGCTCGCGATTCAAGTCGCAAGTTAGATCGAATACCTTGTCAGTGGTGTAATGTACCCCATGCAAATTTAGCTATCCCAAGGTCTGAGGTGAACAGCCTCTTTCCGGTTGCGAAAGCTTGAGTTTGATAGTAGTAATGACGACAAAATTCAGACTTGGGCACGCATTTTGGGATGGTTCAACAACTGCGCCGCCAGCGCTGTTCTAGGGAATGTGCAAGTAGCGAACAACATACAGAAGATTTCAGGTAACTGAACTACAAAAAAAACTGGTTTCCGTAGGGCTGCACCTGTGAGTGTGGGCCATGATTCCGAGTTTCTGATGTGCAGTCGAGCGAGCTGAAATTTGCTGTGATCCGGATCTCTAATTAACTTGCTTATCAAGAGTATTATCGCAGAATCAGGTGCTTTTTGTCACAAATCTACTAAAAATCGAGCAAAAACATGATCGAACAGCAATTAACGAAAGTTTTGGCGACAACAGCGATCGCCCTGTGCTCTGTGACGGTGGCTTCAGGGCCCAGTTTGGCCCGGCCAAACGTCGGGGAAAGCGGATTTTGGTGCAGCACCTCGACAGGTGTACCAGTGACTATGTACCAAAATTCTCAAGGTGCAGTAGAGCCTTGGATTGAGTGGACTTCTGATTATTTTTCCGGTTCGGGCTACGATCCGGCAACTCGCTGTCAATTAGTCAGCCAACGCCTCGAAAGCTATCGCCGCAACCGAATGCTCAAGTACATTACCGTTGGCCAGATGAACGGCCAAAACGTCATCTGCACGGCGAATCAAGTCAATGGTGTGTGCCAAAATTTGATTTATACCCTGCGGCCGGGCCAAGACCCGATCGGCTCTTTGTATAATTTGTTAGCTTGGCGCCAAGGACAGGTGGGAATGCCCTCTACGGAGGAAAGCAGTCAAATTCCTTACATTGATGTCAGAGAAAAGCTAGGGGAAAAACCAGGGGAAAATATGGGCGATAAGGCGCAACTGCCCCCTTTTTCTGGGCCCTCGGAACTGCCGTAAAGACTGGAAAATTGCCAATCTCATGGCCAATTCCTGGGGGTGACGTGGAAAAATTGGCGCGGGAGGCGACGATACGCATCAAGACCTCGAAATCCTCGGGTTCAGGGGCGATCGTCCAGCGCCAGGGCCAAACCTATACTGTGTTGACTAGCTGGCACGTTGTGGCTTTTGACAGGGGCGATCGCACCATCGTTACGAGCGACGGCCAGATCCACCAACTGTTGGGAGTTCCGCAGCGCTTGGGCGATACGGATCTGGCGACCCTTCTGTTTCGCAGCGCGATCGAGTATAAAGTAGCACCCATTGGCGCGCAGCAGCCAGCCGTGGGAGAGCCGCTGCTGGCTGCCGGATTTCCCGCAGGTACTGGAACCTTGGCCGTAGCGCAGGGGTTCGTAGAACTGCTGCTGCCAAAATCTTTACCTCAAGGCTATAGGTTGGGCTATACAAATGAGGTTAAAATTGGCATGAGCGGTGGCCCGATTTTTAATGCCAAAGGTTTCTTGGTTGGAATTAACGGTCGAGGTAAGTATCGAGATCCCGGTTTTGGCGTCTATGCTTTTGAAGATGGAAGTGAACCGACGCCGGAATTATTGGAAAAGATGGTTAAATCTAGTTGGGGAATTCCTATCAGTACATATTTGCAGTTCGTCTCGTCTCATCCAGGGAGTTAGCGATGAATTCGTGGGGTTTGCGGTTTGACGCGATGACAGTCATCTTCACCGGTGCAGTAACGGCGGCAGCAATTGTCGGTCAACAATATGCTGCTTGTGCTAAAACAGCCCAAGAAATTGCCGAGCTAGCGATGTTCACAACTGTAGAAGTTAACAACACGCTGGGTTTTGCTGCTAGCGGATCGGGAGTAATTATTGCTAAAGAGGGCAATATTTACACTGTTCTGACGGCGAATCATGTAGTGGCAAGCCTCGCTCAAGAATACAGCATTCGCACTCATTTAGAAAAAAATTATACAGCAATTAGAATACAGAGGCTCCCGAAAAACGATCGCGATATAGACTTGGCTTTGATCCAATTTCAGAGCCGAGAACAGTATCCAGTAGCACCGCTCGGCGAGTCGGAACGTGCTGTTGTTGGTTCTACTATTTACGTTGCTGGCTATCCGCTCCCCGTCGCCTCTGGATCTGAAAGAAAACTCGAATTTACTGCTGGTATTATCTCTTCTCGCCCCGGCCGCGCATCGTCGGGGTACGGACTGCGCTATCAAGCTGTGACAAGGCGCGGCATGAGCGGCGGGCCTGTATTTGATGCTGATGGCAGAGTTGTGGGAATTCACGGCCAGGGAGATACTGTCGGCACAGTGAAGAGCCCGTGGAACGGTCAGATTGAAGAGATTAAAACGGGGTTGAATGCAGCAATCCCGATCGATGCTTTTACGGCGTTGCGATCGCAAACTAATCGTAACGGCTGGGATATTCTCAGCAGTCTTTCTATCAGCCGGCCCTCCAATCAAAGCCAACGGAATGTAAGGCTGGGGGGATTTGTGTGTGATACCTCGACGGGCGGTCCGGTGACTGTGTATCAAAATCCACAAGGGATCAGGGAGCCTTGGATTCGCTGGAATTCTAATTTCTTTTCTAGTGCTGGCTACGATCCTCTGACTCGCTGCCAACAAGTGACTCAGCGCCTTGATAATTATAACCGCAACAAACAGCTAAATTATGTCACTGTCGGTCTGGTAAATAACCAGAAAGCGATTTGCACGACTAGCCGCGTTAATGGGCCGTGCGAAGGTTTGATCTACACGTTGCGCCGCGATCAAGATCCTATTCCTGCACTTAGCAGTTTCTTTGTTTGGCTGGCGAGTGAAAAGGCTACACCTTCTCTTTTTGAAAGCGGTAATGGGATTTATATTAATGTCGGGGAACGGCTGCAGTTAGATGTTAGCGAACCCTAAATGAATAGTTGACAGTTGATAGTTGACAGTTGATAGTTGACAGTTGACAGTTGACAGTTGACAGTTGACAGTTGACAGTTGATAGTTGACAGTTGACAGTTGACAGTTGATAGTTGACAGAGGGAAGAGGGAAGAGGGAAGAAAAGGCATGGTTTTAGCAATTAAGAACCGAATCACAGTTTTGGCGGTTGCTATGAAAATTTGAGATATTGGACTGATTTATCATCCGACTTAGCAGAAGTGATGATTTTTTGCAACAAGAAAGCTATAAAATTACTGTTACATTAATTCAAGTCAAATTTTTCAGGTATCAAGCATGACTGCAACTACGCCGAAGGCAACGTCAGCAATTCCCAGTTTTTGCGAAGGAATCCAGTATTTCTCCGAGAGTGTGCCGGGTTTTGAGACTTACGGGAAAGCACCTGCGATCGCAAGCGGGAGCAAGTCGATCGCCGACTCTGCCGATCCCGCGGCCGTCTTTCAAACGATGCTGGGAGCAGACGCCCTGCGCTACCTGACGCTGCAAGTCACCGCCAGCAAGGCATCGGGACATCCGGGGGGGTTTGCCAGCCAAGCTGAGGCTTATGCCGCTTTGGTGATGCTCGGACACAAGAACATTGTCACCGAAGTCGGACACCACGCGCCGGGATTTTACAGCGCCATGTTTCTCGATCGATCTTTAGAAGACATGGGAATTTTCAACGTGCAGCAAGTACGCGATAAATTCCGAGAAAAAGACGGTTTATTAGGACATCTTTCCGGCTTCATTCCCGGCCTTTTAGCACCAGCAGGCCCCCTCGGACAAGGGCAGCATTTCGCAATGGCTGGCGCGCTTTTACACCCCGACAAACTGTTCGCTTTCACAATGGGGGACGGCGGCATGGGCGAACCCTATCCGATGAGCAGCATGGCGCATTTCCACACTGCTTATCCGAAGGCTACTAACTTTTTGCCCGTGTTAGTTTGGAACGGATTTTCTCAAGAACATCACAGCATGGTTTCGACTAAAACCAATGCTGAAATGATTGCTTATTGGCAAGGCAACGGTTTTGAAGAAGTTATCTTAGTTGATGCTAAGGAATTTGACGACAAAAATCAAGCGGGAGATTATGTTGACAGCACTGCTTTTTCATTAGAACAGCGCATGGCTTTTACTAAAGCTGTTTTACAAGGAGTTGACAAAGCGGCAAAATCGGCTCTCGGCGGCAAATTAACTGCGTTTATTATCAAACAGTTGAAAGGTGCGGGCGTCCACGCGCGCGGCGCAAAATCTCACAACCTTTATCCAAAAGATACGCTGGATGCTCCGCACATTGTCAGCGCTTTAAAAGAGCGCGCTTTGACTGCTGATGCTTGGCAGTTGGTGCGGACAAATTGCGAGCGCGCTGGCGGCGGGCCTGCGGCGAAAACCGTTGTTACTGAGTTTACATTGCCGCTGGCAGATTTGGGCGAGTTGCCTTTAGAAGAATTTGCAGTTGGGGGAGAACCGAAGATTTCGACAACTGCAATGGGACGTTTGGTGGGAACAGTCGGCGAGCGCGATCGCACTTTTCTTGTCACTAATGCTGACGGCAATGAAGCATCGGCAATTGCCAACATCAACCAAGCTCTCAAAATCATTCACCCGACGACCGATGAGTTGTACAATCAATCGCCAAACGGTCAAGTTTACGAACCTTTGAGCGAAGATGCTTGCGCGGGTTTGGCAGTAGGTTTGTCGCTGTTCGGAGCGCGCAGTTTGTGGTGTTCTTACGAATCTTTTGCCATCAACGGTTTACCAATTTGGCAAACTGTAACCCAAGCAATGGCAGAATTGCGCCGTCCAACTCCGGCAACTGTCACCTTATTTACAGCGGGTGCATTGGAACAAGGCCGCAACGGTTGGACGCACCAGCGGCCGGAAATTGAGGCTTATTTTGCGGCGATGATGCGGAACGGAAATGTGTTTCCTTTGTTTCCACCCGATGCTAACAGCATTCAAGCTTGTTACGAATGGGCTTTGACTGCTAAAAATAAGGGAGTTGTGATTACTGCGAGCAAGTCGCCGCTGCCAATTCGCACCACGTTTGAACAGACTCGCCAAGGTTTGGAAGATGGTGCAATTGTGCTGCACGAAGTCGCTTCTCCCCAAGCTCCCCACAATCAAGGCGGGAGCAAGAAAGTTGTGTTTGCTGTTGTCGGCGACATGACTTTAATGCCAGTGTTTGAAGCGGCGGCATTTTTGGAAACAGAAGGCATTGGAGTGCGGATTGTTTCTGTTGTGAATCCCCGGCGTTTGTACCGTCCAGGCGATGTTGCTTGGGATACTTGTTCGGAAGCTGACGGCGGCTTTTTGAGCGATGACAAATTTGCCGAAATGTTTGGTGGAGATGCCTTGATTGGCGTGACAGGCGGTGCTTCTGGGATGTTGGAACCTGTGATGCTCCGCAGCAATTGCCCGCGCGATACTTTCGCTTGGAAGCGGGGGGAAACGACTGCTAGTGCTGGTCAGTTGATGGCGTTTAATGGGTTGACTGCTGAGGCGTTGACTAAAAGGGCGATCGAGTTGGTTCATTAAGTTATAATTTGAGAATCTCCCGGTTAAAAACGGGAGATTCTCAATGCCCGAAGGCTAAGATATTGCGATCGAATAGGATTAACTGCATAAACTGTGATGATTAGATAGCCTTTGTCATATCAAATAAAGGTATGTTGTTGCGATGAAAGCGCTCTTGAATAATATAAGAAAGAGCGCTTTCATCGCAACAACGTACCTCAAAATTAACCCCTATACCGCTGGGAGAATGAGCTAGGAAGTCAATCGGTGCGCCTTGCACACCCTACAAACTATAAAAGCAAAAATGAGATGCTCCCGATCGCACAGGCTTAATTCCATAAACTGTGATGATTAGATACTGCCATTTTGCGGTACAAGCTGCCCAGACGACAATCGTTTAATGCCCTCCATCGCTATAGTTTCTCCAGCTTTATCGCCGCCTTGGCGGGCCATTTTCAAAGCTCGCTCGTAGGATTCGAGAGCTTTGGCAGATTGACCGAGACTTTCATAAATTGCGCCCATATTGTTGAGCAAGCGTCCGATACTTGTCTTGTCGCCGATGGCTTCTAACATCGGTATTGCTTGCTGAAAATAGATCAGCGCTTGAGTATCTTTGCCGAGTTTGCGAGAGGTAAGTGCCATGTTGTTGAGGAGGCGGCCGACGCCAGCCCTGTCTCCGATTTCCCGGCGAATTGCTAAGGCTTGGTGGTAAAATTCCATCGCTCTGTTAAAGTCGCCGATGTTGTAATAGACGCCGCCCATGTTATTGAGGGTACGGCCTAAATCGCGCCGATCGCCCTCTTTGGTGCGAATCGTCCTGGCTTGCTGGTAAAATTCGATCGCCTTGGCGTAATTTGCCTGTTCTGCGTACACCGCCGCGATGTTGTGAAAAGACTCTGCTATTTCAATTTGGTCGTTGGCGGTTTTGGCGAGTTCCAAAGCTTCTTGGTGCAGTTTCATCGCTTCGTCAAACTTGTCTGCAACCCGGTTGACAAAACCGATGAGATTGAGAGTGCGCGCGATGCGGGGCCCTTCGCCGATTTCGCGGTGAATGGCTAAAGCTTGCCGCAAAACTTCCAAAGCTTTGGGCTGCGAACCCATTTCGGCGTAAACTTCCCCCATATTGTTGAGGGTTTCTCCGATTCCCGGTTTGTCGCCTAGTTGCTTGCGAATTGCCAAAACTTGCTCAAAAGTCTGGATTGCTTCTCGAAACAAACCCTCGCGGTGCTGTTTTACTCCTGTTTCCAAGAGTTGTTCTGCTTGCGTTTTGGGGTCTGTTGCTTGGGCACGCGCGGCGAAGCTATCCCGTAGGGAATCGCGAGCGATCGCGCGCCTCGCATCTATAATTGGGGTAAATGCCCGAGCATCTGAAATTGCCAGCAAGCTGAGTGCGGGCGATAAGACAATACTTATAGCTGCGAGATAGCTGAAGTGGTAAGAGCGGCAGTACACCGATCGAGTCCTCCAATAGCCAAGTTATAACTATTAAGATAGAGCTTTTTGGGGTGTTCCTGCCGATTTTTTGTTAATTGCTAGGTTCTGGCGCGGGCTTTTGTCTTAGCAGACTGCCATAATCAGCGGCATATTGTTGAGAGCGGATATGACAGCAAAGTTTTTGCTGGGTGGAAGCGAGGCTTTTTCTGGGCTGTGCAAGATGATGTCCTGTTTGTCAAGCGTGATCCAAGCAATTCCTGACAAAACTTGAATTTCTCGATGAGTTTGAGGCAATTTGTACACCTCGTTTTTCATGAGGATTATGCGATCCTCTTCGAGGGCTCCGCTAACGGGCGCTGCACATTCGGAATATCTTTGAAGCATAGCATCTCCTTGGAAATTAAGAATCAAAAATCCACAAATTCTCCCCAAGTATCGTAGGGGCGGGTTCCCCCAAAATCTTTGATAATCGCAAACAATCCCTAAAAACCCGCCCCCACACAACCAACAATCTACTATTGACAATAACGGCCATCGATCCAAGCGCGTATTTCGTCATCCGTGGCTGCGGAGGTATAGCGACCTGTCGCCCGATCGCAACCGTGCCAGCAAGTGTTACCATTGCGATCGCGCGTCTGCCAAATTCTGACTTCGTTCTCGCCGGAGGCGGCGGCGAGCAAACCTTGCCAAAGTTGATTCATAGCTGAAAAGAGCGAGATACCTTTTTGTTTTTTGGCATATTTAGCTCGCTCGCCAATCGAAACAACTCTTGTTTTTTCGGGAGACAGCCGATTTTTGCAAGTAGACATAGCAAACACCTTCAAATCCTCAATCAAACAGGAATTGCACCATCAAAAATTACAGCTATAAATTACAATAAATTGCTGGCATTTACAGCATATTTTTATCGCCTTACAATTCCTGGACACTCTTGTTTTTTACGTGATGAATCAACGATAACTCTTGCCTAAATAACAATCAAATCATTGCTTGCATAGGTTCTATGAATAAAATCGATAGATATATATACCAACCGCGCCCGACGCTTAGTATGACGTTATTAATTGCTGAAACCCTTGCGTTCGAGTTTTTTTTCATTCTTCCGTCTTCCCTCTGTCAACTGTCAACCCCTCGGCTTCGCTCGGGGCAAGCTGTCAACTGTCACAGGTCAACTGTCACAGGTCAACTGTCAACTCTTCCTTCTAGGAAACGCTATGAACGAAATCAACACGCGGCGGATGAAACTCTCTCAGATTCAGGCTTTGATAGCAGTAGCCGACTGTGCAAACTTTAGCGGTGGGGCTTTGCAGTTGGAACTGTCACAATCCGCAGTCAGCCACGCCATCGCCTCTTTAGAAGCAGAATTGGGAGTGCAATTGTTCCATCGGGGGCGACACGGTGCTCAACTGACGCCGGTGGGGGAAAGGGTGTTGCTTCACGGGCGTCAAATTGTGCGATCGTTAGAAATGATGGTCAAAGAAGCCGATTTAGAAAAAGGTTTGCAGGGAGGCCAGGTGCGGATAGTGAGTTTTCGGAGTGTCGCAACTCATATCCTACCGGGTATTATTGCCCAATTTCGCGATCGCTTTCCCAAAATTGCCGTCAGCATTACCGAAGTGTATTATACCCAGGCTGTGGAAGAAGCTTTGCGATCGGGCAAAGCAGACATCGGCTTTGTTTCTCTTCCCATCGGCGACGAATTTGAAACTAGAGTAATTTTGCGGGATAAATATGTTGTGTTGCTGCCGCCAACTGCCAAATTGTCAAGTGCTAAAATTACCTGGAAAGAATTAGCGGCTTATCCGCTGATTTTGCAGCCGCCGGAAACTGCTTGTTCTATACCGCTTCGCAAATATTTAACAACTTCGGAGTTTCCCTTAAATATCGCTTACGAACTCAGCGAAGATTCAACTATTGTCAGTATGGTCATGCAAGGTTTGGGTGCAGCAATTATGCCGCGTTTGGCGGCGGAACCGATACCTGCTGAGGTGAAAGTTTGCAGTTTACCCGCAGCTTTTGAAAGGGTAATTGGGGTGGCTGTTTTGAGGGATGCGCTGTTGATTCCGGCCGTGTTTGCATTTTTGGATGTAGGATGTAATTACCAGAAAAAATCGGCGGTTTAAAGTATTAATTCAAGAATAATCGGCGGTTCAAACCGCTTCTCGACAGACAAAACCTGCCGGCGCAGGTTGCAGAGAATTTATCCGTATCTTCCGCGCAAAATGAATTCTGCCACGCTCAAATCTACGGGCGTTGTAACTTTCAAATTAGTCTCTTCCCCCTCCACAATTTGCACTGGTAAACCGCATTTTTCAAACAAAGCTGCATCGTCTGTAACTTCCCAACCCTTCTGTCGCCCTTGTTCGTGACACTGCTTTAACAATTTCACTTCAAATCCTTGGGGAGTCTGGGCAGCCCACAAGTTGCGCCTGTCCGGCGTGTCTCGCACGATCCTAGACTCGTCTACGACCTTAATCGTATCCTTGACCGGGACGGCGACAATCAAGCCCGGACAGCTCAAGAGAGCTTCGGAAGATCGATCGAACAATTCAGGAGTTGCCAAACACCTCGCGCCGTCGTGAATCAAGACTCGATCGGCATTTGGCGGCAAAGCCTGCAAGCCGTTGTAAACTGACTCTTGCCTGGTAGCACCTCCTTGAATCAGTTCGACGGGCTTCACCAAAGCTAAATCGCTGATAATTGCCTTAAAATCAGGAAAATCCTCAGGCTGGCCCATGATGCCGATCCAGCTAATCTGCTGCGAAGCTTCAGCAGCGGCCAAAGTCCAACTCAGCAAAGGTTTAGAGAGCAAAGTCAGCAGCAGTTTGTTCCGCTGACTCCCCATCCGTCGCCCCGAACCCGCCGCAGGAATTAATAAGTGCATTAACTAACCCTTCTTCACCCAACTAGGTATATATTAAGAGCGTTCTGTACTTTTGGGTCAGTTATTTAGCTGTCAGCCAGTAGCTTTTAAGGCAATACGCGATTGTTAAGACCGATCCCCCCGGCGCCCCCCTAAAAAAGGGGGGAACAAGAGAGTTCTTAAAGTCAACCCCAACTCCCGCAACGATTCGGGGGAGTTGGGGGTATGCTGCAAGGATCTCCGGGGGATAAACAGTGTTAACCCAACGGTATTGGCTTTTAACGTCTAAAAATACTATAAGCTGATAGCTGAAAGCCGATCGCTGAGAGCTACCTCGATAGATAATAGCCCGATCGTTTATGATGCGAATACTAGCACTTGTCCCAGGCGGGATTGGCGACCAAATTTTATTTTTCCCTACCCTTGATGACCTCAAGCAGTCTTATCCAGAGGCTCAGATTGATGTCATCGTGGAACCGAGGGCGAAGGGCGCTTACCGAGTCTGCAAGTCCGTCAAAGAAGTCTTGACGTACAATTTCAAAGACCGCAATGCGATGGCAGATTTGGGCAATTTACTGGGCGTAATTCGCGATCGCGAATACGAAGCAGTTGTTTCCCTAGGCCAGCGGTGGACTGTCGGACTGCTGCTGTGGCTGACAGGCATTCCCCAGAGAGTTGGGTATTCGGGAACCAACGGCGCTCGATTTCTCACCGATTCCGTACCTCTGAAAACTGACCAGTACGCAGCTTCAATGTACCACGATTTGCTGCAAGGATTCAACATTAACAATCCTTGTCCGGCGATCGCAATTAATGTACCAAAACAGGACATTCAGTGGGCGGAAGCCGAACAGCAGCGGTTGGGAATCAAAGAAAGCGGTTACATTCTAATTCACGGCGGTTCCAGTCAATTAGCTTTGTCTAAAGGTATTGACAAAATTTACCCTATAGACAACTGGCAGCAAATTATCCAAGACTGTCAGCAGCGACAGCCGAATTTACCCGTTGTGGTGGTGAAAGGTCCCGAAGATGAAGCCTTCGTGAAAAAGTTAGTCGAGCTCTGTCCGAGTGTAAAAGTTATCTCGCCGGATGATGTCGGCAAGTTGGCGGCCACCATTGCTGCTGCTAATTTGATGATGTGTACTGACAGCGCGCCGATGCACTTGGCTGTAGCAGTTCAAACTTATACAATAGCTTTGTTCGGCCCGACTGAACCTGCAAAATTGCTGCCCAAGAGCGATCGATTTTTGGGAATTAAATCTCCTACTGGCAAAATGGCTGACATTTCTCCTCAAGAGGTTTTGAAGAAAGTGTGGGGCGGCTAATTTAAGAGGGCGGGTTTTGTACAGGAATTATCTGTTATGTGGAAGTTGGCGTGCTTAACCCGCCCCTACAGCAATGAGGTTTATTTAACTTATTTCATCCTGATTTCATATTTGTCTGCAAAACTGAGGATTGAGTTCAGATTCGCCCCTACTCAATCATGCCCCTAATAAAGCTCTACCGCATTTCTGGGTTAATTATCAGCCTCGCATTCCTCACCTCTGGCACCGCCGTTTTCGCCCACGCGGGACACGGAAATGAATTTCATCAAAGCGGCGAAGCAACTCAAACTCCTGCTGCTATTTCTGTCGATGCCTCCACAGCAAAACGGTTAGGAATTAAAGTCTCCCCGGCCACGCGCCAGCGACTGGATATCGGCATCAAAACCACAGGACAAATTGAAACTTTGCCCAACCAAAAGGTAGAAGTGACGGCTCCGGTGGCTGGGAAAGTGGTAGAGTTGCTAGTTAAGCCTGGGGACAAAGTATCAAAAGGTCAACCGGTTGCTGTTTTGTCGAGTTCTGAATTAGGACAGTTGCGGGTTGAATCTCTCTCGAAACGTGCCGAAGCTGAGGCAGATTTGCAGCAAGCGCAAGGGGATTTCAAACTAGCCCAAGAAAATTACGATCGCCAAATTCAAATATCTGAAGCCGAAATAACACAAGCCCAAACTCAATTAGCAGCAACAACTAAACAGTACGAGCGAGAGCAAGAATTAGTAAATAAGCGCTCTGTTGTGAAAGTTGCTAAAGAAAATTATCAGCGTCAGATTGAAATAGCGCAAGCAGAAATAGCGCGGGCGGAAACTGAACTGACTGTGGCTAAAGAACAGTACGATCGCGATCGAGAGTTAGTGGCGTCAGGTGCGATCGCGCGGCGTACAATGCTGGAATCGCAAGCCCACTTCGCCGAAGCAAAAGCCAATGTTGCGAAGGCAAAAAGCCGTCCCGAAGTTATCAAAGCCGAAACCGAAATTAAACAAGCTGAAGTAGACCTGCCCGTGCGGGAATTGCGCGATTCCCAAGGCAAGGTGGCAGAGGCAAAAGCTCAACTCACCAAGGCTCAGAGCCGCCGGGAAGTGTTGGAAGCCGAGAATCAAGTCAAACGCGGCAAAACTGCCGTCGCCGTCGCTCAGTCGCGCATTCGCTTAGCCGATGCAGCCTATCAAGCGCGCCTGCAACAATTAGGGACTGTTGCGAATGAGCAGGGACTTGTCACCGTAATTGCTCCGATTTCTGGTACGATTGCCGATCGCTCCATCACTCCAGGAGAATCAGTAAACGCTGAAAAACCGTTGATGAGCCTCTTAAATGACAGCCGCGTTTTTGCTACAGCTAACATTTACGAAAAAGACCTGAATCAGGTAAAACAGGGCCAGGAAGTCAGGGTGAAAGTTGCTAATTTGGGCGATCGCACTTTCAAAGGAAAAATCACCTTAATTGGCTCATCCGTCGAAGGAGAAACGCGAGTTGTGCCGGTGAAAGCAGAACTAGATAATAGTAACGGCGAATTAAAGCCTGGACTGTTTGCGGAGTTGGAAATTTTAACCGACAAAACTGCCACAAATATTTTAGCAATTCCGATGGCGGCGGTAGTAGATGTTAGCGGTAAAAAAACCGTTTACGTCCAAAATGGTGATGCTTATCAAGCTGTTGACATTGAAGTCGGTCAAACTGCCGGAGATTTAGTAGAAATTAAGAGCGGTTTATTCGATGGAGATTTGATTGTAACGCAGCGCGCACCTCAACTTTACGCCCAATCTCTGCGGGGCGGCAGCAAGTCATCAAAAAACGAGGAAAAGAAAGAGGCAACTCCCAAGGTAACAGAGGTTAATTTGAATAATTTGCCTGTGTCTTTATTGTGGGCGGGAGTTGGGGGAGGAATTGCGATCGCCTCCGTGACTTTTGCAGCCGGAGTATTTTGGGGAAATCGGCGCAAATTGCCAGCAATAGCAGCGGATTCTGCAAATAATAGTTTTTCGGCTTATACACCAACCTTGGATGATGAATTACTGTTAGACAATGACAACCATCACGTTAAAACTCAAGAGACAAAAGTCAATATTTTGAAGTAAAAAAATGCTTTAATATCGCAATTTGATTTACACAAGTACGCCTCTACAAACCAATACGCTTCAGCTAAGCTCGATCCCCCCTAACCCCCCTTAAAAAAGGGGGAACAAGAGAGTTCTTAGAGTCCCCCTACATTAAAAAGGGGGCAACAATAGAGTTCTTAAAGTCGACCCCTACTCCCCTTAAGAAGGGGGATTTAGGGGGATCTCCGGGGGATTAACAGTGTTAGCTGAACGGTATTGCTCTACAAACTCAAAAAATCATAAAATGTTCAGCACTATTCTGAGATGGGTAATTAACCGCCGCTGGCTAGTCGTTCTCGCCACCATTATTATTAGTCTTTGGACATTATATATCATCCCCCAAATGTCGCTCGATGTCTTCCCGCCTTTTGCGCCCCCGCAAGTCGAAATTCAGACGGAAGCACCGGGCCTCGCACCCGAAGAAATCGAGTCTTTAGTAACACTGCCGATCGAAAGTGCAATTAACGGAACTCCGGGAGTAACAGCAGTGCGATCGGCTTCCGCTGTGGGCCTTTCTGCTGTTAAAGTTATCTTCGATTGGGGAACAGAAATTTATCAAGCGCGCCAGTTGATAACCGAAAGGTTGCAGCAAGCTCAAAGCAAACTCCCTGCTGGCGTAGAAACACCGCAAATTTCTCCGAGAACTTCTCCTGTCGGCCTGGTAATTACCTATGCTTTTACATCAGAAACTACTCCTTTGATGGAAGTGCGCCGTCTGGTTGATTGGCAAGTTACAAATCGCCTTCTAGCCGTGACTGGGGTTGCTCAAGTGGTGGCTTACGGCGGCGAACAAAGGCAGTATCAAGTCTTAGTAGAACCTGCAAAGTTGAAAGCTTTTAATGTGTCGTTGCAGCAAGTGGCCGAAGCGGCGCAGGCTGCGAATGTTAACGCACCGGGAGGGTATTTAATTACGCCCGATCGCGAAACGTTAATTCGGGGCGTGGGGCGGATTGAGTCAGTGGCAGATTTGCAGCAATCTGCGATCGCCTCTCGCCAGGGAACGCCCGTCAGAATTGGTGATGTCGCCGATGTCAAGATTGGTGCTGCAATCAAGCGGGGAAACGGCAGTTTTAACGGCAAAAAAGCTGTGATTGTGATGGTAAACAGGCAGCCAGTTGCTGATACTCCGACGGTAACGAAAGCGGTTGAGGCGGCAATGGCTGAGGTACAGCAAGCTCTGCCCAAGGATATTAAGGTAACAGTGACTTTCCGTCAGGAAGAATATATCAATTCCTCGGTGGAGAATGTGCGATCGGCTTTAGTGGAAGGCAGTATCATCGTCACTGCAATTCTCATCCCGTTTTTGATGAATTGGCGCACTCTGACGGTGGTTTTGCTCGATTTCTTCCTAACTTGGCTGTTCGGGCTGCTGGCGATGTATTGGCTGGGATTGGGACTGAATACGATGACTTTGGGGGGTTTGTCCGTGGCGATCGGAACTGCGATCGACGATGCGATTGTCTATGCAGAAAATACCTACCGCAATTTGCGAGAAAATACTGCTTCTGGGCATCCGCGCCCGGTAATGGATGTGATTTTTGACGGCAGTCAGGAGGTGCGAGATTCGTTAATTGGAGCGACGGTAATTGGGATTGTGGTGTTTTCTCCTATTTTTACTTTGCCCGGTGTAGAAGGTCGCATTTTTACGCCGATGGGGATTACTTATTTGGTAGTTGTGGTGATTTCTAGTCTAGAATCGCTGCTCGTTTCTCCGGCTCTTTGTGCTATTTTGTTGCCTAACAAACGCATGAGTTCCGAGGAACCTTGGCTGCCGAGATTTTGCAAGCGTATCTATCATTTTTTTATCCAATTGTCAATGCGATCTTCGGGAATTATTTTAGCTTTAGCTGCTGCTAGTATGGTGGCTGCATTAGTTATTTTGCCTTCCTTTGGACGGGTGTTTTTGCCGGAGTTTCAGGAGCAAACTTTGGTGAATACTATTCTGCTTTATCCGGGGGTGTCTTTGGAGACGACGGATAGCGCGGCTTTTGCGATGGAAGATGCTCTTAAGGACGATCGCAGGTTTGAATACGTGCAAGTGCGATCGGGCAGATCTCCGGGTGATGCTGATGCTGCGGGAGTGAATTTAGCTCACATCGATATCGGTTTGAGCGAAGAAGGGATGAAAAATCGGTCGAAAACTTTGGAGTCTTTGCGGCAGGAATTTGCTAAATTGCCGGGAGTTGCACCAAATATCGGCGGTTTTATTTCTCACCGGATGGATGAGGTTTTGTCTGGTGTCAGAAGTCAGATTGCTGTCAAAATCTTCGGCCCGGATTTGGATCAACTTCGCAGCCTCGGTGCCCAAGTTGAAGCGCAAATGAAAACAGTTGAAGGAATTGTGGATTTGCAACTAGAACCGCAGGTGCCAGTGCCACAAATCCAAATTAAGTTTAACCGCCAAGCTGCGGGTAGATACGGTTTGAAAATTGGTGAGCTTTCTGAAATAATTGAGACAGCTTTAAACGGCAAGGTTGTTTCTCAAGTTTTGGAGGTGCAGCAAACTTTTGATTTAGTTGTTTGGTTGCAGCCGGAAGCCAGAAACAACCTCGAAACTATTCAGAATTTGTTGGTTGATACCCCCCCTCTTTCCCCCCCTTATAAAGGGGGGGATGAAAGGGGGGGTAAAATTCCCCTGGCGCAAGTTGCGACTGTTAAATACGGTACGGGCCCAAATACGATTAATCGCGAGAATGTTTCTCGGTTGATTGTGGCGGCGGCTAATGCTAAAGGTCGGGATTTGCGATCGGTTGTGAATGAAATTCAAGCTAAAGTCAAACGGGAGGTGCAGTTGCCGAAGGGCTATTTTATTCAGTACGGCGGTCAATTTGAGGCGGAACAAAGGGCTTCGCAGAATATTATGGTGTTTAGCGCGATCGCCTTTTTGGTAATTACAGTATTGATGTACTTGTCCGTCAAGTCAATTCCCTCAACTGCTACGATTATGATTAATTTGCCGATCGGCTTAGTTGGAGGAGTAATTTCTGTAGCTTTGACGGGCGGCATCATCTCTGTAGCTTCCCTGGTTGGCTTTGTCACATTATTCGGCGTAGCTACCCGCAACGGCTTGCTGTTAGTAGACAACTACAACACTAAATTTGCCGAAGGAATGCCCTTTAAAGAAGCTATTGTTAAAGGCTCGATGGAACGGCTCAACGCCATCCTGATGACTGCTTTAACTTCTGCTTTGGGCTTAGCACCTTTAGTCTTAGAAGGCGGCCCTGGCAAAGAAATTTTGCAACCTTTGTCAGTAGTAGTTTTAGGAGGATTATTTACTTCTACTGCCTTAACTCTGCTAGTTTTACCAGCTTTGTATGCTCAATTTGGGAGGTTTTTACGACCTCAACAACCTCAGCCTATTGTTGAAGATGAAAAAGCAGGTTTAACTGCTTTTTAGCAACGATTCTGGCTATTGCTGAATAATTTTTGATAATTTTCCTTGACGCCCTGTTTTAAAATGCCATAATCTACAAATAATTGTCCGCCAACAGTAAAGCACATGAAAACAATCAAATCAAGTTTAATTATTCTCGGCAGTGTCGGATTGCTGTTTTTGGGAGCTTGCGGTAAAGGCGACGAAGCAAGCGATACAAAAATCACTCCAACACCCCCTCCTGCTGCCTCAAAACCTGCCTCTTCCGCTCCCGCCGCTGCTCCTGCTGGTGCAAAAGGAGCTAAAGGCGGTCAAGTTGTCAATGCTGGAGCTTACCATTTAGAGTTTGTACCTGAAAAAGAATCTACTGGAACTCACTTAGATTTGTATGTGCAGAAAGGCGATAAAAAGGAAACAGTGCCTAACGCGAAAGTGTCGGCACAAGTGCAGTTGCCGAATGGAAAGCAGCAAACGCTAGCCTTCAAATACGATCCGGCCGACAAACATTACACTGCTGTGTTTCCCGTCAAAGGTGCGGGTGAGTATCCTGTGAAAGTAAATGCGGATATTAAGGGAGAAAAAGTGAACGGTCGTTTTACATTCACTCAGTAATTTGAGTTGAGTTTATTTGTGAAAGCCCGGTTTGTTTTGAGCGATCGGGTTTTTCTTAATTTAGAGTCGAATAATTAATTCTGTCCTGGACGAAACTGGGACATTAAAAAAGGTACGTAGTTGCGCTTTAGCGCTAAAGCGCAACTACGTACCTTTTTTTTTAACTATTGTGATACTTGTGTAAGTATTGTAATTGTTAAATAGCTAAAATTTCCTCCCTATTTGATTCCTGACAGCAAAACTAATAAATAAGAACACCAATTAGTTAAGTTTTCAGGGATTACAGGGATGAAAAAGTTAATTTACGCTGCTGCATTTACCTTCGTGCTGGCATCTAATGCCCCTGCTACTATTGCGGGAGGAGCCATGCAAAATGCTAATGTTCCTCACCTTTGCACGTATCCGCGTTTATTGTGGCACGGGCGTCCCGCCCGTTGCGCTACCTGCCGTTAAAAACCCCCAATTCAAACGGCCTCCTGCATTTGCAATAACCTGCTAGTTTCTGACTTCGGCTGCCTGATTGGCAGCGAAATTACAAACTCCGTACCTTCTCCAACTCCCGAAAGGCACTCCAAGCAACCGCAGTGCTTTTCTCGAACAATCTCGCAGCTAATTGATAACCCTAAACCCGTTCCTTTACCGACGGGTTTTGTGGTAAAAAAGTGATTAAATATTTTAGCCTTGACTTCTTCTGTCATTCCAGGGCCGTTGTCGGAAATGCGGACGATTGCCCGATCGCATTCTGCCACTTCCGTACAAATCTGAATTGTCGGACAGCTTCTCTGGGCATTCAAAACAGGCGAATTAGAACAGTCTCGCAAAACATCAATGGCATTGCTGATAATATTCATAAACACCTGATTTAGTTGCCCTGCATAACATTCTACCAGCGGCAAGTCGCCGTAATCTTTAATCAATTCGATAGCAGGACTTTTGCCGTTCGCTTTCAGTCGGTGCTGGAGAATTAACAGCGTGCTGTCGATTCCTTCGTGAATGGAAGCCAAACTCATGCCGTCTGTATCTAAACGCGAAAAATTACGCATCGACGAAACAATCACGCAAATTCTGTCAGTTCCTACCTTCATAGAAGCAAGCAGTTTTGGCAAATCTTCGCTGAGAAAATCTAGTTCTACTGTCTCAATTTGCTCCTGAATTTCTGCTACCGGATTGGGATAATATTTGCCGTATAAGTTGACCAGACGTAACAAATCTTCAACATAATTGCGGGCGTAGGAGATGTTCGCATCAATAAAGTTGATGGGATTGTTAATTTCGTGGGCAATTCCTGCTGTCAGTTCACCCAAAGCTGATAATTTTTCGGTATGTACTAATTGAGCTTGGGTTTCCTGAATTTTTTGCAAAGCTCGCTCTAGTTCTTGCGCTTTTTTTCTCAATTCTGCTTCGGATTCTTGCAGCGCTTTTTTGGCTTTTTTCCGCTCTAAAACTTCTTTGATTAAAGAATCATTTGCTTGGGAAAGTTTGGCAGTTCGGGCGTTAACTCGCTGTTCCAATACTTCGGCTAGTTCAGCGAGTGCTGTCTCAGCTTTCCGGCGTTCTGCAATCTCATTTTCTAATGCTAAATTTGCTGCTTCTAGCTTGGCTGGGCTGGGAAGTGCCAGTGCAAAAGGCATCAATGTTAACAGCAGGAAAACTGAACTCCCAGCTACGAAAGCGGTAATTGCTTTCATAAATTCTGAGATTAAAGATTCAGGAAACCAAACATACCATGTTTCCATAACATAGGTTGTGCCGCAGGCGACGAAAAATGTTCCAAATACCAGAAACATCCACTGAAACGGGATATCTCGCCCTTTGTAAAGGGCAGAAACCAGCATTGTTGGAATTGCATAATAGGAAACTACGATGATAACTTGCAGCCATTCCCAATGAGGCATTCCAGAGTTGGCTGAAACCGCAGCAATCGCTAAGCCAATCATAAAAAATCCTTAATTTGAATCTGGGAAAATTTCACTAATTTTACGTTCCTAGATAGATGCACCCTGTAGATATCAATACGGTTCACTTAAGGCAGATCCCCCCGGCGCCCCCCTTTTTAAGGGGAGTAGGGGGTGGGACAAGAGTATTCTCTTTCGTCCCCCTTCTTAAGGGGGATTTAGGGGGATCTCCGGAACATAAATAGTGTTAAGCTGTTGTGCATTTAAATTGTATATTTCGATGACAATCAAAAATCCTCTCCCCATCGGCTCCTCGAACACCATACACAATCTAGATGCACAACAGCTTAACTGAACCGTATTGCTGTATCTCGCACTTAATTTCCTATTTCGTCACCTGAGTTTTTTTGAATGGAAAAAACACTCGACCCGCCAGACTTTGAAAGTAAATGCCGCCAACGGTCATTAAGAACGCGAAATAAGCAAGGCCCTGCACCAAATAAAGCTTGTCCGTGTAGCCAAACAGCGCGCTCAGCAACAAACCGGGAAACTTTTCTTCGGGAAGCACTTTCGAGGTATTCCACACCATCGGCCCGAGAATGCAAGAGTGGACTTTGGCAAATCTTTCGTAATAGAAACACAGCCCTGCTGACTCGCGATTTGCTTGCGATAAAATATTCACCGCGCTGTCAAACAATCCCAAAGTAGATACCACTAAACCCGCTACAATGAACAGCAATAAAATGCCCATATATTTAAAAAACAGGCGGATATTAATTTTTACTCCCCATTTAAACAGCAGGACGCCGAGTCCGGTGGCTGAAAGTATGCCTCCCAAAGCGCCGAGGGCCGGAATAATGCCTTGTTGAAACTTAGCGACGACAAACAAAACAGTTTCAAATCCTTCGCGCAAAACGGCAATTAAAACTAAACTAAATACGCCCCAACCGGCATGAGAGTTTTGCGTTAAGGCAGCACTTACAGCGCCTTCGACTTCGGCCTTCATAAATCGCGCTTGCTTGGTCATCCAAATCAGCATCCAGCTCAGCATTGCTATTGCTACAAGCCCAAAGGTTGCCTCTAGCAGGGATTCCATAATCGGTGCAAAAGGCTGATTGGATGCGGACAAAATTTGAATAGTCCAGCCGAACAGTACACCTATTAAAGCGCTGGCAATAAGTCCGACGCCGACACCGCCGAAAACCCAAGGACTTAAATAACTTTGTCCCGACTTTTTGAGGCAAGCTAGAACGATTCCGACAACTAAGGCGGCTTCGACTCCTTCGCGGAGAGTAATTACAAATGTGGGCAATGCTTCGCTAAAATTCATCTTTTTAGTTTAGGTAATATGTGGAGGTAATTGGTAATTTTTTTACCAATTACCCCTGGCTGTTTGAGTTAACTTTTTTAGGATGCGGGTTTGAGAACTTTTTGGCTGTCGTTCTCGATCGCTTTAACTAGCTGGGTGACTTGTTCGGTGGTTTTTACGGGGGCTGGGGGCGCGATCGCAGTTGGCCAATTTGCCTTAAGTTCAGTCATGTTAGCAACAATTGCTTTGTCGGTTTCCGGGCTAGTTTTAGCCACTTGAGCGGCGATATCTTTGTACAGCATTTCCGCGTACATGACGAAACCCCGCGAATCTTGGTATTCAATAACTGCGGAAATTTTGCCGTTAGCAACTGCCGCTCCGTATTCGGAATTAGCTGTATCCAGCAAGCCGTTAATCACTTGCAGCACGAATTTCGGATCTTTGCGCTGCGCTTCGGGAAGGGCGGCAATTGCTTTATCTACAGCTTGCATAGATGCGGTAAATTCTGCATTCACTTGGTTCGCATCTTTTGCACCTGCTTTAACTAAATCCTGCAATTTAATTAAAGTATTCTTGAATTCCGGGATTTTGCGTTCGGAAAGCTGGTCTTCCACGTCGGCATAAATTTCTTCTACCGGGTGTCCGATGTGCGGTTCTGCTTGGTCTGCTTTGCCTGCCTCCAAGAGTTCTTTGGCTACGAAAAGATGCCCTTTCATCAAGCCCAATTTAGTCATGTAGTCTACATCTTTGGCTTCACCTGTGAGGACAACATCTTCAATAGTTACCAAGTCTTTGATTTGGTCGAATTGGGGTTGAGTAATGACATTTTTTGAAACCAATTCTTCGACTTTTGCGTAAGGACGGCTGGCTTGAATCTTGTTAGAAAGTGCGGGTACTCCTAACTTGGCTTCGAGTTTATCTAACTCCGAAAGCAAGGCAGTATTGATGTTAATCCCGCCCTTGCCACCACCGTGATTCATGCTGTGACCGCTTGTTGCTGCGGGACTGCTGGCGGTGACGGGTGAGGCGCCCGGTGAGGCCGCGCTGTCGGTGTTGCTGGCCGTGGGGGTGGAAACGCAACCGGCCAGAGCAACGAGGATGGCTGTAGCAGCGGCTGTAGGTAATAAGCGAAAGGATGGTAACATGGCAGTTGATGATTTTTACGTTAGGTTCAGTTGGGATAGCAAGCTATTAAGAAATATTCTCAATTATTCGCGAGCTACTAATTCTACCTATTTGTGAGAAATTTTGGTAGATAATTTAAGACTTTTTTAACTCTAATTGGTGCACGGGCTCGATCGCGATTCGGGTTAAGCGATGACTTGAAATAAACCCATGCAGCCTGCTTCGGCGATCGCATCTTGATGGGGATGAAACATATATTTTCCGCCGTAAGCGTAGCTAAATTCTAAAATATGTCTTTCAGCTACTCCCATTGTAATTACATCGGTTCTTTCGCTGGGAGTTAAAGTCATTCCCGTGCGATATACGTCAAAAAAGTTGGCGTGCAGGTGAAAGGTCACTGCCGCTTCGTACTCAATCATGTTCAGAACGTAAAGTCTGACTAGCTGATTTTTGTATATTGAAATCGGGTTTTCCATATAATAATGAGGTTGCCCGTTAAAAGCGTAAAGTTCGTTCTTTTTATCGTCGTTTACGTCATATCCTCCCATGATTAATATGATTTCGTCGGCGGGGGGTCTTGGTTTGGGCGGATCGATAATGAACATTCCATACAGTCCTTTACCGATGTGGCGCGTGACGGGGGCAACGTGACAGTGATATAGATGCACGCCGTAGGGAGCGGCATCGAATTCATAGATAAATGCCGCGCCGTTTCGGATCGGTTTAATGCCGTCCATTTCTGTGGGATGAACGCCGTGGAAGTGCAGCGAGTGAGAATGTCCGGCTTTGTTAGAAAAAATGACGCGGATTCGATCGCCCTCGGTTGCCCTCAATGTCGGCCCGGGCACGCGATTGTTCACATTCCAAGTGTTGAAAGTGACGGCGCTGTTAAGTTGGACGATCGAAGTATTAGCTTCCAAGCGAAATTCCCGCACCGTGCGCCCGTTTTCCCGCGTCACCGTGCCGTAATCAAAATCCCGCGCAATTTGCATCGGGTTGATACTGCTAGCTGCGACTGCATCGGCCGGCATTGGCGGTATTCTCGCCGCAGCCGATCGCCTTTGGGTAAAATTTTGCAGTGCGATCGCCCCGCCCGCTACCCCAGCACCAGCTATTCCTAACTGTAGGAGTTGGCGGCGACTCCAGCGCCCCGGCTTTTTAATGGCGGGACGATCGGATAAGTCTGTCATACTTCTTGAAAATTATTCTCAAAAATTGGGTCGCATTAGAGTATAAGACATTTCCAGCTTGTTGTCAATTATTGTCAACTATTATCTTTTTATGCGAACTCAGAAGATTTCATGCTGATTTCATGCAGCTATGCGATGCTAGCAGGTAGGGTTTAGTGCTATTGGCGGCCAACAATGTATAGAGATTTACCGCTTTCATTCAGTTGACAGTTGACCTGGGACAGTTGACCTGGGACAGTTGACCTGAAAGGAAGAGGATTGGAGTAATGAATAGTCTTCTTTTAATTTCTCAAGGGATCTCGGGGCTGGGGCTTTAAACCAATTCTTTCTGGTAAATTAATCTTATGAGAGTATTGCTAGTTGAAGACGAGCCCGATTTAGGAAAAGCGATCGAGCGCACCTTAAAGCAGGAAAAATACATAGTTGATTGGGCGCAAAATGGCAACGAAGCTTGGGAATATTTAGACAGTCAGTGGACGCAATACACCCTCGCTATTTTTGACTGGTTGCTTCCGGGATTGTCGGGAATAGAATTGCTGCGAAAATTGCGCGCAAAACACAGTTTTTTACCAGTTTTAATGCTGACAGCAAAAGACCGGATGGAAGATAAAGTAGCGGGATTGGATGCCGGGGCTGACGATTATTTAGTCAAGCCCTTCGGGATGGCGGAACTGTTAGCAAGGTTGCGGGCGTTGCAGAGGCGATCGCCCCAAATTCAGCCCCAACAGCTACAAATCGGAAATCTCGCCTTAGATTGCGGCAATCGCACAGCTTTTCATCTCAATCAAAGCGACAAAAACCAGGCAATTTCGCTGACTAACAAAGAATTTCAACTGTTAGAATATTTCATGAAACATCCGAACCAAATTGTCACTACCGACCAAATTCGGAATCAGATATGGGAAGCCAGTGCAGATACCTTTAGCAATGTAGTCGCCGCTCAAGTGCGCTTGCTGCGGCGCAAACTCGAATCAGTTGGCTGCGCGAATTTAATTGAAACCGTCCACGGCGTCGGATACCGGATGAGAAATTAAAGTAAAACCGATACTCCGGCAAGGGTTGAAACCCCTGCCTCAAAGCTAAAGTCCTCTAAAGAGGACTAATGAGTTCTTCAGTCCTCTTTAGAGGACTTTAACTATTAGCCAGGGAATTCATTCCCTGGCGGACTGTCTGACTGACAGCTTAAGTTATGAAAAATGAATCAAAATAAACTATTTAACCGAACTCGATCGCAATTAGCTCTTTCCTATGCGACAGTAATGGGTTTGATTTTAAGCTTGCTGGGATTTGGTGTATATAAGGCGATCGCCCACGCGCACTGGATCGCCATCGATCGCGAACTAGAATCGGTAGCGGGGACACTCCACGATAGCCTCGAAATCAAGCTACAGCAGCCCGGACGCCTGGAACCAATCGTCAATGAACTTTTGCCAAACCTCCGCGTAATTGGAGTTAACGGCGTTAAAGAACAGTTAGCCGATCGCCATATTTTAAGCGCGATCAACCAAAGCTATTACTATATCCGTTTATTTGACTATTCAGGAAATTTGATTGCTACAGCAGGCGCTTATCCCGAAGCATTGCCGCCGACATTTAACTCGAAACACTGGCAAACACTCGCTGACAGCCAAGGCAATATTTATCACCAAATTTCTGTATCGCTGCACACTCAAACGCAGCAAGATTGGGGATATTTTCAAGTAGGGCGGAGTTTGCAAGACTTCAACAGTTATCTCAGTACAGTGAAATGGATGTTGAAATTGGGATTGCCGGTCGCGTTAATTTTGGTGGGTTTTTCTAGTTGGTGGCTGGCAGGATTGGCGATGAAACCGATTTATTCTTCTTACCGACAAATCCAACAGTTTACAGCGGATGCTGCCCACGAATTGCGGACGCCTTTAGCGGCATCTCAAGCAACTGTAGAATCGGCGCTGTTGATGCCACAATTAGATGAGAAAGAAGCGCGGGAAGTTTTGCGGACTGTCGATCGCCAAAACCGCAGATTGACTCAGTTAGTGGCTGATTTGTTGCTGTTGGCGCGGATGGACTCTCAAGCGATATCGCATCGCCCTCAGCTTTGTTGTTTAAACGACTTGGTTGGCGATTTAGTCGAGGAATTGGCGGCTTTGGCGAGATCCTCCGAGGTAGCGCTAACATCCGAAATCCGCGTACAGCAGCAGTTGAATGTTGTCGGCGATGCCGATCGACTTTACCGTCTGGTTGCTAATTTAATTGTCAATGCCATTCAATACACTCCGGCGGGCGGAAAAGTCACAGTTATCTTAGATTGCAGTCACCAGGAGGCGATAATTCAGGTTCAAGATACCGGTATTGGGATAGCGGCGGCAGATTTAGGGCGCATATTCGATCGATTTTACCGAGTCAACAGCGATCGATCGCGCCATACAGGCGGTTCGGGACTCGGATTGGCGATCGCCCGCGCGATCGCCCGCGCGCACCGCGGCAGCCTCAGCGCCCGCAGCGAATTGGGTTTCGGCAGCACCTTTCTCCTGCGGTTGCCTTTGTGAGCTACTATGTGAGGGAAACCGAATCGTCTTTTTAGGGTAATCCCTTTTGCAGAAGATAGCGCGATCGCCGAAAATCATTAAGTAGCTAAGTAGGTAACGGCAAAAAAACCTAGTCTCTTGTAGGGGCGGGTTTAGCTAATAATTTATGAGACAAGCGAGAAAATGAGTGCAAAACCCGCCCTCCCTCTCCCCACCTAATGTTTATTTGTCACCACCTACTTATCAACAATTAGCATTCACCACACAGAAAAACTATGACAGTTTTAGAACAGGGAACAATCACAATCCATACCGAGAATATTTTCCCGATTATCAAGAAGTCGCTATACACCGACCACGAAGTCTTCTTGCGGGAACTAATTTCTAACGCCGTCGATGCCATTGCCAAACTCAAAATGGTTTCCCGTTCCGGCGAATACAGCGGCGACATGGGCGAACCGCAAATCAACATTGCAATTGACAAAGAAAACAAAACCCTCTCAATTTCCGACAACGGCATCGGCATGACCGCCGACGAGGTAAAAAAATACATCAACCAAGTCGCTTTCTCCAGCGCCGAAGAATTTATTCAAAAATATCAAGGCAGCGGCGACGACGCAATTATCGGTCACTTCGGCCTCGGTTTCTACTCATCTTTCATGGTGGCGAAGAAGGTAGATATTGAAACCCTTTCTTACCAAGAAGGCGCGCAAGCAGTACATTGGTCTTGCGACGGTTCCCCCGCTTTTGAACTATCAGAATCCACCCGCACCGAACGCGGCACTACAATTACTCTGACACTTCAAGATGAAGAACTGGAATATGTAGAACCCAGCCGCATCAAGCAGTTAGTCAAAACCTACTGCGATTTCATGCCGGTTCCCATCAAATTTGAGGGAGAGCAACTCAACAAGCACAAAGCAATTTGGCGGGAATCAGCCAGCAATTTGCAAAAAGAAGATTACTTAGAACTGTACCGCTACCTTTACCCGTTCCAAGATGAGCCGCTGCTGTGGGTACACCTGAATACAGATTATCCTTTCATTGTCAACGGGATTCTTTACTTTCCGAAACTGCGGCCGGATGTTGATGTCACCCAAGGCAATATTAAGCTATTCTGCAATCAGGTTTTTGTCAGCGACCACTGCGAAGAAATCATCCCTAAATTCTTGATGCCGCTGCGGGGAGTCATTGACAGTACCGACATTCCGCTGAACGTTTCTCGCAGTTCTTTGCAAAGCAATCGGACAGTGCGGAGAATCGCTGATTATATTGCGAAAAAAGTGGGCGATCGCCTGAAAGAACTCTACCGCGATGACCGCAACGAGTACATCCGCTGCTGGCAAGATATCGGCACTTTTGTCAAGTTTGGAACTCTCAACGATGACAAGTTCAAAAAACAAGTCGAAGATATCTTAATCTACCGCAGCACCTACGAGCCAACCGCCGACAAGCCAGAAACTGTGACGCCAGAAGTGCAGGTGCAAACTGAGGACGGAGATTTGTGGCAAGATGTCACTCCCAAATCGGACAGTTCTACTTCGACGCAACCTTACACGACGCTGAAAGAGTATTTGGAACGCAATCAAAAACGCCACGAAAATCGGGTGTTTTACTGCACAGATCCGGCGTCTCAAGCAACTTATGTCGCCCTGCACAAAAGCCAAGGTTTAGAAGTGCTGTTTATGGATTCTTTCATCGACACGCACTTTATCAGTTTCTTGGAACGCGAATACTCAGATGTCAAATTCTCGCGGGTTGATTCTGACATTGACGACACGCTAATTGACAAAGAGAAAGAAGCGGAAATTGTCGATCCGGCGACGAACAAAACTCGCAGCGAACAAGTTAAAGAACTGTTCCAAAAAGCTCTCAACAAGCCAAAAGTGAACATCCGCACTGAAGCTTTGAAGTCTGACTCTGCTGAGGCGGCGCCACCTGCGATCGTCCTGTTACCGGAAGCTTTGCGCCGGATGCGGGACATGACGGCGCTTTTACAGCAGCAAGCGGCCGAATTCCCCGAAGAACACGTTTTGCTGGTGAATACGTCTCACCCGCTGATTCAAAATCTGGCGAGTTTGAGTCAGGGTGCGATTATTCAAGGCGGTGGCGAGTCTCCGTCGGCGCAGTTGGCGAGCATGATTTGTCACCACGTTTATGACTTGGCTTTGATGGCGCAGAAGGGTTTCGATGCTGAAGGGATGCAGGAGTTTGTTGAGCGATCGAATCAAGTCTTGACAAAATTGACTGAGCGTGCAATGTAAGAACCCCCCCCAACCCCCCCTTAGCAAGGGGGGGAGCAAGAGTTGATTTTCCAAGCTTTGCGGGGTTTTGCAAAGTTGATTTTCCAAGCTTTGCGGGCGATAGGAGGTTTTCTTGTCCCCCCCTTAACAAGGGGGGCTAGGGGGGTAGTCCGCAGTTGCTATATAATGAAAGGCTGCATCAAAAAAAGTAGTCTGGAGGGCAATATGTCACGGAAATGTCAGCTAACGGGCAAGAAGGCGAATAACGGTTTTGCGGTTTCTCACTCGCACCACCGCACTCATAAGTTGCAAGGGGCAAATTTGCAGTGGAAGCGGATTTGGTGGCCGCAGGAGAAGCGCTGGGTAAAATTACATCTTTCTACGAAGGCGATTAAAACCTTGGAACACAAGGGTTTGGAAATTATGGCTAAGGAAGCTGGAATTAATCTTTACAAGCTTTAAATAACCTTGTTAGTTGAGCAAAGGGCGATCGCGCAAATTAAAAGTGCGATCGCCCTTACTTTTACGAAAAAACCTGTTCGCAGCATCGGACTTTAGTCCTTCTTCCTAAGTAAGAAAAGAAAGGACTTCAGTCCTCACTACAAACCTTGATTAGAGCCATTTTCTGCATTGCAGTAAATAAGTAGTCATCATCCCTTTGCCTTTAACTTCGATCGCACCGCGGGTTTCAAATACATACTTTTCTCGCAATTGCTGATAAGTTGCCGCTGTTACCTGAATGCTCCCCGGCAAGCCGTGAGATTCCATGCGCGAAGCGGTATTAACGGTGTCTCCCCACAAATCGTAAATAAATTTTTTAATGCCGATGACTCCGGCGACAACCGGGCCGGTGTTGATGCCGATTCTGATGCTAAGATGTTGATTGTGGGTATTGCTGAAATCAATTATTGCCTTCTGCATATCTAGGGCCATTTCTGCGATCGCCTCTGCATGATCCGGGCGAGGAATTGGCAGCCCTCCAACTACCATGTAAGCGTCGCCAATCGTCTTAATTTTTTCCAAACCGTGCTTTTGGGCTAGGTTGTCAAATGTCGAAAAAATGTCATTCAGCAAGCCCACTAATTCTGTTGGAGAAACTCGCGCACTCAATGGAGTAAAACCTACTATGTCCGCAAATAAGACAGTAACATCAGCAAAAGTATCTGCGATCGTACTGTCTCCCCGCTTCAACCGATTTGCTATTTCTTCAGGCAAAATATTCAACAGCAAGCGTTCTGATTGTTCCTGTTGAACTCGCAGTGCATTTAAAGTATCATTCAGAGCATTAGTTCGTTCTTTCACTCTAAATTCTAACTCTTCATTCAGCTTGTAAAGCGCAATTTCAGCCCGCCTGCGGTCTGTGATATCAGTACCGATTGCCAGCAATCCCGCGAACTTTCCTGCCGCATCAAACAGCGGTTTATTTGCCCACGATACCCAAACGCGATCTCCGTTACGCTGGATGCTTTCACTTTCATTGGTCGTATACTCTTCCGGGTTCTTTAAAATATTGCTCAATAATACGGCCAGGTCGTTTCCCGCTGTATCTATCTGGGGGACAATTGTGCCAACAGCGTTTTTTCCCAGTATTTCTTCTTCCCTGTAACCAAAAAACTTCTGTGCAAATTCGTTAAAAAAAGTAATATTGCCTTCCGTATCTATTTTTAAAATAATGCTGTTAGCATTTTCCACCAATTCCCGATACTTAATTTCGCTTTCCCGTAACGAATACTCTGCTGATGCACGTTCGGTCACTGTGGCGGCCAATAGCAGCGAAGTAACTACAATTACGCTCATAAAAGCCTGCAAAAATAAAATTGATTGATTGATAGTTAGGGCTTTCGCAATAAAGGGGCCGCTTCCCTGAGAACCGCCCCAAGTGGCGATACTGGATACAAGAAAAGATGCTAAAACAGCGCCGCGCTGTCCGAATTGAATGGTTGCCCAAATTACCAAGGGAAATGGCAAGTATTCGAGGGGATAACCGGAGAGATTACCTTCATTTTTTGAGGTGTAGACTAGCCAACTTACTGTTATTAATAACAGCAAGCAGATGCCGCGCCCGATTCTATTGACAATTGTTTGACTGCCTGTATTTTGTTGATTGCCTGCCGCTATTTTTTGGTATGTTATCAACAGCAGTGGAGTATAAATTAAAACTCCTAATGTATCTCCGAGATACCAATTCCATCGAATTTGCCAATATTCGCTCCAGTCAACTAGATTAGTTACACACAGGCGCAGCGTGCCGAGAGTGCAGTTGATTTGAGTGGCAACTACAGCACCGCAAAAGACTAAATTGACTACATCGATGAGCCGCTCGAGTGAGGGGCGAAACTTGAGCCGTTGCAGCAAAGTAAATGCGCATAAAGCTTGTAAACAAGCGCAAAAGGCACTAAGTGTTGCAAGTGTTAAGGATACCTTGAGGTTAATAGTCTCGTAAAAAAATACGCCTAAAGCTATTCCCGGCCAAACGCGCCGACCAAATAATAAAATTGCAGCTTGTGCAATTCCTGCGGGCGGCCAGACGCAGGTAGCTAATTTATTCACGCCGGGGATTGAAGATGCTATTTTTGCTCCTAAAGCGTAAGCAAAAGCAATGGCAGCTATTTTTGCTAAGTATTTCCAATTTATTGATTGAGTAAATCGCCGAAACTGATTTTTGTTTGAGTTCATACAGAGTTTTATATTTCTAATCAAGTAATTTTATGCCATTCAGAAAATAAGTGTTCATCTCACCTTTGCCTTTGACTTCAATTGTGCCGCGACTTTCTAATAAATACTTTTCCTGCAATCGCTGATAAGTTGCAGGCGTGACTTGAATGCACCCCGGTAAGCCGTGGGATTCCATGCGGGAAGCGGTGTTAACGGTGTCTCCCCACAAATCGTAGATGAATTTTTTGATGCCGATGACTCCGGCGACAACCGGGCCGCTGTTGATGCCGATTCTGATGCTGAAATCTTGATTTTGGGTATTGCTGAATTCCTTAATTGCCTGCTGCATATCCAGGGCCATTTGGGCGATCGCCTCTGCGTGATCCTGGCGGGGCATCGGCAGCCCTCCAACTACCATGTAAGCGTCGCCAATCGTCTTAATTTTTTCCAATCCGTGCTTTTCGGCTAGGCGATCGAATGTGGAAAAAATGTCGTTAAGCAAGGAAACTAATTCCGGCGGAGAAATTTGGGAGCTAATTTGGGTAAAACCCACTATATCTGCAAACAATACTGTTACTTCGGCAAAAGTATCGGCGATGATGCTTTGGTCTTGTTTGAGTCTTTCGGCGATCGCTTGCGGCAAAACGTTGAGCAGGAGACGGTCAGATTTTTCTTGTTCTAAGCGCAAAGCTGCCTCAGCTTCTTTGCGAGTTGTGATATCTTCGACAGTACCTTCGTAATAAAGCAAATTTCCATGTATGTCGCAGACAGTATAAGCATTTTCGGAAATCCAAATTATACTGCCATCTTGGCGGTAAACTTGAGATTCAAAATCCGATACTTTGCCGTTTGTTTGCATTAAGTGGATGACTTCGGCGCGGCGTTCCGGGTATACATATAGCTGGCGGTTGATATCAGTTAAATTTCCCATCAACTCCTCGCAGGAACTGTAACCGTAAATGCGAATCAAAGCAGGATTGACGCTGAGATATTCCCCATCTGGAGTAGTTTGAAAGATACCGACGATCGCATTCTCAAAAATGCTGCGGTATTTTGCCTCAGCTTGCCGCAGCGCTGATTCAGCGCGCTGGCGTTCTCGCGCTTCCACTGCGAAAGTTACAGAGTCTGTTAGAGAAACAGCGAAACTTTGTTCTTCGATAGTCCAATAGCGCGGCATTCCTACGTGTTCCAAACAGAGAACTCCTGCTGTTTCTCCGCCTATTTGAATCGGTGTATCTAGCATGGAAGTGATGCCGAACGGAATTAGGTAAGATTCCAGAAATTCTCTAGTTCTAAAATCTTTTTGCGCGTCAAAGGCAGCAATTGCGCGTTCTTCTCGCAGTGCTTGAAAATAGACAGGATAGTCTGCTGCTGCTAATTCCATACCCTCTGAGTGCTGGTTGAGAGCGCGATCGAACAAATCCAGGCACTCCATCTTGGATTTAGGGCGATCGTACAGCCAGACGCTCGATCGGGCAACTTCCAGAGTACGGCTAGCAGTTTCAGTTATTTCTTGAAGCGCTTTGGTTAAGTCGCCTTGATTCAGCGCTTTATTTTTGGCTAAATCAATTAATGCCGATTTCTGTTTCTGTAGCTGAATTTCGCTTTGTTTCAGGGCATTTGTCCGCTCTTCAACTCGGATTTCCAGCTTTTCGTTCAGATGAAGCAGCGCTATTTCAGCTTTTCGGCGATCGGTGATATCTGTGCCGATGCAGAGGATGCCCAACAGTTCTCCCGCTGCATCAACCAGCGGCTTATTTGCCCAAGCCACCCAAACGCGATCGCCGCTGCGCCGGATATTTTCATTTTCATAGCTAGTAAAGCGATCGGGATTTTGTAAAATTTTATTATAAACCAACTCCAAGTTATTCCCTTCCGTGTCGCTCACGGGAACAATTGTCCCCATTGCACTTTTGCCAAGGATTTCTTCCTGATTGTACCCAAAGAATATTTCGGCAAACTCATTAAAAAAAGTAATCGTGCCGTCTGGAGCCAATCTCACAATAATACTGTTAGCATTTTCCACCAATTCTCGATATTTAATTTCGCTTTTTCGCAGACAATTTTCTGCCTCCGCGCGTTCAGCTACCGTCGCTGCCAACAACAGCGAGGTAATCGTAACCACCGCCATAAAAGCTTGTAAAAATAAGATAGCCTGATTGATATTTTCGGCTTTGGCTATAAACGGCCCGCCTCCCTGAGAACTGCCAAAAATTGCGATACTTGAGACAATGAACGATGCTAGGACAGCGGCCCGCTGACCGAATTGGAGCGCCGCCCAAATTATCAAAGGAAACGGCAAATATTCCAGGGGATAGCGAGAAATAGAAGCTTCATTTTTCGATTCAAAGACAAGCCAGCTCGCTCCAATTAATAATATCAACCATACTCCCCGCCAAATTAAATAATTTTTCGGGAGTTCGGTTTGTCTTTTTAAACGGTCGGCAGTTACTTTAGGGCGAAAAAATATGAGGATTAAGGGAGTGAAAATTAAAACTCCCATTGTATCTCCCAACCACCAATTCCACCGAACCGACCAATATTCTGTCAAATCAACTTTACCCGCTAAATATATGGAAAATGCGCCAATAGTACAACTGATTTGAGTAGAAATTAGACCGCCAAACAAGATTAAATTAACTACATCTTTCAAACGTTCTAGAGAGGGACGAAACCCCAGCCAGCGCAGCGCAGTTGCTGCAAAAACAGCTTGCAGAATAGCACCGACGTTTCCTCCCAGCCAAACCGCGAATATCTGTTCAGTTGGGTTAACAAAATTGAGGAAAAATACACCCAAAACTATCGCAGGCCAGACTTTTGGGCCAAACAATAAAAGTCCGGCTTGTGCAATTCCTGCGGGCGGCCACACCGAGGCAGCAAAGGGATTGACACCTTGAATTGCAAATGCTAGCCTCGCCCCCACGGCGTAAGCGATCGCCACGACAGTTACTTGGGCTAAGTATCGCCCAATTCGGGATTGAGGGAATCGAAGAAACTGATTTAGGTTCAGATTCATATCGAGTTTTAAGTTTTATAGAAGTTTATGTAGGGTGCGCACTGCGCACCTTGCTAGCCTCAATGTAGGTGCAGCACGCACCTTACCGTTACAAAAACTTATTTGATGGCGGCATCAATCCACTGTTTTAAAGTAGAATTGACTTCCTCAATCAGAATTTCATGTGATTTGTGAGTTGCTCTTTCCACAACTTCAACTTTGCCTGTTTTCAGGGAACGGCCAGTCACAATTCGATAGGGAATGCCAATTAAATCGGCATCTTTGAATTTAACTCCGGCTCGTTCGGATCGGTCATCTAATAAGGTTTCAATGCCCGATTGATTGAGTTCTGCATAGAGTTTTTCGGCGACTTCGACTTGTTGGGCGTCGGAAATATTGGGGATGCTAATGATGGCGTGATACGGGGCGATCGCCACCGGCCAGATTATCCCATCTTTGTCGTAGGATTGTTCTACGGCAGATTGAGCCAGCCGCGACACGCCGACGCCGTAGCAGCCCATGATAAAGGGCATTTCTTCGCCTTGTTCGCTGGTGTAGGTGGCGCCCATTGCTTGCGAGTATTTGGTGCCTAATTGGAAGATGTGCCCCACTTCGATGCCTCTGGCGGTTTGCAAGGTTTGTTCGGGATTGTGCACGGCCCGATCGCCCTTTTTAGCAGTTCTAACGCCCACAACCATTGCTGGTAGGGGAAATTCTTTATCCCAATTAGCGCCGACAACGTGGTATCCTGACTCGTTAGAACCGGTGACAAAGTTTGTCAGATCGACGGCGGTGCGATCGACCAAACGCAAAAACTTAGAATTTACCTCCTTACTCCCAGCGATATAATCATCAGCAAGATCCGGAGCCATATAACCCAGAGGCAAAGATTTAGCAGCCCATTTCCGTTGAGCTTCCGCATCAGGAACCGTCAAAAACAAAACAGTTTTAGCTTGATAGTTGCCCGCCAACTTCGTCAACTCATTCAACAACTTTACCTGATTCACATCTTGGTCGCCGCGAATGCTTACCAATACCAAGACAGTGGTGCCATTATCATAAACAGCCTGATAAAGCACATTTTTGACAACTTGCGTCGGAGAACACTTCAAAAACTTGCAAAGTTTATCAATTGTTTCAGTCCCCGGCGTTTCCCGCTTTTCAAAACTTGCAAAAGGCGAAGGTTCCGCATCAGCAGGCATAGACACAGCCTTTTCCACATTAGCAGCATACTGACCGTCTTCAGTATAGAGAACTTCATCCTCACCCGCTTCAGCCAGCACCATAAACTCTTGAGAACCAGAGCCGCCAATGGCACCAGAATCAGCATCTACTGCCCGAAATTCCAAGCCCGACCGGCGCAGCATATTGCTGTAAGCTTGAGCCATATCCTGATAAGTTTTCTTCAGGCTTTCTTCGCTAGTGTGAAAAGAATAGCCATCTTTCATAATAAATTCGCGACCGCGCATCAACCCAAAACGCGGGCGAATTTCATCGCGAAACTTAGTTTGAATTTGATAGAGATGTACGGGCAATTGCCGATAAGAACGAATCATATCCTTAGCAATTGTAGTAATTACCTCTTCGTGAGTTGGGCCCAGTCCCACTTCTCGCTGCTGCCTGTCAGTCATAGCAAACATAATACCTTCAGCTTGAGTGTAGGTATCCCAGCGGCCGGATTCTCGCCACAAATCGGCAGGTTGCAGTTGCGGGAGGAGACATTCTTGAGCGCCGGTAGCGTCCATTTCTTCGCGCACAATTTGGGAGACTTTTTTGAGAACTCGCCACATCAAAGGGAGATAAGCGTAAATGCCGCTACCGATCCGGCGGATGTATCCAGCACGGAGCAATAGTTTGTGGCTGGGGATTTCTGCTTCTGCGGGGTCTTCCCGCAGGGTGACGAAAAGCATTTGAGAGAGTCGCATTGGCTGATTTCCTTAAAATACCGGATAATTGTCATCTCAGATTAACTTCTGATATTATCAGAACTCAGCCTGATTTGATTAAATCTATGAATAAAATTTGGGAAAATTATCAAAAAGGTATGACAGCATTTGATAATTGTCACAATCCTACTCTGCAATCTCAGTGGATTGCCTTAAAAGATGAAATAGGAGAATTTGTTCGAGAACCTAATTTGAGCGAACTTTGGGATATTCTTCATGCTGCGGGTCGATTGCTGTACAAACTAATCGGAATTCCTTTACATTTACTGGCCTATCCTACTGTTCGCAAACACAGCGAACGTTTTGAGGAGTACGGCTGCATTCGCAGCCGGCGCAACTGTGAGGGTAAATGCTGCAAACAGTTGACAGTTGACAGTTGACAGTTGACAGTGAGGTTTTTAAACAGTTTATAGCTGATAATTCTCATGACCAGATTCATTCACGACCAATTCGCAAAACAATATCTCAAAGAACTATTAACCCCTCTCGGCAATGTCGAAACCAGCCGCGACATTGCTGGAGAAGTGAGGCAGATTGACGTTTTCTTTGCCCCGAAAGCGGAACCTGATGTCGAACCAACAGCCCTCGGCATTCTGGGTCAAATCGCAGCAAAACCCGCTGTAATTGAACCATTCCGCAGTAAGCGTGCAAACCGGAGAAATTCGCAGTTGTCTGGGTAAACTCTTTGATGTCCATGCCGAATATGAACGAGTCGCCACTAGAGATAATACCCGGATTGCAGAGGCTGATTTACCCCAACTCTGGATACTGTCGCCGACTGTTTCCGACGCGATGCTAGCTGGATTTGGGGCGACTTCTGAACCTGAAAATTGGGTAACTGGAGTTTATTTTTTGAATGTGTCTCTGAAAGCAGCGATCGTTGCAATTCACCAACTCCCCCGCACTCCCGAAACGCTGTGGCTGAGAGTTTTGGGGAAGGGAAACGTCCAAAAGCAAGCTATTGCCGAATTGAGAGAATTACCCTCCGATAATTTATTTCGGTTGAGCGCGTTAGAATTGTTGTACAACTTGCGAACGATTTTAGAAGTCCGCCAAGACACAGATCGAGAAGATCGGGAGTTAATTATGGAACTGTCACCCCTCTATTTGCAACGACTTGAAGATGCAACTCAGCGAGGTATCCAGCAAGGTATTCAGCGCAATCAACGCTTGATGGTTGAGAGTATGCTACAAGTAAAATTTGGCGAGATTGATGAAGAATTAACCAAAATAATCGAGCCTTTGATTCAACTAGAAACCATCGAAATCACGCGAATTATTATGCTGCTCGATCGATCGCAATTACTAGCACGTTTTGAGCCTAACAGTCTAACGGAATCCTAACTCAGCAGCGCACTCTACAATATGTCGGGTGCGCTGAATATCACTTTACCATTTATTAGAGATCGAGAAGATCGGGAGTTAATTATGGAACTGTCACCCCTCTACTTGCAACGGCTTGAAGATGCAACTCAGCAAGGTATCCAGCAAGGTATCCAGCAAGGTATCCAGGAAGGTAAACGTCCGATAGTTGAAAGTATGTTACAAGTGTATTTTGGCGAAATCGATGAAGAATTATCTCAACTAATCGAGCCTTTAATTCAACTAGAATCCATCGAGATTGCGCGGCTGATTATGCAGCTAGATCGATCGCAATTACTAGCACATTTCAATACTCAAAATCAAACCGAATCCTAAATCAGTAGCGCACTCTACGATATGTAGGGTGCGCCGCACCGTACCTTACGACTATAGATCGCCCCCGCCTCAAACTTGCCTTTTTTGGGCGAACTCTGCTGCTACCACTCGCAAAAAAAAAGCTGATTTCTGACTTTAGACGGATTTATTCTTCAGCTTCAAGAGCCATAATCAGCAGTAAGGATGACATAACTAGAGAACAGATTTACTACTCATCCCGATTTCACCAGTAAGGGCTTCCGTAAGATAAAGCCTGACCAAAAAAACCACCATCTAAAAAGTTCCAAATCCCCTAGGTAAAAGTTAGGGGTGAATTTCAATATGCCTGAGTCGGCATAAAACTTTAGGAGGTAATGTATGTTTGAAAGCGAGTTATTAATGTCGCTGTACAGTCCCAAACTCAATATTGCCCAAATGCCAGTAGAAATAGATGTGCCGTTTGACCACCCCGATATCGGAGGGCTGATGTTTTTAAGCCCTCAGTTTTTCGTGGCATTAATCGCCGGAGTCATCATGGCTTTCGGCTTCCAATTCTTGTTAACAAATTTCTCGATCGCTGCCAAAATATCAAATTGGGACGAGGCTTTGCCCGATGACGACGATGATGGCGAGTCCGAAAGTTTAGGCACTAAAGTTCGCAAGATCGAAGGTTTAGTCGGGGGTTGGATTTTAGTCACAGTTAACTTAGCTTTATTTTTAGCTTGTTTTCTGGCAGTAAAACTAACTTCAATTGCCTCGGTAGATGGAGCGGCAATTATTGGTGTGGTCATTTGGTCGGCGTACTTTTTAACCCTGGTATGGCTCGGTTCTAGCGCCGTCGGTTCCATGATTGGCTCCTTGATCAAAACTGCTTTTTCCGGCGTTCAAGGCGTCATGGGTACTGCCGGTGCAGCGATCGGCGGCAAGATGGCCAGCGACCAAATGGTCAATACTGTAGAGGCATCTGTTGCCGCTGTCCGCCGCGAATTGAGTTCGGCTGTAGACCCGGATAGCATTCGCGAAACACTGCAAGATTATGTCGGTTCTTTGCAGTTGCCGAAGCTGGATGTCAAGGAAATTCGCGGTCAATTTGAAAAGCTGCTGGGCGATAACGATATCAAATCTCTTGCGGGAAGCGACGTTCTGAAGAATGTTAACCGCCAGACTTTTGTGGATTTAATTAGCAGTCGCAGCGATTTTTCTAAAGAGGAAGTAAATCAAGTTGCCGACCAACTCGAAGGCGTTTGGCAGCAAACATTCGGCAAGCAGCAAGACAAGAAAGACCCGAATTTAGAGTTGGTTGATTTTCTCAAGTTTGCCGCTCCCGATTTGCTCAAGTCTGACGAACTAAACGCCAAGCTGTCTCAAATTCTGGAAAGTAGGGAAAACACATCGGAATCCAGCAGCGGCGGCGGTATGAAGCGAGCGATGCAGTTGGGTGTGGAAGCTCTTGTCGGCACTGTTTTGTCGCGGACGGATTTGTCGGATTTGGATGTGGAAAAAATCTCTGGTCAGTTGCAGCAACTGACAGAAAAAGGGAAGGAACAAGCTAAATCTTTGGCTTCTAAGGTGGGCGACAAAGTGCCTGCGCTGCCTTTTAATACAGCTAAGGCTGATGTGGAAAATTACTTGCTGAATGCTCAACCTTGGCATCTCAACCGAGAAACTATCAAGCAGGAATTTAGGGATGTTATTTACGATCCCGAAGCTTCTCCGGGAGCAGTGTTGCGCCAGTTAGAGATGTTTAATCCCGATTATTTTGTAGGGATTCTGGGCCGCCGCGAGGGGTTTAGTCAGGAACAGGCGGCGGAAATTGCCGAACAGCTTGAAAGCGTGCGCCAAGAAGTTTTGGAAATTGTGCAAGTTGCTGCTGGTGATGAACAGTCTCAGGATTTGCGCAGCCGGATTGAGAATTATTTGCGATCGACCGGCAAGGAAGAATTGAATCCTGAAGGTATCGAGAAGGACTTCCAAGCCCTGTTGGAAGATCGCGATGCTGGTTTTGAGGCTTTGCGCGATCGCCTGTCACAATTCGATCGCGATACTCTGGTACAGTTGCTCGGCCAGCGGGAGGATTTCAGCCCCGAGGAAGCGGATCAGTTAATCGGGCGGCTCGAAAGTTCGCGCGATCGCGTAATTTCCCAAGCTCAAGAATTGCAAGAGCAAGCGAAATCAAAAGCGCAAGAAGTGCGGCAAAAGGTAGAAGAGTATCTCCGCAATACTAATAAGGAAGAACTCAATCCTGAAGCGATCGAGCGCGAGTTTCAAACGCTGTTAAGCGACCCGCAAGCTGGCTTGAAAGCGCTGAGAGAACGCTTGTCTCAATTCGATCGCGAGACGCTGGTGCAGTTGCTGTCGCAGCGCCAAGACCTCAGCGAGGAACAGGTAAATGGGGCGATCGACAAAATCGAATCGGTGCGCGACAACATTATCCACGCGCCGCAACTGGTTGCGGATAAAGCTAAGCAGCAGTACGAAGAAATTACTGCGAAAATTGGCGAGTACCTGCGCAATACAAACCTGGAAGAACTCGATCCAGAAGCCATCAATCGGGATTTGACCAAATTGTTTGAAAATCCGAAAGAAGGTGCCTTGGCGCTTCGGGAAAGACTGTCTCAGGTCGATCGCGAAACTTTGGTCAAGCTGCTTTCGCAGCGGGAAGATTTGAGCGAAGAACAAATCAATCAGACCATCGATCGCGTGCAAGATTCGATTCGCAGCATCGTGAAATCGCCCCGCCGATTGGCATCTCGCGCTCAAAAAACTGTAAAGGATTTCCAAGGAAGTTTGGAAAATTACTTGCGGAATACGGACAAGGAAGAACTTAATCCTGACAGCATCAAACGCGATTTGCAGTTGCTGTTTAGCGAGCCGTCCATTGGGATGCAAAGTTTGGGCGATCGGCTCAAGCACTTCGATCGCGGTACGCTGGTAGCCTTGCTGTCGCAGCGGGAAGACATCTCCCAAGAGGAAGCCAACCAAATTGCCGATCGTATTGAATCTGTGCGCAACGAGTTTGTCGAACAAATTCAAATGGTGCAAGACAAATTCCAGTCAACAATTGACGGTATTTTCGCGAAAATCCGGGATTACCTCAATTCGCTCGATCGCCCGGAGCTCAACTACGAAGGCATCAAGCGGGACTTCCGCAAAGTATTTGACGATCCGCAGGCCGGATTTGACGCGATCAAGCAGCGTTTGGGCGAGTTCGATCGCGGTACTTTAGTGGCGCTGCTGAGTTCTCGTTCCGATATTTCCGAGACTGACGCTCACCGAATTGTTGACCAAATGGAAGGAGCCAGGGATAGCGTTTTATTGCGCTCAGAACGCTTGCAAACTGAAGCCAAAAAACGCATTAAAGAGATCAAGAACAAGACCAAGCAGCAAGCAGAAGATGCGCGGGAAGCCGCCGCAACTGCTGCTTGGTGGCTGTTCGGTACGGCTCTGACTTCTGTGGTGGTTTCGGCTTTGGCTGGAGCAATAGCAGTCGGCGGTATTTCGGGTTTGTTTAGCTAGAATTTCAACAAGTTTCAATTAAAGTTCTCCTGATTCTAGGCTGGCTGTGTGCCAGCCTATTTTCTTGGGAATAATATCAAAATCATTCAAAATTCACCTGTGGCGGAAACACTCTCGATAAATCAAGTGCCAAGTCGTGAAAACAAGGCAGATTAACAGACTCGTTTGGCAGAAAAATCAGTGTCCTGCGATAACCAAATTGACCGGGTGCATTCTGATAGGGTTCGCTGTAACATTCCAAGCAAGTGTCTGACAAATTAAATATCCAATAGTCAGAGATTCCCGCTTCAGCATAAAGAGGCAACTTAACCTGTTTGTCGTAACTCAAAGAAGAATCTGCAATCTCAATCAGCAACAGTATATCTGCTGGACTGGGGTGAGAGGATAGATAGTCGTCAGGGCGATTTTGCACGAGCGAAAAATCCGGTTCAGGTTCGCTGTTTGTAGGTAAAACGATGGGAGACTGACACTGTAAAGTTGCGCGATCTGCTACTATGGCGCTTAATTCCCGCAATAATCTTCTCAGACAGGTTTCGTGAGCGGTACCTTTAGCTGCCATTTTTACAAGTTCTCCATTAATTAACTCAACTCGATCGTCCTCAGCAAAAAATCCCAGTTCTGTCAAGCGGTGATATTCGGCTGTGGTGAAGCGTTTAGCAGTTGCGATCGTCATAACAAGTCACCTCAGTACAGGTCTGTTGAAATTATACTGGTTTGCTTGACAAAAACTACTTAATAAGCAGTGTGGCTAACAAGTGTGTTTTGGGCGATCGCATCATCCTTTAGTTGTAAATTTCCTAGCCGATTCCTCACCTCAATCCTTAATTACTGTCCGGGAGCATCTCTACCTTAAGCAAGATTCTAGCCTAGGTATTTATTCGCTAACTTTTATTAAGTAGCAAAAAAAGTTTTCTCACTAAGAAAGCTGAGCAATACATATTATTTTGGAGGCTTGAATGACATTTACTACTGCCGGTGCTTACGACCAAGGAAAAGCAGATATTCAAAGCTTGAGTGTAGACGACCAATTAGGTTTGCTGTGGTTTGTTTACACCGAAATGGGCAAGTCAATAACGCCAGCGGCTCCCGGTGCTTCCGGTTCCGAAATTGCTCAGGGTTTGTTCGATCGAGTCAAAGCGCTGCCCCACCAAGAACAACTACAAGTAATGCGCGACATTGCCTCAAAAGCCAATACTGAAATCAGCCGGATCTACGGCTCGATGAGCCCTGAAACCAAGCTGGCTTTTTGGTATTTCCTAGCAGTAGGAATGGACGAAGGAACGATTATTCCCGTGCCTCCCGACTATAAACTTCCCGATGAAGGAAAAGCTTTATTAGGAAAGGTTCAGGGGATGGACTTTCAGCAGCAAATTGATTTCCTTCGCGGTACAGTTTTAGAAATGGGTGCTGAAGCCGCTCCGGGCGCTGGGATTTAATTTAAGTACAATCAGCACGAGCAATCAGAAACCGGGTTTTTTTGCGAAAATACTGCATCAACGCTTTTAATGGTAAAAAACCCGGTTTCTTTGGTATTGACCTGCAATTCCTGCGAGAGTAAAGCGGGCATTGCCAGCCCTACCAATTCCAACTAATAACTGAATTCAGCGGCTCTGTTCCCTACAACTTCCGGCACACCTGCGGCTAAACGCATATCTTCGCAGGCAACTGTTAGCAAGGGCTGACCTAAATTCAAACTGGCAAAATGACTTTCTCGATCTATTTCTAATTCGCCTTTAATCAAACCGACGCGAGACTGAAATTCTCCTTTAAACAATAGCAAATTGCTGCTTGATACGCTGAAAACATTTCCGCTCAAAGGCAGCGGTAAGGCTAAACTTTGTTTGCTGTAATTGAGATTGCACAGTTGACGGTTTCCTTGGCTAACTCTGACGCGGTAGCCTAGCGGTGATGCTTTTACCGAATCGCTGCCTTCCCAACTAAATTGAGCTAATTCTTTAGGAAGTCCCCAAATTTCGCGCCCGCCAGCTACTGAGTTATGATTGTCTACGTAGATGTGGGAAACCCAAGCGCCCCATTTCCCTGCATAGCTGGCGATCGCGCTAACTACAATTAACTCATTGTACTCCATCACGGAACCCAACCCGTAGGAGGATATATAAATGCCGCCTAGCGTTTTCCCCGGCAACAAAGAGACAATTTCTAACTCTGAGGGAACCAAGGGGCGCACGAGTGCCACATCTACCAATTGTAAAGTCCCAACAGCATAACCTTGCAGATTCCAAGGTGCAGGTGGATATACCATTTTAAGTGATTTTATGTCTGATATTTTATATTTATTTTAGCTTAGCGCCTCAAAGAGCAACAGTTTTTTGTATTTCTTCACAAATTCTTAGTAATTTTACGTATAAAAAAGATTAATGTGTTGATTGTCGGCAAACAGTTGACATTCGAGAGAAAGTTAAATATGGTCTATAAGAGTGAATATTTAGAAGGAAACCTAAACCTGTATGCTGACATCTTACAAGCGAGATGTTTTCGATAGTTTAGAGCATTTTTTCACGGCAAGAGACCTGCTGGAACAAGCCCAAGACAACATGACCGAACTGGGTGCTGTTATCCGCCGTCACGGCTTGCAAAAGCAGGTAGGTATTTGCTTGCTTCACAAACACTTTGACCTGTGGGATAACGAAAGGTTGGTCGAAGAGTTTGACGGCAACAATGCTTATGTCAAGCCGACGGCAGAATACAGCGATGCTATTCCGTATATGTGGAAGGTAGAACAAAATCAAGTATCAGGTGAATGGGTTTGGTTTCCCTTAGAATTTGTCCGCGTTACTGAAGCTGTATCGCCAGCAGTAGAACGCTCAGCAGCAGTTGTCAGCAACTCGGAATTTCTCAATGAAATTGCAGCTAAACTGTCAGAATTGGGGATGACTGGAATGTTGGGCATCAGCATTTTGCACCGAGATGCAATTAAGGTTGCTGAGGGCGAAATTTTGGTAGAAAGCACAGACGACGAAGCCCGCGTCTTGACTCTTTCTTCAGTTCCCCGCCAAAATGTCGATCGCGCAACTTTAACACAAACTCTCTGGCAGTTTCCCAATGCTGAAGGGTTTGAGGTTGGGGCGATGTGCAGTCACTGCACTCACTGCACACATTGCACTCATTAGGCAAAATTGCCAAAGGGTAAAAAGTTCGATCGTTCTGACTTCAATCCTAAAAATTTCGTATATATGTAGGGTGCGCACAGCGCACCTTACCGCTATAAGTAGCGCGTCAAACCACTTTTTACCTAAGTCCTGAAACTGAAAAGAAACGACTAAAGTCCTTACTACGAACTGGGTTTTTAGTAAGTGCGATTAATAAATATTAAAGAATGTCCAATCTCCGTCAAAGTATAGTAATTTATCACTGTCAAAATCTGGAGTCGGAAGCGACAGAAACAGAGTTCCCAATTCCCAGAGTGCGGTTGAGTTCCGGCACGCAGCTAGCTGTTGACACTGCGCCCGATCGCATTCAGTATTGTGAAGGTGCTTTTATGCCGAAAGAACCTTGGAGGGAACCGACACCCGCAGAGTCGGCCCTGCTTTGGGTTGATGAACCGCCGCCGCACTATTCGGGTGTAGGAATTGTGCGTTTACCTGCGGATGTTTTGGCTTTGTTTGCTGATTCCGGTATCTCTTCGCTAACAACTCCGCGACAGGTTGCTGAGTTTAAATCTCAGGAAAGATGCGGACAGATACTCGATCGACTAATTGACTATTTTCAGCCTTTTTGTCTTTCCGATGCGCCGCCAGTTATCAGCGGTATGGGAGGCCGGCAGCCGGGATTGAGTACGGCAACAATTGATAACAAACGCGGTTGTCGCAACGGTTTGCATACTGATAGTTGGGACAATCGGCCGCTGGCTAAAAAGCAGGAGGCTACTAATCGGATTTGCGTGAATTTAGGGCGGGATAGCCGTTATTTTTTGTTTGTGAATTTGACGGAGATGGATATTTTTGAAATGCTGGGATGTTCTGATTCCGATGTTGGGAAACCTTGGACGCGACAGTTAACTTATGAGTTTATGCAGCGCTATCGGGAATATCCGGTGGTGAAGCTGAGAATTGCACCGGGCGAGGCTTATATTGCACCGACTGAAAATATGATTCACGATGCTTCTACTGCTGAAATGAAGCACTTGGATGTTAAGGTGATGATGCGCGGTTATTACAGGATTCCAGTATGAGTTTTGCCGTTAGCGAAGCCCTCGGAGAGGATCGCACTTTTAAAGATATTTTTACACATACCCAAAACAATGGGGAAAAATTGCATATTTTGGGCGGTGCTCAAAGCCCACCCCACAAAAATTTGATTGTTTCTTAAAATACAATTTAAATGCAGCACAGCTTAAACGATCGCGAAAAATTGCACTCGGCGATCGCCCTTTACGAAAATGCGATCGCCCAAAATCCCAATTCGCCCTCAGCTTACCACGATTTAGGAAAAGCCCTGCAACAAAACGGGCAAATTGCCGAAGCCGTCGCCTGCCACCAAAAAGCCATTCTCCTGCAACCAAACTTTACCGCCGCTTACTTCCCGTTAATGTACGCGCCCCTGCCCAAAAATTCTCCTCTCATTGACGGTTTGGTGGCTCTTTACCGCGAAGTTATCGAGATTTTGCCAAATTTTCCATTAGCGTACATTAACTTAGCTGTAGCGCTGAGCAAGCAGGGAAAAATCCAGGAGTCGAGATCGCTTTTTCAAACCGCAGTCCGCCTGCAAACTGTAGCATCTCGCCCGGAACTGTCCCAAGTTGAATGGAATTCAACCGCATTGCGCGAACCCGATTTCATGATAATCGGTTCTCCGAGGTGCGGCACAACTTCTCTCTACAAATATATCACTGCGCACCCTCAGATTTTACAGGCTGCCAATAAAGAAATCTGTTTTTTTTCAGAACATTTCAACAAAGGATTAGCTTGGTATCAAGCGCACTTTCCGCCGCAAATAGACGCGCATCATTTTTTGACAGGAGAAGCAACTCCGACTTATCTGACTCACCCGCTAGCTGCGGAAAGATTGCACGAGTGTTTGCCAAAAATCAAGCTGATTGCGATTTTGCGAAATCCAGTCGCTCGGGCTTTTTCGCACTATCAAATGCTGGTGAGGCGCGGTACTGAACGCAGAAGTTTTGAAAAGGCGATCGGTGTTGAGTTGCAGTTGCTTGATGGCGCAACAGAAACAAGCTTAGAAGATAGAAATTATTGGAAAGACTGTCACTACATTTACAAGAGTCTTTATGCTTCCAGCCTCAAACAGTGGATGAAATTTTTTCCCAGAGAACAGTTTTTAATTTTGCAGAGTGAAGAATTTTATGCGAATCCGGCTGCAACACTCAGCCTAGTTTTTGAGTTTTTAGATTTGCCAGATTATCAACTCAGCGATTACAAACAATATAACGGTGGTAATTATCAGCCTGCGGATGATGTTGTCTGTCAGCGATTGCGCGAGTATTTTCAGCCGCACAATCTAGAATTAGCCGAATATTTGAACAGGGAATTTAGCTGGTAAAAACTAGAGGAATTATATCAAATCACTTCACTTCAGTCCAGTCCGCCAGGGGTTTAAACCCCTGGCTAATAGCTAAAGTCCTCGCTCAGAGGACTAATCAGTTGACAATTCTTCTTCTCAGTCCTCATAGCGAGGACTTTAGCTTTGAGGCAGGGGTTTCAACCCCTGCCGGACTATCCGCGTTCATCTGCGGTTAAAAAACTCCAAACCTACTTACTCGCATATCCTGTGTTCACCTGCGGTTAAAAAACTCCAAACCTACTTACTCGCATAACCCGCGCTCACCAAAAACTCGCGCAACTTCCCAAAGAATTGAGTGCGATCGCGCCCTTGATAAACTTTGTCCAACAATTGCCAACCTTCCGCCTCCTGGCCCGCGACATACTTGCTCGCCATGAAGGCCGCCAACACCCCTTTCACCTCTGCATCTTCGCTCGATCGCTTCCGAGATTCCAGCCACAGCTCAGCAGAACTCGTGTATACTTCCACCGGATACTGCTTGGTAACATCTTCCATTTTACCTTGGCGGTACTGCCAAATTTGCAGCGGCAAGCGAGAATCGGCATAATTTGTAAAAGCCTCTGCAAATCGCCCGTCTAGACTCTTGAACTCCGGGATATCATTTTTGCCAAAATCGACTATTTCGTAACTCACATTGCCCCAGAAATGCTTGATGTGCGTGTATTTCTTGGCCGCCGAATCGTAGCGGTAAATAAACGAATAATTGCAGCAGCGAACGCCGCTGTTGATTGAGACTAAATCTGCCAGCACTTCCGGTTCTTTGTCGCCGTCCAAATCGCGGATTCGCACCGATAACAAACGCCCTTCGGATACTTCATCGCTGGCTTTTTTGTCGGGATTGTCTGCTAGAGAACGAGTCGGAATTAGCACTGGTTCTTCTAATAAACTTTGACCGTCGCGGATGATTTTGATGCGGATATTTTTAGCATTTTCTGCTTCTTTCACGAAAGAAACTTCTGCCCTAACTTTCCCAGACTCCGAAATTTCTGTGGTTCTGGGCGGGCCGATATCCGGCGGAACTTGCGCGATGTATTGCGAGGGAACTAGGGCTGTTTGTCCGGGTTTGGCGATCGCCTGACACAGAAAAGTTGCTACTTCGGCGCGAGTAGCATTGCGTGTAGGTTCTAGCTGTTTGACGGCGGGATAATTGACAACGAGTTTTTTTTCTGCAGCGGCGGCGATCGCATTTCTCGCCAGTTCGGGAATTTCCCGCGCATCTTCAAAAGTCGCATCCAAAATCTCAGCCGCAGGCCCTGCAGGCGTATATTTCAAGCCGCTGCTTAAAGCTACCAAAACCTGCCAGCGGGGAATGTTCAAAGTCGGGTTAAAAATACTGCCGCTGTATCCGGATAGAAAACCCGTCTGATAAGCTTCTCTAATTGGTTTATAACCCCAGTAGTTCGTGGGGATATCTGCAAAGTCGATCGGATTGCGGACGGTTTTCGCATCAGGAAAAGCCCTGCGCAGCATCGCCGCAAACTCAGCGCGGCTGACTGGGCGGTTCGGGCGAAAAGTGCCGTCTTCGTAGTAGCCGCTGATGATTTTTTTCTCTGCTAATTCTTCAATGCAAGCTTGAGCCCAATGGTCTTTAACATCTTTAAATTTGGCTTCTGCCAATGCCGGCGCTACATTCAAGCCTGGAAACACTAAATTCCCGATGATTATCCCCAGGGCTACCACTAAAGCGATGACAGCTTGACGTTTGTGCGATCGAACCATATAACAGCCTCCTCATAATTCGCAAATATACCAAAACCTACAGCACTTATGCACTCATATTAAAGAAACCGGCTTTGATGGACGAAAATCTTTGGCTGTAGCCCTCAAATTAGGTGAAAAACCCGGTTTATTTGGTGGGAATGCGTAAGTCCTATTGTAAAAAACCCTCGTTTCTGACTATCTCTGCTAAAACAAAGCAGCAGTAGCGCCTGATACACGGAAGCGTGGAATAGAATAGCTGATAGCAACTTTGTCACCTGCGATCGCGATGTTATCCCCAAAGGAACTAGCTGGTTGAACATTACCCAAAACGGAACCAAAGTCTGTACCCAAATAAGTCTCGATCGGGTTTCCTGTGTTACTGTTAAAGCGATATACAGCGCCTTGAGACTCGTAGGAGCTGGCTCCAATCAGAATCTCACTGCCTGTAACTGCCAAGCTACCTCCGAAACCATCGTTTGTGTATAAGTTGGAATCGGGTTGGTTTGGGTTGGAAAACTTTCGGATCAATGAGCCTGTATTGCCGTCAAACAGGTACGCTGCACCCCTACCGCGATCGGCAAATGGCGCTCCTATGAGAATATCGTTACCAACTGCTGCGATCGCCTTGCCGAAAGTAGCACTATTGTCGGCAGGATCTGGGCTTGGCAAAGTTTGGAGGAGTTGACCGCTGATGCTATCGAACAGATAAACTGCTGCATTCATGGAAGCTTCCGACGGTTGTTTTGATTGGGCTGCGATCGCAACTTTGTTTCCGACAGCACTTGCATATTCAACCGGAAAAAGATTTCTAGGGATGGGACTAAAAAAGCTTTGCAGTAGCCCGCCTGTATTGGAGTCAAACACGTATGCAGGAGCAACTTTTTGATAACCCAAAGGTAAGTCTGGAGTAGGAGAAATCAAGACGTTGTTACCCACAAAGGCGACTTTTCTATCAGTGCCGGAGCTAAAAGGTTTGGTATCCCCAGTGCTGAAGCTTTGCAGTAGTGCACCTGTATTCGTATCAAACAGGTATGATTCGTTGCCGCCAGATGAAATCAGGGCTTTGTTATCAGCTATAGCGACGTTGTTACCAAAGAAAACAGAATAAGTAGGTGGATAAAAAGTCTGGAGCTTCTTCCCCGTATTGGTATCAAACAAGTAAGCATTTCCTGGGGATTTGTAGTTAATGCTTATGCTTCCGAGGAGCAGTCGATTGCCGTCGGCTGCGATCGCATTGACGAAATCGAAGGTTTGAATCGGAGAGGGTGGGTTGCTATCGTCTAGAACTTTTAATGTAGCTGTATTCTGCGTGCTAATATTCGTGATGCCCGTAGGTTCGGTCAATGTCAGCAAAGCCGATCGAGGATAATGACGAATTGCATCATCGACTAAAGGAATATTAATAGTTTTAGGTGTAGTGTCTCCAGCGGCAAAATTGACCGTACCTAACTTGACTGGAAAAAAGGCAGCATTTAAGTTTGATGGCCGCAGGTTTGCCGCAACAGATGGATTGGTATAATCCAGCGTTACTGTGGCGCTGACAGCAGTGTCACTGCCGTCCGTGCGAGTCACGGTGACAGTTTTGGAAACACTGCTTTCATTGGTTATGAAATCATTGGTGCTAAAGGCTAACGTGCCGGGAACAATAAAGTCCGATCGCTCTAAACTGCTACTGCTAACATCTTGTAAAACTGCCAAAAACTCCCCTGTATCTTGCTGAATTACAGTATCGTTTGAATTTTGGGAGTCCGGCAAAATTCTGATATTTTCAAACAGAAGCCCATCTGCTAAGGCAATTTTATCCTTGCCTTTGTCAAAATCAGTAATGGTATCTGCTAGAGCAACAGTAGAACCGCCGAGTTTATTTGTGAGTACAAATACGTCATTGCCTTCGTCTCCGGTGAGAGTATCTACACCAATATCGCCGTTGAGAGTATCGTTGCCAAGGCCCCCAAACAGTGCATCGTTACCTTTTCCTCCCCGCAAAATGTCGTCGTCGGCTAAACCGAAGAGATCATCGTTGCCTACTTCGCCTTTGAGCAAGTCGTTACCATTTTCTCCTACCAGCGCATCGTCACCTTTGCCACCGTAAAGTGAGTCGTTGCCGTCATTGCCAAAAATGCGATCGTCACCAGCATTTCCTAGAATCAATTCTGCATCTGAGGAACCCGTTACAGTATCCCCTCCAGCTAACAACCACGCGCCACCTGGAAAATTAGCAAGCTGTCCCACGGAAAGCGTAAGATTTTCCGATGTGTCGTCTCCTACCAAGCGCGGCGGGTTATAAAAAGTGTCTGCTTTTAGTGCCATCTTCGCGTCCTCTTTGCTAAATTGAACTTTTGGCAAGAAACCGGAGTTTTTAATCGCAATACTTGCTGAAAACCCCTGAATCTCGGTTAAAAAACCCGGTTTCTGTGTTCGGAGTGGCGATCGCACTGACACCATCAGGCAGAAACTTGTTCCCAAAGGCGATCGACTGTTACAAATTTGTAACCTTTATACAAAAGCAAGGGAATGATTTTATCAGCCGAAGCGGCAACATCTTCGCCGCCGCAATAGCCGTCGTGCAGTACAATAATTGAACCGTTTTCTGTTTGCTGCACGACGCGACTGATAACTTTCTTCACCCCCGGCCGCACCCAATCTTCCGGGACAACACTCCACATTACCGGGCGATATTCCCACTGTTTCAATAACTCTAATGTTCGCGGCGTAAAAATGCCGTTCGGAGGCCGCACGTCGCGGATTAATTTTGGGTCTAAATCGCAAGCTTTGCTAATTGCTTTTTGCGTGTCTGCTAAACTTTGTTTTAGTTCGTGGGTTTTGAGTTTGGCAAAGGATACGTGCTGGTAGCCGTGGAGGCCGATCCAGTGTCCGCGATCGCATACTTCTTTAGCCGTTTCTGGATGCCTGTCCACGCAAAATCCCAGCCAGAAAAAACTCGCTTTGATGTCGTATTTATCTAAAACTTTTAGCAGTTGAGGTGTGTGCAGCCGGTGCGGCCCGTCGTCAAATGTTAGGGCAATTTCTCGGCTGTTGATATCTCCCGTCCACAGGCATCTGGGAAAAGCTGTTTTGAGAATGGGATGAACGACAGGAAACAAAGGTGCTAGTGGCATTGGTTAATGTTGCGAAAGTGCGATCGGGTAGAAATGAAGCTGCGTTACAATAGAATAAAGTTAACTCAATCGAGGTAAATATGACAACTGCCGTTGATATTGGAACGCTAATTATCCGCACGCCGGGAACTTGCGGCGGCCGCCCCCGCATCGCAGGAACTAGAATTACAGTAGAAAACATTGCTATTGATTTTAATGCCGGGATGACTCCACAACAAATCATTGATGAAATACCGCACTTGACTTTAGCACAAATTTATGCAGCGCTCACTTACTATTACGCGAACAAGGAAGCAACGGACGCATCCATAGCAGCTTACTATGAAGAGTATGACCGTTTGGAAGCAGAATATATGGCAGGTAAGCTATCGTGAGCCGAATTTGTTTATACATGGATGAGGATATTCTCCAACGCTCGCTGATACTCGCTCTGCGAACTTCTGGTGTAGACGTGATAACTACCTCGGACGCTAACAAGCTTAGCTGTTCAGATGAGGAACAACTCATCTGGGCAGCAGAGCAAGGGCGTGCCATATACAGTTTCAACACTAAAGATTTTTGTCGTTTGCACAGTACCTTTATTTCCGAAGATATCGGTCATGCTGGAATTATTATGGGTGTTCAACAGCGGTACTCGATTGGCGAGCAGTTGCGGGGTTTTTTCAACTTGATTGCTGCTAAGTCAGCCGAAGAAATGATCGATCAATTGGTATTTCTAGCCGAGTACATTAGAGCTGAATAAAAGCCTAAAATAACCGCTAGCACCGGAAACTACCAGCCTCTTTAACCCCTTTGATATAGACTCAATCTACCAGCAGTCGCTCGACCTCTACCTCAAGATCGATGCGATCGCCCTACAGTGTCCTCATATACTAAAAACAAGCACAAATAATCGACAAACCATCAAGGAGGAACAATGACAGAGGAATATCTAGCAGAACGCACAGTTTCAGCCGTATTTAAGGAAGAAGAACAATTAGACGGCGTAATTCGGCGGTTGCTCGATCGGGGAGTCTCCCGCGACCACATTTCCGTAATGGGCAAAAACTTTCAGTCCAAAACTAAAATTGCTGGCTTTCTGACTAAAAAAGATGTGATTTTAGGAGGCCTGAGAAGCGGCGCGATTTTTGGTTCCTTATTCGGTTCTTTTTTGGGTTTGCTAACTGGCGTCGGCGTGCTGTTTATTCCCTTTGTCGGTGCAGTAGTATCCGCAGGCCCGCTGGGTGCTGTATTATTGGGTGCAGCTAGCGGCGCGATCGCAGGTTCGGCCGGTGCGGGCTTAGTTTCGGCATTAGTCGCTTTGGGAATGCCCGAAGACAAAGCAACTATCTATCAAACCCGCGTCGAAGCAGGCGAATTTCTCGTGATGGCCGAAGTTCCCGCAGATAAATCTGGCGAATTTCAACTCCTGCTTGAAAGCGCAGGCGGCGAAGAAGTTTCAGTTAGCGAAATGACGCTACCGCGCGCTGTAAAAGGTCGCTGCAACAGTCCGGCTGACTTGTCTCCAGAAGTGCGATCGCACCTGTCGGAAGCAGCACAAAAAACCTTTATGGAATCCTACAACGCCGCATTTGACGAAAGCAACGACTCGATCCAAGCAGAACACACCGCCTGGGACGCCATTCACAAGGAGTACGAAGAAGATGAAAGTGGCGTTTGGACTAAGCCTTTAGCAAAAGTCTAGTCCCCTGACAGTGGTAAACTAATAAAAGATACCATCTAGCCTCTAGAACTTCGGTTCTAGAGGCTTTGACAATTGGGTTTGTCCCACTTGCGGGGCGGCAAAATCCCATTGTGAACCAGAATAAGCGAGAAAAAATTTGTCCGATCGAATGCTAAAAATTACAGTCATAGGTGGCGGTGCAGCAGGTTTTTTTAGTGCAATTACCTGTGCCAAAACCTATCCGCAGGCCCGCGTCACTTTACTAGAAGCGGGCCGCCAAGTCCTGGCAAAAGTTCGCATCTCTGGCGGCGGACGCTGCAACGTAACTCACGCTTGTTTTGACAGCGGTGTTTTAGTGCAGAATTACCCCAGAGGAGGGAAAGCTCTGCGCGGTGCTTTTACTCGATTTCAACCCCGCGATACTGTAGAATGGTTTGCCAGTCACGGCGTGAAATTGAAAACAGAAGAAGACGGGCGAATGTTTCCGATTACAGACGATTCGGCGACAATTGTTAACTGTTTGATCCGCGCCGCTGAGGATGCAGGCGTGAAAATTCGCACCGGCGATGCAGTCGTTTCAGTAAAGAAATTACCGGGGAATACCGCAGAGGGCGGGCCCGAAGGCAGCGCCCCGACATTTACAATTGAGTTGAAATCGGGGGAGACATTGCGGTGCGATCGCATTCTTCTCGCTACAGGTAGCAATCCCTCCGGTTTCAAGTGGGCAAAAGACTTAGGTAATACTGTAGAACAGCCCGTTCCTTCTCTATTTACTTTTAATATTTCCGACAGCAGAATCAAAGATTTAGCCGGGGTTTCTGTTCCTAATGCTAAGGTGAAATTGCCTGGTGCTAAATTAGAACAAAGCGGACCTTTGTTAATTACTCACTGGGGTGTCAGCGGGCCTGCTGTACTCAAACTTTCGGCTTGGGGTGCGAGATTTTTGCACGATCGCCATTATAAGACTTCTGTGCTGATTAATTGGCTTCCCCAGTACAATGCGGAGGTTTTGCGGCAGCAACTCCTAGGGGTTAAATCGCAGTTGTCGCACCGATTAATCGTCTCTAGCTGTCCGTTTCCGATGCCGCACCGCCTTTGGGAACGTTTGACAAGTGCGATCGGCATTGATGACCAAAAACGCTGGGCCGACTTATCTAACAAAATTCTCGATCGCCTTTTACAAGAACTCGTCCAAGGCGAATATCAGATTGCAGGAAAAGGCGCATTTAAGGAAGAATTCGTCACTTGCGGCGGTGTCAGCCTCAAAGAAGTTGATTTTAAGACAATGGAAAGCCGCCGCTGTCCCGGACTTTTCTTTGCTGGCGAAATCTTGGATATCGACGGCGTGACGGGCGGTTTTAATTTCCAAAGTGCGTGGACTACGGCGTGGTTGGCTGGAATCGCGATCGGCAAATCAGCCGATTTTTGATCGATCGAGGTTTGGGACTTGCGATCGGGCGATCGGCTTGCCAGTATTAAATTTTGTGTTATTTTTGAAGTAACGCGCACTAAATGTGAGTCAACTTCAGCCTGTAAACAAAATTCGCAGTTTTGCAAAGTTAACATCGGGTGAGAGACATGAAAAATTTGAACCTACCAACCCTAAAGTTCGATCGCAACCTTGACAGCCATCTTGACTCACCTTTCATCGAAAAAAATGGCTTGCTGGAATTCAACCCCAAATTTATCACGCCCGACTTTTTAACAACCTGGACGTTTGAAACACACCTGTATTGCGAACCAGTTGCGATCGACCACTTTGTCATCACATTTCCCAGCCGCACCGCCCTCGAAAACTACGCCAAATCTTTTGGGCCCTTCGGCGCCACAACAGTCGAAGGCCCCGACTTATTCCCGATCAACTTTTGTTCGGAAAACATCAATGTTCCCTCGGATTTGTGGCTGCATTTAATGACCTTATTAATGCCAGCCGGCGGCTTAGTAGTATTGGATGCGCCCCACGCAGCCGGCGACCAAAAAAACCGCTTCCAGGAAGAAAGAGGATTAGCAGCAGTTCACCACGTCGCGATTCGAGTCGAAAACGTGCAGAATGCTGCTACAATATGGCAAAACAAAAACTTTCAACCGCTGTCCGATCGACCTTTAGACTACGGCTCATTAACCCAGTGGTTTCTGCAAAACCCCGCCGGACAAATCATCGAATTAATCGAACGGCGTCCGGGCAATAACGCCACTTTCGACTGCAAAAACATAGCAGGCCTCCGCCTCAGCGAATATGAAACAATGACTAATGACGGCAGGACTAATCACCAATTACCAAACAGCTTATGATTGCAGTAAAAGTTCCAAAAGTTACTTTTCAACCTCCAACATTCAACTCAATTGAAGAAGAACGCCGCCACCGCAAACAGCGTTTAGCTGCCGCACTCAGATTATTTGGTCGCTTCGGATTCAGCGAAGGAATTGCCGGACACATCACCGTCCGCGACCCCGAACACCTGGATCATTTCTGGGTCAATTCCTTTGGAATGCACTTTAGTTTAATTCGAGTCAGCGACCTAATTTTAGTCAACCACAAAGGCGAAGTTGTTGAAGGAAACAAACCCGTAAACGAAGCAGCATTTGCCATTCATTCGCAAGTGCACAGCGCCCGCCCCGACGTAATCGCAGCAGCCCACGCCCATTCTCCCTACGGCAAAAGTTGGTCGAGTCTCGGCCGCCTGCTTGACCCGCTGACGCAAGATGCTTGTTCTTTTTATGAAGACCAAGCTTTATTTGACGACTACACCGGTGTTGTTTTGGAAATCGAAGAAGCTAAACGCATCGCCAAAACTTTAGGTGACAAAAAAGCAATTATTTTACAAAATCACGGACTGTTAACAGTCGGTCAAACAGTAGATGAAGCAGCTTGGTGGTTTATTGCAATGGAACGTTCTTGTCAAGCGCAGTTAATGGCCGAAGCAGCGGGAAAACCCATTCTCATCAAGCCTGAATGTGCGCGTTTGACACAGCAGCAAGTAGGCTCGCACCGCATGGGATGGTTTAGCTTTCAACCGCTTTACGACATGATTGTGCGCCGGGAACCAGACTTGTTAGATTAGCCGCTTTGATATTATCCACAATAAAATTGGTTCGTAGTTTCGTAGTAAGGACTTTAGTCCTGATTGACTCATAGAGAAGAAGAGAACTAAAGTCCTCACTACCAACTTAATCACTTTTTTAGAGATTTATCTAGAAGCCGATTCAAGCCAAGCAATCAAATCCTCTTGATTGGTAAAATCCAACAAAATTTCACCTAAATCATCCAATTGTTCAGGAGATAGCTGCTGGATGCGAGTTTGAATTTCCGGCGAAATCTCACCAGTTCGTCGCGCAATTAGACGCATGATTAATCCTGTTTGTCCCTCAATTACGCCTTGTTGGAGACCTTGTTGGAGACCTTGTTGGAGACCTTGCTGGAGACCTTCTTGTATGCCCTCTTGGCGACCTTCTTGACGACCTTCTTGACGACCTTGTTCTATCCCTTTAGTAATAGCACCTCGCTGGTCTTCAAAAAACATTTCCCGTTTTTCAAATTCCACTAATTCCTTAACGCTTAAATTAGCCCTGTTCGCAATGGAGAAAGCTGTTTGAATCTCAGGCATTGATGCAAACTTTTCGGGAATTTCATCGAATTGAGGAGCATTCTTGATAAAATAAATCCAGCTTTGAATCAGGTTTTCCACTTGTTCGAGTTCTGTGTTGAACTTGGGTAGTTCGACAAACACTAATTCAATTTCTCTGTTGTAATACTCAAAGTTTTCTTCCAGTTCTTTGAAAACAAAATGTGTGAGAAATTTCGGGGAATTCTCAAACAGAATAAAATCGGTAATTGTCAAGGCAATCAAAGGATTTAATTTTGAGTAGCCTTCCCTCGGTTTGAGTTGAGTTGCGTAGGTTTTGGCTGCATTATAGATGACGCGCTTGGTAAAAGCTTCTACATTAATTACCTGCATTTCGATAATGACAGTTTTGTTGCCTGTAATTTTGGCTTTGACATCCAGGTAAGTGTCTTTTAATCCAGTCACACTCGGTGCGCTGTAAGGATCGATGATTTCTAAATCTTCAATGGTTGGCTGTGCATCATAGAGCATAGCATTCAGGAAGCTGATCAAAATGTCTTTGCTTTGGGGCGAAGCAAAGATCTTTTTGAAACCAAAATCTGTTTTGGGATTGATGAAAGGCATAATGGGTAATTGAGCGATTGTATGGTCGGTAAAAATTTACTTGGAAGCCGATTCAAGCCAAGCAATCAAATCCTCTTGAGTGGTAAAATCTAACAAAATTTCACCTAAATCATCCAATTGTTCGGGAGATAGCTGCTGGATGCGAGTTTGAATTTCTGGCGAAATCTCACCAGTACGCCGCGCAATTTGACGCATAATTAATTCTATTTGCCCCTCAATTCTACCTTCTCGACGACCTTTAATTACAGCACCACGTTGGTCTTCAAAAAACATTTCCCGTTTTTCTAATGCTTGTAATTCCTCAAGGTTTAAATTTGACCTGTTGGCGATGTTAAAAGCTGTTTGCATTTCAGGTACTGATGCAAATTTATCCGGTATTTCCTCCAGATCGGGAGCATTTTTGATAAAATAAGCCCAACTTTGAATCAAACCTTCAACTTCTTCTAATCTTTTATTGAATTTGGGGAGTTCCAGAAAAAACAACTCTATTTCTCTGTAATATTCGATGTTTTCTTCAACTTCTTTAAAGACAAAATGAGTGAGGAATTTCTCTGTATTTTCAAACAGAACAAAATCGGTAATTGTTAAAGCAATCAAAGGATTTAATTTTGAGTAGCCTTCTCTCGGTTTGAGTTGAGTTGCGTAGGTTTTGGCTGCATTATAGATGACGCGCTTGGTAAAAGCTTCTACATTAATTACCTGCATTTCGATAATGACAGTTTTGTTGCCCGTAATTTTGGCTTTGACATCCAGGTAAGTGTCTTTTAAACCAGTAATTGTCGGTGCGGCGTAGGGATCGATGATTTCTAAGTCTTGAATGGTCGGCTCTGCGTTGTAGAGCATGGCATTCAGGAAGCTAATCAACACTTCTTTGTGCTGGGGCGATGCAAAGATTTTTTTGAAGCCAAAATCTGTCTTGGGATTGATGAATATCATAATTGGTAACGGCTAAGGGGTAATTGATAAACGGTGTTTAATTGTGAAAATTTCCTCATAACAGTCCTTCCATTTCTAAGTCTTCAATTATCTGCAAACCGCGCGGATCGCCGACTCGCAAGAGCGAAGATTTAGCATCTTCCCGCACGCCCATATCTTCATCTTCTTCTAATGCTTCAATTAAAGCGTCGATCGCCCCAGCGTACACTACATTATTCGGCAACTCCCGCGCCAGTTGCCCGATCGCCCAAGCGGAGTTACTTCGCACGGCAGACACAGCATCTCCCCGCAGCGATTCAATCAACGGCGGAATCGCAGCAATTACGACATAGTAACCAACTTTTGCCATTTGACCCAGAGAACTCGCCGCCCACAAACGCACCGCCGAAATATCAGTTCTCAGAGCATCAATTAAAGATGGCAAAGCGCGGGGATCGCTGCAATTTCCCAGGGCCCAAACTACCCCTTTGCGAACGTAACCGTTCCAATCGCGGTTGAGCTGAAGAATCAGCGGTTCCACAGCATCGGGACTCGGATTTCGCCCCAACGCATAGGCCGCGCTCACCCGCACCAAGGGGCAACCGTCTCTCAACAAATTAATTAAATGCGAAATCGCGCGATCGTCCTGGAGTTCGCAAAAAGCCCGCGCCGCAATCATTCGGTGCTGAGGTTCCGGCGATTCCAGCAAAGGCAGCATTTCTTCTGGATCTGGCAGCGGGGGTTCGGATTCGTCAAATTGATCCAAAGGGCTTTCCAGTTCCGTGTCAATATCGAGGGCGTTGGAATAGTCGTTATTGTTCATAAAAAAACTTTACCGCACAGAGGATGCTCCGAGTGCAACTCAGTCAACGGTCAATAATTGTAGGGTGCGATCGGGCGCACATGACTACAAACAAATACCTCTGCTGTTACCTAAGTTTGATCGTTCGGACGAAGAGTCCTCCATAAACTTCGCAGTGAGGACGAATAGTCCCGATCATTTGGATGAATCAGAACTCAAGTCCTGACTACAAACAAATATAGTGGTTCTCAATTTCGGTCAAGCACGAGCGATTGCTTTATTACCAATTACCTTTTTCCCCATTACCCATTACCCATTACCGTCTATACCTCGCCGTCCTTGAGAATGGCTATACTTCTAGTTTTTCAAAGAGATTTTATCATCCAGACAGAATGACTCTCATAGCCTAATTTTTGATAGAGATTCATCGCAGGCTGATTGCTCAAAAAAACTTGCAAACCAATTTGTCGATCGCCCCTTGAACGCGCCCAATTTTCCGCATGAATAACTAAAGCTGCCCCGAGTCCCTGACGGCGGTGTTCCGGTGCTATGTAAAGCAGGAAAATGTGACCGTGGCGTTCTCCAGTGGTTTGGTCGATCGCATTTCCCAACCACAAACATCCGACAACAGATTTGGGATTTAGAGACCCCTCGGGCAGCCCGGAAAAACTTTCTGCCTCAAAGGGGTTGTTTTTCAGGCACTCTACCCACCAAACCGGCGTCTGGTTAGAAAAATACTGCTCGACAGTTTGAGCCAAATGTCCCAATTCCCGATCCGGGTAAAGCTCTCTGTAAGTATGGTGGAGGAACTTTAGCAGTTTTGCGCGATCGAGTCCCGATCCCGATCGCAGCCCGTAGCCCGGTATCAACAGCGCCGACATCAGCGGATTCGGACAGGGAGAGGGGAATAATTTAGCCCCAAGAAAATCGGATTCACTCCTCCCGCTTGATGAGGCGGGATCGCTTCCTCAATCGGTGCCGGGGCAGCCATGTCAGCCGGCAAAAAGATGCGAGCGCTGACTGCTACCAGAGCCACGAAAAATACTAATATCGCTATCAATGGAGCAATATATTGACGAATGATAGTCATAACCGCAAAAAATTGATTCTTGAGTTGATACGATCGAGTGTACCATACAAATCTTGTCAGTTATAATCGCTGGCATTGGACAACTAGCTCAATCCGAGAGCGATCGCAAATACCAACCCACACACAATAAAATATTATGAGTGCCTCGCCTGCTGTTTATGAAGCTCTCGCCAAGTCAATTATTTTTTTGAATCAAAAGCCGAACGCGCAAAATCAAGTTTCGCGCTTCCTGGACACTAACGGCTACTATATCGATCGCATATTCGACGACAAAGAAACCGGATTTTATGCGATCGGCTTCGGTTCCTCCGACCCCCAAAAACCGCCCGTCCTCGTATTTCGAGGTACAGATTTCATCGACGGCGACGCTATGTTTTCCGCCTCCCGGGACATCGGCTTACCCGAATTTGAAAAAAACAAAGATAATGTCAAAAACTGGCTCACAGAAATCGGTCAAGATACTGCTAAAAACCCCAGCAAGTTATTGCCCGATGTCGTCGGGCACAGTTGGGGCGGAGCGATCGCTCAAATTGTAGCGAGCGAATATACATCTATCACCGGCGATATCTTTACTTTCAACTCTCCCGGAGTCTCAGCGAGTACCGCCAGCAATTTTCGGAAAAATCTCAGTAGGGCAGGCAACAAAAATGTCAGTCACTACATTGTCAGCGGAGATATTGTCAGCTTGTTTGGCGAAGCATTTATACAGGGAAAAGTATTTCTCCAAACTTTTACTGACCCGAGTATTAATCCCTTAACTGTTTTGGCAAAACACCGAACAGAAAATTTGTTAACTGCTCCGCCAGCGGGTTTTTTCCAGAGGCAAATTTCCCTCCAAGACTTAAACAGTCCCGACTTTGCTTATAACAACAACGACTCAGATTTTAACGAGTTTATAGCTGCGCTAAATTTTCCCCTGGCAAATGTGTCAGTAGCAATCAGAAATAGAGCGGGTGCAGAGAGTTTGAGAACAGCCCCAGAATTTTCTTTTGTGGACTTAATCAGACAAATGCAATTCGGTTTAGCTCCTCTGCAACCGAATTACTTATTAGGCGACGATCGCAACAATGCTGCTAGCGGCGGCCCTGGAGAGGATACAATTATCGGCAACGGCGGTAGCGATACTCTCAGAGGCAATAGAGGTAATGACAGCATCATCGGCGGCGGTGGCGACGACTTCTTGTACGGCGGCAGAAATAACGATTATTTGGAAGGCGGCGACGGAAACGATTTGATTTCCGGCGAATTTGGTAACGATTTTTTAATTGGTGGCGCAGGGCGCGATCGCTTTGTATTAGAATCCGGTGGCGGAGCAGATGCGATTGTCGATTTTCAAAAGGGTGAAGATTTAATTGGCCTATCGCGGGGTCTAACTTTCCCTCAAATTATTGTTACCCCAAGTGTTGACGGAGCTGTAATTACTATCCCGATTACTGGAGAAATTCTGGCGACTGTCAGAGGCGTGTCGGCTAACGACCTGACGCGACCGGATTTTGTGCAGATTTAATGGATAAAAAATGGTAGTTTGGGTAGCGCAAAAACAGCAAGTTATTGGGCAAAAATCTTTTTTAGTGTGTGTTTTTTGCTCTTGCGAAATCCGCTGCCACAAGCCGACTATTGGCTGATTTAGGAACGCGCAATCGGAGAAATAAATATTGTTGATCAACCTAATTTACTGTAAAATGAGTGGAGTAGCTTAAAAAGCCAATCCCAATCAAACGACAGGAAATAAAAAGAATATGCCATCCTCCCCCGCCGCTTACGAAACTATAGCCAAGCAATTAGCTTACATAGATAACAACCCCCAGTTACAAACTGTAGTTCAAGCTGGTTTGACGGCAGCCGGCTACCGAATCGATCGCACCTTTGACGATCCCCTAACTGGATTTCACGCGATCGGCTTAATTTCCACCACCCCAGACAAACCGCCCGTATTGGTATTTCGCGGCACCGACTCCCTCGTAGACGATATTGCCAACGGAGACAAGCGCGGCGTCGGTTTCAACCAATTTGAAGCCAACAAACAAGCCCTAGGAACTTGGCTGACACAGATCGGTCAAGATACAACAAAAAACCCCCGACGCTTGCCGCCAGACCTTCTCGGGCACAGCTTGGGCGGCGCCATAACGCAGCTAGCAGCCACAGAATTCACATCTGCGATCGGAGATATTGTCACCTTTAATTCTCCCGGAATTGCTCGGAGTACAGTCAATACTTTTACGCAGAAAGCCGGCGCCGGCAAGAATGTAACTCACTACGTTGTTAGCGGAGATTTTGTGAGTTTAGGGGGAGAAGCTTTTCTGCCAGGAAAAGTTGTTTTGCAAACATTTACTAACCCGATTATTAACCCGTTACTGGTGTTAGACAAGCACACGCAAGCAGGCTTATTAACAACTCCTCCTCCCGGCCTGACTCAGGCAGAAATCTCGGTCAACCAGTTGAGCAGTCCTGACTTTACTTTTACAGATTCAGATTATTTAGAGCTGTTAGCTGGCTTAGAATTTGCGCTGCCGGAATTAGGAGAGGCATTGCAATCGCGCAGCAGTTTAGAGCAATTGAGAACCGCTCCGGGAACCTCCTTTATCGGAAACGTTGTGGCAATAAAAACTGCTCTCGATCCGTCGCAAATTAATTATTTATTGGGCGACGCTGCCAACAATACAGCCTCAGGTTTTGCCGGGGAAGATTTTATCGTTGGTAATGGGGGAAACGACACTCTCAGCGGCAACAAAAGCAACGATATTATCAGCGGTGGCGCCGGCAACGACCTGCTATTCGGCGGCAAAGGAGATGACAATTTGAATGGGGGAGACGGGGACGATACCCTCGTTGGCGGAGTGGGTGCGGATCTCTTAATTGGCGGGGGTGGACGCGACGTATTAGTGTTAGGAACAGGCGCCGGTACAGATACACTTATAGACTTTCAACAGGGTCAAGATTTAATCGGTTTGACTAGAGGTTTGAGCTTCAACCAACTGAGAGTTACTCAAGGCGATATTTCCACAACGATCGAAATTGCCAGCAGCGGCGAAGTTCTTGCCAGTATTACCGGCATTCCAGGGAGTCCGCTAACAGCTAGGGATTTTATTTCGATTTAGTTCGCGGCTGACAATACAGATATTATACCAAATCCGGGTTCCCAACCCCCTCGATCATTTCACCCTTGTAGGGTGTGTCGCCTGAGAAAAATTATCGCTGTAGCTCCAGATTAAACGAGCGACGCACCATGCAACTTATCGCCGGGATGAATAACCCGGATTTGGTATTAAGTAGGGACACAACAATGTTGTGTCCTCTATTTTCTGGAGTCAACTAGGAACGTCAGTCGATTTTAGATTTTAGATTTTAGATTTTAGATTTACTCCATAGATGAATATAAGAGCTTGAACTTTGGTCTAAAATTTTGATTTCTCCACGACTTAAGTCTGCGCCTTGTATCCGTTGTTCGGCGGGTTCTCAACAGATGCAATTTAATTAATCTGGATCGTCCAATCCAGGTCTGGGCATGGATACTAATTTTTTCTCATCCTCTAGCGGCAAAAAGAAAATCGTCAGCATACCGGGAATCACAGCCAGTGAACTGAACAAGAAATAATTTTGATAGCCGAGTCCTGCCTGTAAGTAGCCGCTAAAAACCCCAGGAATCAGCACTCCTGCTGCCATAAAAGCCGTTGTAATCGCGTAGTGGGATGCTTCGTATTCGGGCCGGACAGTCCGCATTAAGAACACTGTATAGGCAGCTACGCCCAGTCCGTAAGTGAATTGCTCGATCGAGTTTACGGCATAAGCCCATTCAATCCCCGGTTGATTGATTGCCAACATCCAATACAGCAAGTTAGTCGAATTTTGCAGAATTGCCGTCGGCCACATCCATTTTTTCAATCCTTGTGTAGCAATCAAATAGCCGCCCAGCAACCCTCCGATTAACAGAAAAATTACCCCAACAGTACCCGACAGCAAACCCATCTCCGACGTAGAAACAGCTAACCCTCCTTTCTCAACTTTATCCATTAAAAAAGGAGGAGCCATTTTAAATGTTAAGGCATCGCCCAATCGAAAAATCAAGACATAAGTGACAATCCAGCCAATTTTATCTTGCTCGAAATAGGTTTTAAATGCCTCGATAAAGCTCGTTGTCTGCTGGGGTGCGCCGGCTTCGAGAGCATAATTTTTGGGATAGGGAAGATACCAGCGCTGGAACAGATAAATCAGCACAAATATAATGGCACAAATGCCAAACGCTGTCGCCCATCCATATTTAAGTGCAGACACGCTAAAAGATGAACCCAAAAGTGACAACTGAATGTCCTGATATATTTTGGTATCGCCAGTATTTCCGGTTACTAAATGCTGTTCTGCCAGTTTCCCCGCTAAAAACACCAATACACCGCTGCCGGCAATGACTGCGCCCCTGTAGGCGGTGTTGCGAACGCCGACAAATAGCGCTTGTTTGTCTTTATTCAGAGCGTTTAAATAAAATCCATCAATGGCGATGTCGTGAGTAGCTGACACAAAGGCGATCGCCGTAAAGAGCACAAGTGATATAATAACAGGTTCCGGCGTTAATACACCAAAAGCCAGCAACGCAAACAGAAAAATAGAAATAATTTCCGTTGTTAAAATCCACTTGCGTTTAGTGGAATACAAATCAACGACGGGCCCCCACAAACCTTTTAATACCCAGGGAAAAGACAACAGACTTGTCAATCCGATCAGCTCGTTGCTGGTTCCCATACCTTTCAAAAAAATCACCGACATTAAATTAACGACGGTGTAAGGGAGACCCTGAGCGAAGTACAATACTGATACCCACAATCCATCGATCGGTTTTTTTTCCATTGCAGACATATTTGGGCTAACTACTGAGCTGATTTACTGATTTGATTTACTGAGTGCGATCGACAATTTCCGGTCAATTAAACTGGTGCGATCGCAGTATATGCCATTGCGATGCCAGCCGCAGCCATATAAACAGTCTATTTTACCATCATGTTAAATTGCCTGCAATCAAAGCTGTTCGCAGTGATGACTTTAGTCCTCATAAAATCAGAGGACTAAAGTCATCACGATCAAACTAATGCTGTTCGCAGCATCGGAATGCAAGTTCTCATCAAATCACAGGACTTGCATTCCGAACGATCAAACCTAATATTCATCAATGCGGTTTTTGATTGTCATCGGGCTATTTTCTAACGGATTCGTCGCGTTCAGCAGTTGTCTCTCGACAAGTTCATCAATCTCCCGCTGTGTAGGAAATATTTCTCCTATTTGAGCGCCAACTAAAAGTAATTGCTTTAAATTAGGATACTTCAAATTACGCAAATCAGTAGCATTAACTTGAGTGTTTCCGTTGAACAGTCGGAAAAACGCATCTACCAAACTCGAATTTAGATAAACTGTCAATCCGCGCGCGAGGGTGAGGTCTAATCCGCGTCCCTGTTGGTGAAAATAATTCAAATGGTTCTCAAAACCAACGCTAGAACTATTAATTTTGTTGGCATTCCAGACAACTGCAACGATTCGCTTTTTCTCTTCCTTTGACGAGAAGCGCTTGGTCAAAACATAATGTTCGTTAGGTACAAGCTGTGCAGCAGTTTTTTCCGTGACTGCTAAAGCTTGATGTTTTTTCGTGGTAGTGGGATATTCAACACAGCCAGCCGAGAAATGTGCTGGATAGATCAGCGGAACAGTACCGTTTTCTGGTTCTAGCCGCAAGTCCGATCGCACGCGGAAATCTACAACTTTCCCGGTAGAAACAGTTAAGTCTAATTCATCGAGAGTGCCAGTAAATTGAGCCATTTGCTCGACTACTTCCTGGCTGACAGCATCCGGTAAAATCCGAATAAATTGCTCGGAATCGTTGGGATTGATTAGAGCGGCATAAGGCAGTTGGTGAGACAAAATTAGCTCGTCGCCAACGCCATTGCTTGAGGTAATCATTACAGTATCGGGCTTTTCTCTTTGTTTCGTAGCGCGCACAATAATAGTTTCTTGCAGCACCGCATCATCGCGAAATATTTGCTGTCGCGATTCAAAGATGTGTATTTGGCGTAAAGCCATCATTTGCAGGAAGACTTGGCGGAAATCTCGAAAGTATAAACCGTTGCAAAAGCTGCGGGGAGTAATCGATACTAATTCACCGTTTGGTTTCAGCAGTTTAGCTGCTGCAACTGTGAAGCCGGCGTAGAGATTGCTGGTTTCTACTCCTATAGAACGCAGCCAGGTGCGGACTTGGGATTTAGCGTCAATCTTTGCATAGGGAGGATTGATAATTGCATTGGTAAATTCCTGTTTTACTTGCTTTGTAAATAGACTGGGCTGCAACATATCGGCGCTGTCTTGTATGAAATCCATTTGACGAATTTCACTGGTAAAATATATCCCCAAACCCTGACATTCAATCCTGCACAATTCTAAGGTTTGTTTGAGGTAATCAATCAAAATAATGTCTATTTCATAAGCGGTAACGTGCAGGCTGCGTGGCTTGTTTTGGCGCTGGCAAAGTTCGCAAACAACGGCTGCTAACAGGGAACCAATACCTGCGCCGGCATCTAATAGAGATATATCTGAACACTTGAATTCAAACATTCCAGCCATCAAACTTGCCACGGAGGAAGGTGTTAAAAATTGTCCTTTTTCTCCCCTCTGGCTTTGCTGCAATTTTTGGGTTGCTTCTAAGCGTAGGATGTCTACTCGATCGAGTAAATTGCTGGCTGTTGTCTTGCTGTCACCCGGAAGGGCTAGGGTTTGAAAGTGGGGTGCTGTCATTTGTTGATAAAAGTCTGTGAAGCGTAGCTATCCCGAGCGTGAATCGCCTGTTCAGTCTATTGTCGCCTAAACTGGCACCGATGTGCGAAAATGTCAAGCACAGGCGAAAATATATAACTTTTGCGAAAGTATGTTGACTGTTCATATAGTTCTATCAGGAGGTAGCTAACGATGACAAAAACTCAAACCAAGCGTTTTCCGCGCAGCCTTGACTTGTTTTGCGGTATGGGAGGGTTAACTCTGGGTTTTAAACGTGCTGGCATCCAAGCGATCGGCGGCATAGATTACTGTCAAAACGCCAAACAAACTTTTGAACGCAACTTATCTCCACTTCCCTGTCTGGTATCTGACTTAACCCAGACAACCGTTGCCGAAATAGAGGAATTATTGAAAATTTCGGCCGCAGAAATCGACATTATTACTGGGGGAGTACCATGCCAAGGATTTAGCACCGTTGGCAAGCGAGAAAGCGCCGATCCTCGCAATTCTTTATGGCGCAATTTTCGCGACTTGGTGGCAGAAATTCGTCCTGCTTATGTGATTATCGAGAATGTTGAAGGAATGCTGGTAATGCAGGGAGGCAAAGTGCGCGATTCAGTCATTGCTAGCTTTGCTGATATCGGCTATCACATGAAATGTCGCCTTTTAAAAGCCGCTGACTACGGCGTACCCCAACTGCGAAAACGTGCTTTTTTTATAGGTTGGCTTGATGGATTGCTGCCGCCTGAGTTTCCCGTGCCCAGTTCTCACTATTATGTGACTGTAGCTGATGCAATTTCAGATTTACCGCCATTAAATGCAGGGGAAATATGTAAATTTTACCAAAGTGAGCCGCAAACAGACTATCAAATAGCTAGGCGTAAAACCACCAATGTACTGCTACATCACGAGGCTGCCAATCATTCACAAAACTTAATTGAAATTCTGAAGCATATCCCAGATGGAGGAAACCGAAAGTCAATTCCCGAGATCCTTCAACCAGCCAGCGGTTTTCACAATAGCTATGCTCGACTAGCTAGTAATAAACCAGCTATTGCTGTAACTTCTAACATGAGAAAACCTTCGTCTGCACGAGCCACTCATCCAACCCAGCATCGGGGATTGACTGTCCGCGAAGGATTGAGGTTGCAATCTTTTGATGATGATTTTGAGGTGATTGGTTCGAGAACATCGCAGTATATTCAAGTCGGAAATGCCGTACCCCCACTACTCGGATTGGCGGTAGGCAAGGAAGTTGTCAAGGCTTATCAAAGTCACTCAGATGAGGAAATTGTTAGAGCGCGATCGCAACCAATCAAATCGCTGAATGCAGACCTAAACTTTCCCATTCAGCTTGCTCTTGAAATCTCAGTTTAACTTTGATAATAAGTAAGAGAGTTGTGTTCGGGGTCTCGATCGCGAATAAATCCCAGCAGCCTGTTAACCGCACTAGGATTTTGTTCGATGTGAGCAAGATAGTGAAGCATTTCATGCACGGCTGCATCCTGCTTTTGCCAATCCCAGATCATCACGGATTTAATGAGATCGTCTTGTGCGAACGAAATGATACCGCTGTCGCTAAGTACAGAACTCGCTTCGCCGTCTATGGAGAGTACAAAAGCCACACCAAGAATTTGATTGCCTGTTACTTGTTTCTGGAAACTTCCCAATTGTTGCTTGAGGTTTTTCAGGGAAATGTGGCAGTCTTTTACTTCTATTGATATTTCTAGATCCAGACCGTAATAACAGTCAATATCTCCAAAACGCCGCTGTCTGGACGAACCTGTGCGTACCTTATCAACGACAAAGCTGAGATGAGGTCGATCGGCTTTGAAATAACCGCAAGCAATGGCTTGAAAAACTAAACCTCCATTCTCATCTGGAGCGCTGCGCGGGTAATTGCTTACGATATCGGAAAATAAGCGAACTCGTAAAGAGTCTCTAGTAACAAATATGTTCCTTGGTAATCGTTCAAGACCAAAATCAATAAGTTGTTGACAGAGTTGAAATCGTCCCGACTCGGACAGACGAAAACAGAGAATCAGCAGGTATTGAAACTTTTGCCATTGACCTGTATTGTAAACATACGCACTGGGATATTTAGAACGATTGAGACTGTGAAAAAATTGAACAATTGACTCTTCTATACGTCGGATACCTACTTGAGTTGATTGACCAAATTTTAAAGTTAGTGTATTTGCCTGTTGTTCTCACCGTTCAGTGACAACTTGATAACGTTGAAATAATTGTTCAATTGTCAGATACTCTCTTAGTCTTTTGGCAGAGTCATCAACATTAGATAGACGCTGTGCGACGATCGCAAAATCAAGGGCAAGACCCAGGATATACTTCATCCGGGTAAATCGGCTACCTACATACTCCAATACGTGCTCGATGATTGTCTGTTCGCTCAAAGCCAGTTCGTCAGGCTCAAAGCCAGTTCCAAAGTGTGGCGAGAGCAGTTCTTGAATTGCTTCAATCTCACTATCAGTGCGTTCGTACATTGAAAAATTCGGGCAATTGTATACAAAATACCAGAGTTCAGTATAGGCGATCGCTATTCTAGAACACAGTTTCGCGCCATCAGTTGCTTTAATACAAAGATGTGCGAAAATGTCAAGCGGACGATCGAACCAAAAGTCCGTAAACGACAGTTAAACGCTTTCTCACACATTCCTCATGCGAAAACACAAAACATTCTATTTGTCAAGCCTGTTCGCGATCGGCTTAACAATTAGTTTTCTGCTGACTCCCGGTTGGTTATCAAACTGGTTCCCCTCACGGGCGATGGCACTTATGCCCCCACAAACCCGAACCAGCGAATTTCGCGCCTTCTGGGTAGACGCATTCAACCCAGGTTTCAAAACCCCTCAAGAAGTCACAAAGTTGATTGCAGACGCACAGCGGGCAAATGCCAACGCGATCGTCGCCCAAGTCCGCCGCCGCGGCGATGCCTTTTACACGAGTGCGATCGAACCCCGCACCCTCGATCCCAACGTTCCAGCAGGTTTCGATCCCCTCCAAGATTTGATCGACAAAGCCCACGCCGCAGGTATAGAAGTACACGCCTGGATGGTGACGCTACCCGTGGTTTCCGGCGGCAAACTTCCCCCGAATCACGTTTGGCAACAACACGGCCCAGATGCCCCTGGCAGCGACAATTGGGCGATGCTGACAGAGGGCGGCGAAGCTAAAGGTTTCCTCGATCCCGGCCATCCCGACGCCCTAGATTATACTGTTTCCGTCTATTTGGACTTGCTGAAGCGCTACGATGTGGACGGCGTACAGTTGGATTACGTGCGCTACGGCGGGCCGAATTGGGGCTACAATCCTACTTCGATCGCCCGTTTCAACCAACAAAACGCTCGCTCGGGCAAACCCGCAGCCAGCGATCCCCTGTGGATGCAGTGGCGGCGCGATCAGGTGACAAATTTAGTGCGCAAGCTTTATGTAGAAGCCCTTGCCATCAAACCGCGCGTTAAAATTACGGCGGCGACGATCGCCTGGGGAGACGGCCCAAGCAACGATGCAGGCTGGTATAAAACGCAGCCTTACCAAGAAGTATTGCAGGATTGGCGCGCTTGGCTCGAAGAAGGAATCCTAGACATGGCGATGCCGATGACTTACCAGCGCGAGTACAAGCCGCAGCAGAAGCTGGGTTACAACCACTGGATCGAGTACGCTAAAGACCACCAGTACAACCGCCAAATCGCGATCGGCCCCGGCAACTATCTCAACTACATCGAAGACACCCTAGCGCAAATCCGCCGCGCCGAAGCCCCCTCTGCGCAAGGAAATCACGTCGCGGGTACGGTGCTGTATTCCTACGCTAGCAGCAACGTGTACGCGAACGTCGAACTGCGATCGGGTGGCAGCAGCGGAGATTTGCCCCGCCAGCCTTGGAAATACGTACCCCAAAGCAACGATTTGTTTTACACCGCGCTTTCTGTGCCGAGTCAATACGTTGACGGCGCGACGGGTAAAACCATTCAAACTCAGCCTGTGTGGGCAATGCCGGCAGTCGTTCCCGATATGCCTTGGAAGTCGCGGCCGACTGCAGGCGCGATCGCCGGAAATTTGCAAAAGTGCGATCGAACTTGCGACGGCGCGAGCTTGACATTGCAGGCAATTAATGCTGGTGGCAAGGTGCGCCAACTGCGGGCGGATGGTAAAGGATGGTTTGGGGCGATCGAACTTTCTCCGGGAACATATCAGTTGAAAGTTGACGGAAGTCAAATTCAACAAACAGTTAATGTTGTTGCTGGTGAAGTCACAAAAGTGAATTTCGCCAGTTTGTAGGGCGCTTCACACCGCACCTAATTCTTCCACTCGTTACCAGGCTCTGCCTGGTAACAAAGATCCGGAGGCAGAGCCTCCAATTTTCCTTGTATAAAACTATAATTTCAAGCTATAATCAAATTATCCTGCATCAAATTGTGATTTTTTTGGTGAAGCTATGCTAATAACAGAAGCCCCTTTCACCCTCCGCAAATGGACAGTTAAAGAATATCAGAAGCTGGGAGAGATGGGATTTTTTCACCCAGAGGAACGAGTCGAATTAATTTCAGGAAATATTATAAAAATGAGTGCAAAAGGAACTGCTCATACTTCCGCAACTAGACGCACTGCGACGCTGCTGCGCGATCTTCTCGAAAACCTGGCTGCTGTCTATACTCAAGATCCGATCGCCCTCGACGACAATTCCGAACCAGAACCCGATATCGCCGTAGTTAGAATCGATCCCTTTGACTACGCCACTCACCATCCGACGCCCTCAGAAGTATATCTAATTATCGAAGTCGCAGACAGCAGCTTAGCTTACGATCGCGAAATTAAAGCCCAAATTTACGCGCGATCGGGAATAGTCGATTATTGGGTAGTAAATGTGAATGAGAGACAACTGCACGTTTTCCGAGAACCCGCCGATGATGGCTATCAAAGTGAAGTCATTCTTGAGGAAACTGCCAGCATTTCACCGCTGCAATTTCCCGCTTTTAATATTGCAATTCAGGAACTGCTGCCGCCCATTATATCAAATTGAAAACCGCTATCAAACTAATACAATATACCTGTTAAATTCATTCACTTTCCTATCTAAAATTATCTGCGTTTCTCTGCGTTGCATCTGCGGTTTCCCGAACCCTCGAAAATTCCTGCAAAAAAGCTAATAATAGCAGTCGGTTTTAACCGACTTAAGCTTTGAGCCAGGGGTTTAAACCCCTGGCGGACTGTCGGATTAGCGAGATATTTAACGACTGAAATCCTCGCTACAAACCTAATCGCTTTCGAGAATACCCGCCAGCAAAGCTTGCTGAACGTGCATCCGATTTTCCGCCTGATCCCAAACGCGCGATCGCTCACCTTCAATCACCGCATCGGTAATCTCTTCATCCCGGTGTGCCGGCAAACAGTGCAGTACAATTGCATTTTTAGCCGCCAACTCTACCAGTCGTTCATTTACCTGATAAGGCTCAAACAAAGGAATCCTGAGTTTTGCTTCCTCTTCCTGTCCCATACTTGCCCAAACATCAGTATAAATCACTTGAGAATTCTTCGCCGCAGCTTCCGCATCAGCCGTCACAGTAACCTCTGTTTTTCCGTTAGCAAGATCCTTAGCTTTTGCCACAATCTCAGGATTTGGCTGGAAATCTTCAGGACAAGCAATTCTGACATTCATCCCCGTCATTGCACAGCCCAACATCAGCGAATTCGCCATATTGTTGCCGTCGCCAAAATAAGCCAACGTCACTCCTTCCAGCTTGCCAAAACACTCTTTCACTGTCATTAAATCCGCCAGCACTTGACAGGGATGTTCGTCATCTGTCAGCGCATTAATTACAGGAATTTTTGCATAATTGGCAAAAGTTACTAAATCCTTTTGCTCGAAAGTCCGAATCGCCAAAATGTCTAAATATCGGTCTAAAACCCTCGCTGTATCGACCAAAGGTTCGCCGCGGCTGACTTGCGTGACGTTGGGATTGAGGTCGATTACTTGCCCTCCCAATTTGTACATTGCCACCGTAAAACTCACCCGCGTTCGCGTTGAAGCTTTGGAAAATAACAAGCCGAGAACTTTGTTGCGTTTCAGCTTGACCATTCCCGATTTTAAACTGGCTGCTAGATCCAGCAAATAATTTAATTCGTCAATGCTTAAATCTGCCAGACTTAATAAATCTCGCCCTTTTAATGAATCCATGCTTTTCCCCACACACAAATTTTCAACTGTGTCTTAAATCTTAGCCCGCTTTCGTCGGGCTATTTGTGTCAACCTGCGGGCAATTGCTCGATCGCGCGATCGATCGAATCGCAACCTTGTTCAACCGTTTCTACCACAGCCAACACGCCCCGCAATTCCCCAGCGCCGGGGAAACCCTTAGCATACCAGGTTAAGTGCTTGCGCGCTTGGCAGACACCGCTGTCACCCTTATATTCCCACAAAGCCCGCAGATGTTCCTTAGCACATTCGAGCCGTTCAATTGGTGTCGGAGTTATCTTTTCCACACCTGTTTTTATGAAATAATCGACTTCTCCCACTAAGAATGGATAGCCCAAAGTTCCCCGCGAACACATAACTCCGTCGGCGCCGGTTTCTTCCAGACACCGCACCGCTGCTTCTACTGAAAAAATGTCTCCGTTGGCAATAACTGGAATCGATAAAACTTCCTTAACTCGGCGAATCCACTCCCATTTTGCCGGGCCGGTGTAACCCTGCGATCGAGTGCGGCCGTGTACGGTAATCATTTTTGCTCCCGCATCTTCCATCCGTTTCGCAAATTCCAAAATATTAATTTCTTTGTCAGTCCAACCGATGCGAGTTTTAACAGTAACGGGAACCTCTACAGCTTCCACAACCGCCCGCACAATTGCCTCGGCCGTTTCCGGGTCTCGCAGCAGAGAAGAACCGCCGCCGTTTTTAGTAATTTTGTTAACCGGACAGCCCATATTAATATCAACAGTATCCGCTCCTTCTGCCACTGCCTTCTGCGCTGCTTCTGCCAAGAAATCCGGCCGGCAGTCAAACAATTGAATGCTAATCGGGCGCTCGTTTGGGTCAACTTCCATAATTCTCGGCAGTTGCTTCACGTAGTGCAAACCCGTAGCGTTCACCATTTCGGTGTACATCATCGAATCCGGCGCGTAGCGGCGCACCAGGCGGCGAAATACCAAATCGGTAACGCCGGATAAGGGCGATTGCAGGACGCGGCTTTTTACTTCAAAATCGCCGATTTTGAGCGGGGTTGCTAATCTTTCTTTTAATTCTGCTGATAGAGTAAGCATAGTCGATCGCACTTTAATTCTAATATCTGTATATTCTACTACACTTCAGGTAATGGAGAGTTGTTAATTGTATTTTTAGCCGATTGTTGAGTGGCAGCTAAAAGTATATGTAAGCAGACCGCAAGGCCTATTTTACAGCGGGCGATCGCCAGAATTTGAGTATTGTCAAACCAGGGCCCAAAGCCCAACCCCGACAACACTTAAATCTATATGCCACTCTCGCTTGACTTTCGCTCTAAGCTGTACTGCATTTAAATTGTATATTTCAATGAACTATTCCCCTTCACAGTCAAATCATCTCCCTCTCTCCCTCTCTCCCCCTCTCCTCCTCTCCCCCTCGAACATCACAGACAATCTAGATGCTAGCAAAGCCGATCTATGGGGCGTTGCCACCAATGGGCGATCTACCTACTAAGACTGTTGCGCAAGTCACATTTTTTTTTCTTTTATTCTGCTGCCGCCGAATGCCTTGAGACGACTAATGCTTAAATTTATGGGGATTCTGCAAAAGCCATACATAACATCGTTTTAAACTACAATTGGTTGATTCCCGACGACGCCGATCGAACATTATAAAAATTGTAGAGAATTCCTATGGACGCCGCAGCACTCTGGCAACGCTATCTTGACTGGCTTTACTACAACGAGGAATTGGGACTTTACCTCGATATCAGCCGCATGGGATTCGACGACGCTTTCGCAGCAGCATTGAAGCCCAAATTTGACAAAGCTTTCAAAGACATGGCAGCTTTGGAAGCAGGTGCGATCGCCAATCCCGACGAAAACCGCATGGTGGGCCACTACTGGCTGCGAAACCCCGATTTAGCTCCCACTCCAGAATTAAAACAAGAAATAATCGAAGGCATAGCACAAGTCGAAGCCTTTGTCAAGAAAGTTCAAAGCCGCGATATCAAACCGCCCTTTGCTCCGCAATTTACCGATATAATCTCGATCGGCATTGGCGGTTCAGCCCTCGGCCCTCAATTCGTCGCCGAAGCCTTATCCCCAGACATTCCGCCCCTAGCAATTCATTTTATCGACAACACAGATCCCGCCGGGATCGATCGCATCCTCAGCAAAATCAAAGACAAACTCGCCAGCACCCTAGTAATTACTATCTCCAAATCCGGCGGCACCCCCGAGCCCCGCAACGGCATGATCGAAGTTCAAAAAGCCTTCGCCGCCCAAAAACTCGACTTCGCCAAACAGGCAGTTGCCATCACCGGTACAGACAGCCAACTAGACAAATTAGCAAAATCACAAGGCTGGATTGCCAGCTTCCCAATGTCAGACTGGGTGGGAGGACGCACTTCGGAACTCTCAGCAGTAGGACTTTTGCCAGCAGCTTTGCAAGGCATCGACATTCGGGCGATGCTCGACGGCGCTAAAGTCATGGACGAAGCTACCAGAATTGCCGACATTCAACACAATCCCGCCGCCCTTTTAGCCATGTCCTGGTATTATGCCTGCAACGGACGCGGCGAAAAAGACATGGTAGTTTTGCCTTACAAAGATTCCCTGCTATTGTTCAGCCGCTATTTGCAGCAATTAGTCATGGAATCTCTAGGCAAAGAGAAAGATTTAGACGGCAACACAGTTTATCAAGGAATCGCAGTCTACGGCAACAAAGGCACCACCGACCAACACGCCTACGTCCAGCAACTGCGAGACGGCGTGCCGAATTTCTTCCTAACATTTATCGAAGTTTTGGAAGACAGGCAAGGCATTTCTGTTGAAGTAGAAACCGGCGTCACATCGGGAGATTATTTGTCTGGTTTGTTGCAGGGAACTCGACAAGCTTTGTACGAAAATCACCGAGATTCCATTACTGTCACAATTACAAAAGTCAACCCTCGGACAGTAGGAGCATTAATCGCCCTCTACGAAAGAGCCGTAGGTTTTTACGGTTCCTTGGTGAATGTCAATGCCTATCACCAACCGGGCGTCGAAGCAGGCAAAAAAGCGGCCGCTGCTGTATTGGAGTTGCAGCAACGGGTACTGCAAGTGCTCAAAGACGCTCAAACACCTCTTTCTGTAGCAGAAATAGCCAAAAAAGCAGGAAAGCCAGAGCAAATCGAGACAATTTACAAAACTCTGCGCCATTTGGCAGCCAACGGGCGCGGCGTAGCTTTGGAGGGGAAATTAGCGCAACCTGCTACTTTAACTGCAAGTTATAAAGAGAATTAAACAGTAGAATTAAAAATTAAAAGTGAAATTAATCACTTTTAATTTTTAATGTTTAATTTTTAATGTCCCCCCATGCCCTTGACGATTCTGGTTGCTGACGACGATTTCGCGACTCGCTTGTCGATTACCGATTATCTGGAAATTACCGGATACTCTGTAATCGCTGCTGAGAACGGCAAAGAAGCTTTGGGCTTGGTAGAGGAATTTCAGCCCCACTTGATTGTTACCGACATTACAATGCCCGAGATGGATGGCTACGAATTCGTGCGGCGAGTTCGGACTCGTCCCGCTTTCCGATTGCTGCCGGTGATTTTTTTGACGGAACGCACGAGCACGCAGGAACGGATTCGCGGCTATCAGATGGGGTGCGACAATTATCTGGCTAAGCCTTTTGAACTTCAGGAATTGGGGGCGGTAATTCGCTCTTTGCTCGATCGCTACGCTCTCATCGCTCAGGCACCGTCTCGTTCCCCGGAACCCGAACCGATGCCAGCAGAGGCACGCAGCAGAGCCACTGGCACGCCTGAAGCGGATTTTTTCACTCAAAAGTCAGCAACTGGCGATTCCCTACGGGATAGCTCCGCCGCGCGTGCATCTGGCAGCCACAATGCTCTGACTTTGACGCAGCGAGAGCGAGAAGTGCTAGATTTGCTGACAGAAGGTCTTTCTAATATTCTCATAGGCGATCGGCTCCACCTCAGTCCCCGAACCGTCGAAAAGCACGTCAGCAGCTTGTTCAGAAAAACTGAAAGCAACAACCGAGCAGAACTCGTTCGCTTTGCGATGGAACACCATTTAGTCAGATAACCGCAAAGGCTAAAGGCAAAAAAAATACCTGAAATTGCCGCACAAACATGAATAACATCATGCTCAACAATTACTTAAAAAATCCGAAAATTCTCTATGCTGCCGCACTAGCAGCTTCCATAATTTTCTGTATTGCCATGACATCAATGGGAATCACCAAGTTTTACAGCGTTTTACAGGGTGGAGAAAACTATGGCGATTTCCCTACCAGCGGTTTCAGTCCGATCAGACTTCTAATTAACGGTTCCTACTTAATAGCAACAGTTACATATATTATATGGTTAACTAAAAAAAAACGACAAGTTCCAGATTTTTAGATATTTGCAAGTATGCAATCCCCTTTCTGGCACTTGCCCTCATAGCTTATCCCCAAAGCAATGACATTTATATGTACTTGCAGTACGGAGCGATGAACTTACATAAAATCAATCCTTATCTTAATATTTCCTCTACATTTGTTTCTAACGTATCTCCCTTCCTCAACTGGTCACAAACTTCTACCTACGGCCCAGTTTCTCTATTCTTTTTTTCGGTATCAGCACTTGCTGTACCAATTAGCCCTTTAGTGGGAGTGTATATTTTTAAACTAATCTGCGTTCTTGTACATACACTGAATGCTTACTTAATTTGGCGATTGCTAATAAATGCCGATCGCCGCAACCAGATCGCAATGGCCTATTTAGTCAATCCAATGCTGTTGAACGAGCAAATAGCTAATGCTCACCTTGACGTTTTGGTGGCCAATACATTGATTGTTTTAATAGGATGTCTTTACTATCGGCGATATATTTTCGCAGTCTTAGCAATTTGGGTAGGCTTTCTAGTAAAGACCTTACCTATTATTTGGATGCCCTTAGTTGGGGCTTTCCTCTGCAAGCAGCGTCGATGGAAAGATTTAGCAGCATCAGTATTGCTTTCTTTATTAATTATCGCGGTGATAAATTCTACATTTTTACCAACAGTTTCAGCTTGGAAAAGTCTGTTGAATCCTGGAGTTTCGTGGGTGACAGCTCGATCTTTTCACGATGTGATAAATTTGTCTCTACATTTTTTGCCCAATGTCACTCTTAAAACCGCAAACCGCATTCAATTATTTATCAAATATTTTGCGTATTTAAGCTGGATAGTTTATTATGCAGTGACGTTAATTAAATTGGACTTCCGCCAAGATGATTCGGAAATTCATTTGGTATCAGATATTGGCTGGACGACTCTCACTTTGTTTTTGTTTGCTACACCCTGGCTAATGCCTTGGTATCCATCTATTTTGCTGCCAATTGCTGCTGTGAGTATCAATTCTCCCAATTTTGTATTGACAACTTTAACTTTTTGCTTATCAATAAGTATAATTTTGGGGGGGGGGAGATGGCAAAAGTGTACTCTCCCTAGTTACCAGTTTGCTCAGCGTTGTCCCCGCTACAGCATTGCTAATATTCCGGCGGAAGAAGGCACTTTTTTAAATTGATTCCTGGCCGCCAACTCTTGATTTTTCCTGACTGATAACGTACTCCAACAAACCTTCGGAAGCGTCCATCAGCAAATCAATTACTCGATCGAATCCTTCCGGGCCGCCGTAGTAAGGATCTGGCACTTCCTTTAAGTCGTGCTTTCGGCAAAAATCGCACATCAAGCGCACTTTATATTTATATTTTCCCGCAGGATCGAGGGCAAGAATATTCTGATAATTGTCCAGATCCATCGCCAGAATCAAATCAAAATTTTCAAAATCTTTCCTTTGAAATTGGCGGGCTTCGCCTAACAATTCAATGTCTCGCTTCCTCGCCGCCAATGCCATCCGCCTGTCAGGGGGGCTGCCAATGTGATAGCCGCCAGTTCCGGCCGAATCGCAGGTGATGCGATCGCCCAAACCAGCTTTTTCTATTAAGTGATTCATAATATTTTCTGCTGAGGGCGATCGGCAGATATTTCCGAGGCAGACAAACAGTAATTTATAAGACATTTAATTGGGGAGAAGGAAGAAGGAAGAAGGAAGAAGGAAGAAGGAAAAGGGAAGAAGTCAAGCGTGAAGTCGGAAGAAGATTTTTTTCGTCTTTTTCCCAATGTTTCCTACTTCGTACCAATCAACCAGTCATTAGCTATCAAGCCGTTAGTTAAACATAAATCACTAATGACTGATGACTGATGACTGATGACTGATGACTGATGACTGATGACTGATGGCTTAGAAACCGGGGAGATTCAATCCGCCGGTGAGTTCTTCCATTTTCTCCCGCATCGTCATCGTAGACTTAGCGTAAGCATCCTGCATCGCCACCGTGACGAGTTCAGAAACCACATCAGCACCTTCACCGAGGGCATCCGGCGAAATTTCCACCCGGCGGGGTTCTTGGTTGCCGCTGAGAAAAACCTTAACCAAGCCGCCGCCGGCAGTTCCCTCAATTTCCATTACATCCAACTCTTCTTGGAGCTTTTTAGCTCCTTCTTGAACCTGCTGAGCTTTTTTGAAAGCTTCAGTCAGTTCTTTCATTTTGCCCAGGCCGAAGCCAAATCCTTGTCCTGATTTTGTCATAACTACTTTTTGATTGTGTGTAGGCTGGCAGTCTGCCGTTTCCGCATTACTTCCATGATGCCTTAGAAGGGGAACTCTCCCAGTATTCTAACTTCTGGCTCCAACAACAGCGACCACCGCTGCTCGACTTGCTGTTGAACGTGGCGGATCACTTGAAAAATATCATTGGCCGTTGCCGACCCGCAGTTAAGAATAAAATTAGCATGGCGCTGAGCTACTTGTGCGCCGCCGATCTGATATCCCTTGAGTCCCGCTTGTTCGATCAACCAGCCTGCCGCCTTCGGGCTGGGGTTGCGGAAAACTGAGCCGCAGCTAGGCAGATGGTAGGGTTGACTCGTCCGCCGCTGGCTGAAATTGTCATTAGTTTCTGCCATTACTTGCGATCGGTCAAATCCCGGCTGCAACTGGAAAGTCGCTTCTGTTACCAGTCGATCGCCCCCTTGCAACACTGAAGTCCGGTAACGATAGCCTAAATCTTCTGGTGTGAGAATTTCCACCTTACCATTAGGGGATAGCAGGCGAGCGCTGACTAGAATATCAGCAGCACAGCCCCTGTGAGCGCCTGCATTCATCACCACAGCCCCTCCCACAGTGCCCGGTATGCCAACGGCCCATTCGAGGCCTTTCCAGCCCCGTTTAGCCGCCAACCAAGCGAGGCGGGGGATTGACTCCCCCGCCCCGGCTGTAACCTGACCTGTTTCTGCATTAAAATTTACCTGTTTCAGGTAGCGAGTGGCGACGACCAAACCGGACAAACCCCGATCGCTCACCAACAGATTAGAACCCGCGCCCAGCAGAGTCACCGGCACCCCTTCATCCTGTGCCCAGGCAAAACTCGCTTGCAAAGCCTCCATACTGCCGGGAGCGACGTACCACTCGGCCGGGCCCCCGACTCGGAAGGAAGTCAGACCCGCCAGCGAAACTTGGGAGTTAATCTTGCAGTCAGTTCCCCGCAAAGAAATAGGAGAATACACTCGCCGATTGTCCTTAACAGAGGAGTCATTCGAGATAGTCACCATCTTGAAAATCCTTAAAAATACCTGCGTTCGACGTGGTTGAAATTTGATTTACGTAACTTAACTTATCTCGCCATTTTGAGCGAGTCGCCAGACAGCAGTGTCGGTACAACCTGCACCGCCATCATTTCGATCGACTCTTGGCTCGCGGGATCTCAGAGCTAAGAGTGGCGATCGGCTTCTTGATAAAAAGCCATAACCTCTGGAATAATCTGATTCAGATTACCAGCACCCAAAAACAGAGCCAAATCCCCCGGTTGCAGATTTTGGGTTAAAAACTTACTTACCGACTCCAGGGAAGGCCGAAACACAACCTCTCGGCGTTCTTTCGCAATCAAATCAGCAACCTGCTGCCCGCTAATTTCTCCTAAATTCGGTTCCCCAGCACTATAAATATCGCAAGCCACAACCAAATCTGCATCCCCAAAAGATTGAGCAAATTCTGGCAAAAATGTCAGAGTCCGGCTGTAACGGTGCGGTTGAAAAATAGCAACTACTCTTCGGGATTTGGGATTTTTTTCGCTACCTTCGATCCGCAAGCGAGCAGCGGCCAAGGTAACGCGAATTTCGCTGGGGTGGTGGGCGTAGTCGTCCACAAACAGGATGTCATTGTGAAAACCCCGCACCTCAAAACGGCGGCGAGCTCCTTCAAAGCCGGCAATCGCTTTGGCGATCGCCGAAAACTCCAACCCCAACAATCGACCCACTGCTACCGCAGCTAGTGCATTGCTGAGATTGTGTTTGCCCAGCAACTTCAACTCCATTTCCCCCAGGAAAGCTCCTCGCTCCCAAATGCGGGCCTTGGTGCTTTCGGCTCCGTACTCCACGCCCGAAGCCGTGTAGTCAGCACCGCTGTCCGAATGCAAGCTGTAGCTGACATTCGGCCCCAGGCAGTCTTTGACGATTTGGTCGTCTATGCAGCCCACCAACGTTTGACAGTTTTGGGCAAACACCTTAAATGTGTCTATTACCTGGTCGAGGGTATCGTAATGGTCTGGATGATCCAGTTCCACGTTCGTCACTATGCCAATTTTGGCTACCAGCTTGACGAGAGAACCGTCGGATTCATCAGCCTCAGCCACTAAGTAGGGGCCTTCCCCTAAACGGGCATTGCCTTCCCAAGCATTTACCTCGCCTCCTACCACAATCGTCGGGTCTAGACCCGCAGCCATCAGCATAAAGCCGATTAAGCTGCTAGTAGTAGTTTTGCCGTGAGTCCCAGCTACGGCTATGCTTTGGTAATCTTGAATTAACGCTGCCAACACATCCGATCGATGAAAAATCGGACAGCCCAAATCTAAAGCAGCTCGATATTCGGCATTTGCCGGGTGAATTGCCGTCGAACATACAACTTGAGGCAATCCCCCAATTGCTTGGGCACTTGAACCGTTGCCGTTCAATTTGAGAGCTTCGGCTGTCGCCACGGAAGTTCCTACCGTGCCAGCGACTGCCGAGGATGCGGCTTTTTCGGGTGTCCCGCGATCGGGACTGCTACCGTTGAGAACCGTTTGAAATACTTCAAAATTGCTGGCGTCTTGACGCCAAAAAATGTGAGCTCCCATTCCTTGCAAGCGCTCGGTTATGTGACTCGATTTAATATCGGAGCCGTACACAGGCAACTTGCGTTTCGCTAGAATGTACGCAAGGGCTGACATCCCAATCCCACCAATGCCGATGAAATGAAATGGTCTCCCGCTGAAATTAACAGAACTCGGCATCTTCGCTCCTCACACACCACACCACGCCAATAACACGCGATATCATATCAAGAATTGTTTTTTCAGGATACAGTTCGCTAGAGATTTTCTACAAAATTCTCTGCGCGTCCCTAGATTTGCGGGACTTGTAGAGATGTTTGTCTTGTATCCTATATGACTTAGTACCGAGTTGTTTTCCGGAACAGTCACAGCTCGAAAATTGCAGGTCAGAGAGAATGGGGTCTGGGGTCTGGACTAACAGACTAATTTTGGGCGGTTGCATACTCCTGCATTCTTTCTATTTCTATCCGCCTCCTGTGCTGGGATACGGCAGCAAAAGCCCCACAACCTTTTTACCAAGATTGAGGGTAAAACCCATCAGGATTTACAAACACTACCACGTATGACAAAATTTCGCTGATTTTCTGGTCATTTATCTGCAGGTACCGTCATTTTTTCTTGAAAGTCAGAGATTGACTCGATCGCGACTGTAGTAGGTCTTCTCACTTAATTGTATATATACATATTGTGCAGTTAGTCCCAACAGTCGAAACGCACAGGAGCCTAACAGCAGCTTACTGGTAAAAGCGTACAAACATGAAATTTGGGCGATGTCTGTATTAATCCTGATTTTTGGGAAATATGGGGAAAATAGCGATTTTTGGGGGTACTTTTGACCCGGTGCACTGGGGTCACTTGTTGGCGGCCGAGACGGCTGCGAGTCAATTTAATCTCGATCGAGTGATTTGGGTACCAGATCGCGCTCCTCCTCACAAGTGGCGCCCGGATTTGGCAAGTTTTGAGAGGCGGCGCTCCATGCTCGCTCTGGCGATCGCCGATCGCCCAGACTTCCTGCTGGCGCCGCCGGAGGCAAATCCCTCCGGCAGTTCTTTGGCGATCGACACCCTGCTGTATTTGCAAAAATTGTATCCGGGCGATCGGCTGCACTGGATTATTGGCAGCGATGCTTTCAGAACTCTCCCCAAATGGCACCGCTCGGCCGAAATAGGTCGGTTGTGCCACTGGTTGGTGGGCCCGCGTCCGAGTCAGGGAGATGGGGAGACAGGACAAAGCGGGGAGATGGGGGCAGCGTCCGAGTGGGGCGATAGTCTGAGGGATGTGTCCATCGATGCCGGCGACAGGATGCAGGTTGAGACAAATGCTGTTTGCTGTAAAGTTGCTCAACAGATGGCTCTGTGGGACGTGGAAATTCGCTGGGAGGTGCTGTCCATGCCCGCGATCGAGATTTCGTCGAGCCACATCCGCCGCTGCTCGGCCGAAAATCGCGACCTGGGCTACCTAGTCCCGGAAGCTGTCCGGACTTATATAGCGGCCCATCAGCTTTACCAGTAACCAGCCGCAGAAAGTCCAATGCCTCGGACCTTGCGATTTCTGCCTTCTCAAAAATTTCCGATTTTTTGGATACAGACGAAAAGTTAGAAAGGATCGGCCTTTGCGATATGATCTTGTCTCATAACTCAATTCTTAAATTTTGCCAAAATTTCAGCCTGAGCTAAGGGCTGCCATCGTTAGGAGGTACTAAGGTGATTCGAGTCGCGATTAATGGTTTTGGACGTATCGGGCGCAGTTTTGCGCGCTGCTGGCTGGGCCGAGAAAACAGTGAGCTAGAGCTGGTAGCTATTAATGACACTTCCGATCCGAAAACTAATGCCCACTTGCTGAGATACGATTCCATGATGGGAACGTTGAAGGGTGTGGACATCAGTACGGATGAAAATTCAATTATTCTCAATGGCAAGACAGTTAAATGCGTGAGCGATCGCAATCCGCTCAACCTGCCTTGGAAAGATTGGGGTATTGATCTGATTATTGAAGCAACGGGCGTTTTTGTTGACCAGGCTGGTGCCTCGAAGCATATCACTGCCGGCGCTAAAAAAGTGCTGATTACAGCTCCCGGTAAGGGATCTGAAGTCGGCACCTATGTGATGGGAGTCAACCACCACAACTACAAGCACAGCGACTACACTGTCATCAGCAATGCTAGCTGTACTACTAACTGTCTAGCTCCCGTACTGAAAGTGCTTCACGAAAATTTTGGCATCGTCAAAGGCATGATGACCACTACCCACAGCTATACTGGCGACCAGCGCTTGCTGGATGCCAGCCACCGCGACTTGCGGCGGGCGCGGGCTGCGGCGATGAATATTGTGCCCACTTCTACTGGTGCTGCTCAAGCTGTGGCTTTGGTGATCCCGGAATTGAAGGGTAAGTTAAATGGCATCGCCATGCGCGTGCCGACTCCTAATGTGTCGGTAGTTGATTTTGTGGCTCAGGTAGAGAAAAAGACTTTTAGCGAGCAAGTAAATCAAGTTTTCAAAGAAGCAGCCGAAGGCCCGATGAAGGGGATTTTGGAGTACAACGATTTGCCTCTTGTTTCTTGCGACTATCGCGGAAGTGATGCTTCTTCGATCCTGGATTCTAGCTTGACGCTGGTGATGGACGGCGACATGGTGAAGCTGTTGGCTTGGTACGACAATGAGTGGGGCTACAGTCAGCGGGTAGTTGACTTGGCTGAATTGGTCGCCCAACGGTGGGAAGGCTAGTACCCTCCGGGATTCGTCATTCGTTATTCGTCAGAAGGTAAAAATGCTGATCTTTTCTACTTCTGAGCCAATGTCTAACTGACTAGCGATCGCACAGGGGGGCAGAAACCGGGTTTTTTCACCCAAATATTTGGTGGAAACCCTTAATATCGGTGAAAAACCCGGTTTCTTTAGCCTCCGGGCGTAAATCCTGAAATTTGTTTGTAGTAAGTGCTTAAACTTGCTCTGGTAAGTCCTCGGAAAATCCAAAACATTAAAAATAATAAAAATTACGAGTATAAAACTCACAAAGCTGGAAAAATAGCTACAGCTACGGTATAGTTCGGAAAACAAAATGTGATATGAAAAAAGCCTTAATTTCGGGTATTTCAGGTCAGGACGGAGCTTATTTAGCTAAACTGTTGCTCGATCGGGGTTATGAAGTTTGCGGCACTTCCAGAGACGCCCAAATGTCGAGTTTCGGCAACCTGGCCCGTTTGGGAATCCGAGACAAAGTAAAACTAGAATCCATGTCTCTCAACGATTTTCGCAGCGTCTTGCAAATATTGACAAAAATTGCACCCGACGAAGTGTACAATCTAGCGGGTCAAAGTTCCGTCGGCCTGTCTTTTGAACAACCCGTAGAAACCCTCGAAAGCATTGCCACAGGTACATTAAATCTGTTAGAAGCGATTCGGTTTACAGGGGGCAAAATTAAACTTTACAATGCCAGTTCCAGCGAATGTTTTGGGGATACCGGAGGCACTCCAGCGGATGAAAATACACCCTTTCGTCCCAGAAGCCCTTACGCGGTGGCGAAAGCAACGGCATTTTGGGAAGTAGCGAATTATCGGGAAGCGTACAATTTGTTTGCGTGTTCCGGTATTCTGTTCAATCACGAGTCGCCGCTGCGGCCGGAGAGGTTTGTGACGCAAAAGATTGTATCTGTTGTGTGCCGAATTGCAGCAGGCCGTCCCGAAAAACTCCATTTAGGCAACATTTCAGTGCAGCGCGACTGGGGTTGGGCTCCGGAATATGTGGAGGCGATGTATTTGATGTTGCAGCAGGATGAACCGGATGATTATGTAATTGCTACGGGTGTAAGTTATCCTTTGGAGGAGTTTGTGCAGAGCGCTTTTGTTTCTGCGGGTTTGGATTGGCGGGAACATTTAGTAACCGATGCGAGTCTCTACAGACCGACGGACATTGCTGTGGGGAAGGGAAATCCGGCTAAGGCGAAGCAAAAGTTAGGATGGGAGGCGAAGTATAAGATGCCCGATGTGGTGCGGATGATGGTGGAGGCGAGAATTATTTGAGGGAAAATTATGAGGTGAAAATATGGCTGCAGAATATGCAACGGCTAAGGAGTGGTATAAAGCAAATCGCCGAGAGTCAAAAAAATATCGAGGTGAGTGGATAGCTTATACTAACAAAGGGGTGATTAGTCACGATCGGGATGAGCGAAAAATGAAGGACGGGATTCCTGCTGATATACCTAAATTGGGTTAGGTGCTCGGTCGCATATTTGAAAGTGAATTTGTTGCTCCTGTTAGGTTTTATCCTGTCAGGATGAGGTATTTGAAATCTCACGATGTGATTATGGAACAGTATGAAAGATGTTGACAAAAAATACCGAAAAATATCTTGATTTTGAAACCTGTAGAGAGGCGCTTGCCAATGTGCGAGAGCAAGGCCGCAAGATAGTCCTCTGCCACGGGGTGTTCGACCTGCTTCACCCAGGACACCTCGCCCACTTACAGGAATCGAAAGCACTTGGAGATGTGCTGGTAGTTTCAATCACAGCAGCACCTTATGTGAATCGGGGCCCTGGAAGACCAGTTTTTTCTGACGACCTGCGTTTGTATTCTATAGCTTCTCTAGCTTGTGTAGACTACGTTTTGTTGTCTCCCGTAGCCACGGCATTAGAAGTGCTCGATCGAGTGCAGCCTGATTTTTACTGCAAAGGACACGAGTATGCCGACCACAGTCAAGATGTCACCCAAAACATCGATCGAGAAGCCGAACGGGTTAGGAGCTACGGTGGCGACATCCGCTATACGGGAGAGATTGTGTTCAGCTCAACCCGATTGATTAATAATTACCTGGACGTGTTGCCACCGCAGGTAAAAAACTATACCAGTCTGTTCAGCCAGCAATACCCTTTCGAGCAAGTCAGAGAGGGTGTTGATGCTATGCAGAAGCTAAAAGTATTAGTGATAGGGGATGTCATTATTGATGAATTTACCCACTGTACTGTCCAAGGATTGACCTCGAAAGGGACGGTCATTTCGACCCGCTTTCTGAAAAAAGAGCAGCATTTAGGTGGTTCTCTGGCTATCGCCCGCCACATGGCTACTTTTGTAGACTCTGTGACTGTCGTGGGCGTTGCTGGAAAAGAGCCTGACATACACAGCCTGATTTTGAACAACATCAATGGCGGTATTCGGCTGGATTTACAGTATGAAAACGATGCTCCGACAGTCGTCAAGCATCGTTTTATTGCTCGACAAGGCATGAGAGAACAATACAATAAACTCTTCTCGATCAACTATTTAGAAGAACAAGGTCCAGCACCAATCCACCGCCAAAAACTGCTAGAGCGTTTGGAAAAAACTATTCGCGATTATGACCTGGTGGTAGTAGCGGACTACGGACACGGATTGCTCGATTCAACACTGATTGAACTTGTTCAAAGCAAGGCTCCGTTTTTGGCTGTCAATTGCCAAACTAACAGTGCTAATCATGGCTATAACTTAATTACCAAGTATAAGCGCGCGGATACGTTCTGCTTGGACGAACAGGAAATCCGCCTCGCATTTTCCAGCCGCTACGGAGACCACACGCATCTCCTCAAACGCTTGCACCAGCATTTAGGGGCGCAGCAAGGTTGGCTGACTTTAGGTTCTTCTGGTTCTTTGGGAATGAACGTCAAGGGCGAAGAAGAGTTGACTCCAGCCCTAACCCTGGACGTGAAGGATACAATTGGTGCGGGCGATGCGTTTTTTGCTCTGGCGAGTCTGAGTGCCAAGTTGGAGTTGCCTGTCGCTATTGGGTCGCTGCTGGGGAATCTAGCAGGCGCGATCGCAGCCAATACTCTCGGCAATGCCGAACCAGTGGAAAAGGCCCGACTGCTGAAATTTGCCACCACGGTCTTAAAGTTTTAGTTGGCGGCCCGATAACTGGATAAGGGACTACCAAATAAAAAACTCGTCCAAAATCAAGCGGTACTGTAAACAATATCGATAAACCACTTACCGAGATTGGGGAGGCTATCTCCAACAGGTTGGGACAAACGCTGAATCGGAGTTTCAACTTCAGCCATTTCCCGACTTGTGAGTTTAACCCCAGTTTGATAAGTCAAGGTCACGAGTTTGACTATCGGATGTTTACCCTTCCAAGTCATCGTTTCAGTTTATTTCTGGAATGTCCCTAAATAGCAAAAAAATGAAGCTGCAAGCTATTCTGTGCGATCGCGACGGCACCCTGATCGAGGATTGCCACTTTCTCAGTCAGCCCGATCAAATACAGTGGATTCCAGGGGTTCTGGACACTCTCAAGCAGTTGAAGGAACTCGGCGTCAAAATCTTAGTTGCGACTAACCAATCAGGGGTTGCTAGAGGCTATTTTGACGCCGCCGCAGTCGAAGCCGTTCATGCTAAACTGCTGTGGGATGCAGAACAGGTGTCGGCCTCGATCGCCGATTTTTATTACTGTCCCCACCACCGGCAAGGTAAAGTTTCCCGGTACAGTTGCCCTTGCGACTGTCGCAAACCGCAGCCGGGAATGTTTCTCCAAGCCATGAGAGACCACGGCTTAAATCCGAATCAGTGCTGGGTAATTGGCGATCGCCTCCGGGATTTAGAACCGGGACTGCAACTGGGCATGAAAGCTTTTTTGGTAAAAACTGGCAGCGGGTTGCAGGCACAGCAAGAACTGTCCAAACGTCCTTACGCTTCGCTAGTTACTGTCATTTCATCTTTGTCGGAGATTGGCGCGATCGTGCAGGAAAACCAGAATTTACCAGCCTGCAAAGACTCCCAAGCTTCTGTTTGTAAAGAATAAACATGACTGAGCGATCGTTTTGAATAAGTTTTGAATAAGTTTTTTGCCACAGATTCCAACTTGAAAAAGTTTAGCACAACCAGCAACTAGAGAGTCGGTATTGGAGTGTAACTGAGTTTGAGATCCAGACAGCTTTGATAGAAAGGACGAAAAAATATTATTATTGACCCAAGTCGAATTTTACCCTAGGCTGTTAATATACAATTAAAAAATGGAGGACTGTCAACTTTGAATACATTGCAGCAGCAAATTCTTGTTACAGGTGGAGCTGGCTATGTAGGAGCTGTTTTAGTTCCTAAACTCCTGCAAGCGGGATACCGAGTCAAGGTACTGGATTTGTACATTTACGGAGACGACGTTTTAGCAGCCGTCAAAGACGATCCGGGTTTAGAACAAATTAAAGGAGATATTCGCGATCGCGCCCTCTTGGAAAAAATAATGCCGGGATGCGACGCCGTTATCCATCTAGCTTGCATTTCCAATGACCCCAGTTTTGAACTCGACCCCGATCTAGGAAAATCAATTAACTACGACGCATTTCTCGACTTAGTAGAAGTCGCAAAAAACAACGGAGTCAAGCGGTTCATCTACGCATCTTCTTCCAGCGTTTACGGCATCAAAGAAACCGAAAACGTCACGGAAGAATTGCCACTACAACCCTTGACAGACTACTCGAAATATAAAGCACTCTGCGAAGAAGTGCTGTTTGCCAAGCGGGAACCTGGGTTTGTAACCTTAGTGCTGCGGCCTGCTACAGTCTGCGGTTATTCGCCCCGCTTGCGACTGGATTTAACAGTAAATATTCTTACCAACCACGCTATTAATAACGGCAAAATCACCGTTTTTGGTGGCGAACAAAAACGTCCCAACATTCACATAGAAGACATGACCGATCTCTACGTCAAGTCTTTGCAGTTGCCTGACGAAGCGATCGATGGCAAAATTTTCAACGCCGGCTACGAAAACCACACCGTCATGCAAATTGCCCAGATGGTGCGGAACGTTGTCGGCGAACAAGTAGAAATTATCGCCACCCCCACCGACGACCACCGCTCCTATCACATCTCCTCTGATAAAATTAAGCGGGAGTTGGGGTTTGTACCTCAGCACACTATCGAAGAAGCGGTAAAAGATTTGGTAAAAGCATTTAAAGCCGATTTAGTGCCTAACCCGATGACAGATATCCGCTATTACAACATTAAGATCATGCAGGCTCTGAATCTCAAATAACTATAGCGATCCTTGCAGGATTTGTGAACCTATCTATCTCTTCTCTTACGAAAGCACCCTTCCGGTCTTGGCGGTTCGTTCAAAAATAAATCTAGTTCACAAATGAAATAGGATTGCTATAGCAGGATGACTGACATCAATCGCATTATCGGTGTTGATTTTGACAATACAATTGTCAGCTACGACGACCTCATGCACAGGTTAGCCGTTGAAAAAGGTTGGATTTCTCCCCAAGTGAGCAAAAGTAAAAAGCAAATCCGCGACTGCATTCGCCAGTTGCCCAACGGGGACATAGAATGGCAAAAATTGCAAGCAATTGTTTACGGTCCCCAGATGCAAGAAGCCAAGTTAATAGAAGGAGTGCTGACCTTTTTTAAGTTGTGTCAGCAACACCGAGTGCGAGCTTATATTGTCAGTCACAAAACCGAGTACGCTAATTACGACGAAACCAAAACTAATCTGAGAGAAGCCGCGCTAGCTTGGATGAAGAGTCACAGCTTTTTTGCGGGCAGCGGGTTGGGATTAACTCAAGAACAAGTTTATTTTGAATCTACGAGAGCATCAAAAATAGAGCGAATAAAACAGCTAAACTGTACGGATTTCATAGACGATTTAGAAGAAACATTTCTGGAGGAATCCTTTCCGAACAGCGTTAACAAGATTCTGTACGCGCCGAATTACCAACCTGCCGAGATCCCAACAGTAAAAGCAGTAATTAAATGGCAAGAAATTAATGAATATTTTTTCTCAACAAGCTGAAAACATAACTGCGAAAGTCCAATCAGCTTGCTCGGCACTGCTAGGACTAGAAATTACTGATATTGAAAAAATAGGTGGGGGACGCAACAGCCGCGTTTACAAACTATCTTGCGAAAATTCTAGTTACTACGCTGCTAAAGTATATTTCCGCCACAATTCAGACAAAAGAAACCGCCTAGAAACTGAATTCTCTAGCTTGCAATTCCTCTGGGAAAACGGCGTGAAAAGCATTCCGCAACCGATTGTCGCTGACAGCAACTTCGGCTGTGCCGTCTACGAATACATTTCGGGCGAAAAGATTATACCGCAAGAGGTGACAAATAATGAAATAGATGTTGTGGCAAACTTCTTGCTACAATTGGCGGAACTTAAAAGCAGAGAAAACAGTCATCTTTTGCCACTGGCATCGGAGGCATTTTTTTCTGTCGGAGGCGTTGTTGGCAATATTGAACAGCGATATAAGAGATTGTCCGCACTTCCTAATAGCGAGGCATCTTATATTGAACTGGAAAAATTTTTGACCGCTGACTTCAGGCCGGCTTGGAGTAAAATAGCAACATGGTGTCAGGAAAGGCTCAGTCAGTCGCAAATGTCTTGGGACGCAGAGATAGAGGAGGAAGAAAAAACGCTGAGTCCCTCAGATTTTGGTTTTCACAATGCCATAAGGCGGGATAATGGCAAAATAATATTTGTGGATTTTGAATATTTTGGCTGGGACGACCAGGCTAAAGCGATCGCAGATTTCCTGCTCCATCCAGCGGTGGAGTTGGGGGAGAGCCTAAAACAGCGGTTTCTCGACCAGATGCTGGGCGGTTTTAAAGACAGCAAACATCTGGCCGAGCGAGTCGAAATAGTCTATCCCCTATTCGGATTGAAGTGGTGTCTGATACTCTTAAATGAGTTTGTGCCTCAAGACTTGCTGCGGCGCGGGTTCGCTCAAGCGATCGACTTAGACCGCAGCAAATTGCAGATAGAACAGTTGGCAAAAGCCAAACGAATGTTACAAAAAATTCTGGCAAATTATGAGCAGTTCCCCTACGGTGGCCGAACACCTAAAAACTAATTCATCTGGACTGGACAGCCGCTCTAGAGAAATTCGCAAAACCATTGTTAAAATACTGGAAGCGAGCCGCAGAGGTCATGTAGGTTCTACATTCTCGCTAATAGAAATATTGCGGGTGCTTTACGACGACGTACTGCGGTATGATTCTAAGAACCCGAAGTGGTCGGAGCGCGATCGCTGCATCCTCAGCAAAGGACACGGCTGTCTCGCTCTCTACGCAATTCTTGCCGAAAAAGGTTTCTTTCCCGAATCCGAACTCTGGAAATTTTGCCAAAGCGACGGAATTTTGGGAGGACACCCGGAATACAGCAAAGTTCCCGGCATCGAAGCATCTACAGGAAGTTTGGGTCACGGTTTGTCCATAGGAATTGGGTTTGCTCTCAATGCCAGGTACGAGAAAGCCAATCACCGCACTTTTGTGATTTTGGGAGATGGCGAGTCAAATGAAGGCTCGGTCTGGGAAGCAGCTATGTGTGCCGGCAAACACAAACTAACAAATTTAACCGTGCTTGTAGACTACAACAAGCACCAATCCTACGGCACAACCTATGAAGTTCAAGATTTAGAACCGCTAGCGGACAAGTGGAGAGCTTTCGGTTTCGCGGCGACAGAAGTAGACGGTCACAGCGTCGAAGAACTGCGTTCTGTTTTGTTGAATTTGCCGATCGCACCCAATAAACCAACTGCAATTATCTGCCATACAGTGAAAGGCAAAGGCATTCCATTTGCTGAAAACAATTTGAAATGGCACCACAAAAATAAAGTATCCGACAGCGAGATTCAATCGATGCTGGCAGCCTTGGAGGAAAACTAAATGCGTCAACTTTGCCTGGACACAGTGTATGAATTGGCCAAGAAAGACCGCCGGATTTTCTTCATTGGCTCAGACCTCGGTTTCGGCACTCTCCAAAAATTTAAAGAGGAGATGCCGGAGAGATTTTTAATGGAAGGCGTTAACGAAGCTAATATTGTCGGCATGGCTGCTGGGTTGGCCCTAGAAGGCAAGATTGTTTATGTAAATACGATCGCCACCTTTCTCTCCCGCCGATGTTTTGAACAGATTGTTTTAGACTTGTGCCTGCACAACGTTAACGTCCGCTTAATCGCCAACGGCGGCGGCGTAGTGTACGCGCCGCTGGGCCCTACTCACCTGGCAATTGACGACATTGGAATTTTGCGGACAATTCCCCGGATGACAATTGTCGCACCGGCTGACGAAGCTGAAATGGGGCGGCTGATGCCGGAGACAGTCGATTATCCAGGGCCGATTTACATCCGTTTAGGCAAGGGAAATGAGCCGATTTTAACGACAGATGAGATCCCCTTTCAAATTGGCAAGGCAATTCCCATGCGCGAAGGAACTGACGCGCTGATTATTACCACTGGCGTTACTTTAAAGGCGGCTTTAGATGCAGCAGCGAATCTCAGCAAACAGGGGTTAGAAGCAGCCGTACTTCACGTTCATACTGTCAAGCCGCTGGACTCGGATGCTATTCTCAAATATGCTGCTGACGTGCCTGTAATTGTCACTATTGAAGAACACACTTTGATGGGGGGACTAGGTAGTGCGGTGGCTGAATTAGTTGCAGAGGCTAACTTTAACCCGGCCAAGCGGTTCAAGCGCATTGGCATTCCGGATGTATTCCCGGAACAATACGGTTCTCAAGAGAGTCTGATGGCGCTGTACGGCATTACCGCTGAAAAGTTGGCTGCCGCAGTTGCAACTCTTGCTGAACGGCGGCGCGAACCGCTGGCAGCAGTTTGAACTAAACCGGCTCTCAAGCTGCCAAGCATTTGGCACTGCATTTTTGGTCGGTGAGAGAGCCCACCTCACAAAAGTTTTAAAATTTATGAGGTGCAAACAAAATGATTGAGAACTTAGTGCCGTTCGAGCTGCGGCAAATTTTCTTTGAGCGGCGACTTTAACTGTATTGTGGAGGATTGGAGCGTGGCCTGCGTCGATTTCATTACCAAGGTGCATACGAGTACCAAGCGCAATTATGTCGAGCGTGTCGTCGAGTACGACAAAGCGGAGTGTGCCGCCGTTGCCAAACAGTACGGGAAAGATTACTGGGACGGCGATCGCAAGTACGGTTACGGCGGCTATCGCTATGACGGCCGGTGGCGCGCGATCGCTGAGAAAATGGCTCAGCATTACGGCATTAAATCAGGAGACAAAATTCTTGATGTCGGATGCGGTAAAGGATACTTGCTTTACGAGTTCACCCAAGCCGTTCCTGGAGTAGAAATTGCTGGCATTGACATCTCCGAGTACGCGATTGAAAATGCCAAAGAAGAGGTAAAGCCGTTCTTAACGGCAGGTAATGCTGTTGATTTGCCTTTCCCTGACAAGACTTTTGATTTTGTAGTTTCAATTTTGACACTGCACAATTTGTACAACTACCAACTGCGACAAGCTTTGCAAGAAATTGAACGGGTAGGAAAGCAAGATAAGTACATTGTTGTGGAGTCCTACAGGAACGAGGCCGAAAAAGTTAACTTGCTTTACTGGCAGCTAACTTGCCAATCGTTTTATACTCCCCAAGAGTGGGAGTGGTTTTTCAAAGATAGCGGTTATACAGGAGATTATGGGTGTATTTTCTTTGAATGAACGAGACTCAGAAGTTCGCACTATGAGCAATCCATTCTTTACTTCAGAAGAAGATGATGCAATCGCCCAATTTTTAAGGGACGGCTATCTTGTATTTTCCATAGAAGACCTGACTTTGCTGGATGCAGTTAAAAAAAATATTTATCTGGCAGCCGCTGCTTTGATAAATAATAAAGCTCAGCTTTCTGAAGATGATTTTTTTGATAAAATTCACGAAATAATTTCAGTCAAAGACTTGAATGATTTTCGGGTTAAACTGATAGCTTACATGGCTGAGGACAAAAGTGTCAGACCCTCAATTTATTCTCTTGCTAAGAAGCAGATTCACTGGCTGGTTGGCAATGAATTGGCAATGCAGAGAAATTGCAATCTCAGCATTCAGTTTCCCGGAGATGACAGTTCGCTTTTGCCACTTCACTCTGATGTTTGGTCGGGAAATTCTCCTTATGAAATAGTTTTTTGGCTGCCGTTCGTCAATTGTTACGATACTAAGTCTATGTTTATCTTGCCGCGATCGCAATCAGAGGAAGTCTTCAGAAACTTTAAACAATATTCTAGTTTGACGGCTGAAGATTTTTACCAAAAAATCAAAGACAAGCTGGTTTGGTTAGATGTTAAATACGGACAGGGAGTTATTTTTTCTCACTCTCTGCTGCACGGGAACCGCGTCAATGGTAAAGCAGAAACCCGGTGGACGATTAATGTCCGGTTTAAGAGTTTGCTGTCTCCTTACGGAACTAAGGAGCTAGGGGAATCATTTTTGCCGATTACAATGCGTCCAGTTACGAGAATCGGGTACAATTATATCAAACCGGAGTGCTGATGGAATCAACAAAAGGTTGGAGGGGATATATTTCCAGCCGCGAAATCGGCGGGAGCGCGATTCCTCAAAGGCTGCAAAATATGGTAATTCGCAATTACGCTCAAACTAGAGGAATGGTGTTTCTCTTGAGCGGTACTGAATACTATATGGATAATTGCTACATGATGTTAAGTGCTTTGTTGGAGGAGTTAGACTCGTTAGGGGGATTGATTTTTTATTCGCTAAAACTGTTGCCAGAAAGTCCTTTTCAGAGAAAGTCGATTTATGAGAAAATTTTGAATGGGAAATGCGAATTGCATTTTGCTTTAGAAGAGCTGGCTGTGGTTGAGGAGGAAGATATTAACTTAATAGAAGACATAATTGCTTGCAAGACATTAGTAGCGCAAAGCAACAGCAGTGGCACAATGAGAGCGATCGCGCGCAGTCTAGCAGTCGTAAATGATTCGTGAAGGCGAGATACCCGACTTCTTTAAGTCGGGTATCTGAAGCGATGACATCTCACAACTCCAAGCGGTGCAAGACAATCAATAAGACACTCGCAGCGATTTAAAGATTTTTCACTGTCACGCACCCTACGAGTCCAATACCATTAGGATAAACAGGTAAGGAGTTTATGGACATACAAACAACTAGAGAACCTCAATATCAAGCCCACGTAACTCTGAGCGAGACAAAAGGGCTGACTCAGCTAGGTTTGCGAGCAAATGCTACCTGGTACGAAGACCCGAGACGGTTGCTTTTTGTTTTGGCGAGATACAAATTTGTATCGAAAATGTTGACCGGGAAACAAAATGTATTGGAGGTGGGATGCGGAGACGCATTTGGCACTAGAATTGTCTTGCAAGAGGTGGGTGCAATTTGTGCGGTAGACTTCGATCGGCTGTTTGTAAATCACGTAAACGAACAGATGGAAGAAAAGTGGAAATTTGATTGCAGAGTTCACGATATGCTGTCAGGGCCTGTGGAGGGAGAGTTTGACGCGGCTTACTCGCTTGACGTGATCGAACACATACCTCAAGAGGACGAACAGCTATTTATTTCAAATATTGCGCGATCGCTCGACCCAAACGGCGTGCTCATCATTGGTTCTCCGTCAATTCAATCTCAAGCTTACGCTTCTGAAGGCAGCAAGGCGGGACACATCAACTGCAAAGACCACAAAGGTCTTAAAGAATTAATGTTAAAATACTTCCACAACGTTTTCATATTTTCCATGAACGATGAAGTAGTGCATACTGGATTTTATGCGATGGCGCACTATTTATTTGCAATGGGTGCGGGCCGAAAGTAATGGAAAAATTGCACGGCACGGGAGCGGTTATTTAAAATCATGAAATTAAACCATTTTAACGCTGCTAATGAACTGCTGAGGTCAGGAAAGGTAGAGGAAGCGATCGCGTCCTACAGAGAAGCGATCGCACTCAATCCCAACTTTTATTGGTCGCACCACAACTTAGGCGAAGCTTTAGCCAAACAGAATTTGGTTGAAGAAGCTGTCGCCAGTTACCGCAAAGCTATTGAACTCAACCCAAATTCTTTGATATCTTGCCAGCAATTAGGAGAAATTTTTTACAAGCTAGCAGACGACTTGACGAGTGAATCTGCATCTAAATTTTCATTACACCAAATAGATGCTATTTTTAAGCAAGCTACAAATCACCTAGAGGTCGAATCGTTTGTGCGAGAAGCTTACAGAACCTACATACAGAATGCGCCTGACGAATCAGGGAAAAATTACTGGCTGCAACAGTTAGGTTCTGGCATCCTATCGCGCGAACACTTGCTAGGCGAACTTCGGAAATCAAAGAAGTATTCGCCCTGCGTTGTCCTGAAATCGGCTTACGTGCAAGAAGCGATCGCCTGTTTTGATAAAGCAATTGCGATCGACCCCCAATCTGCTTGGTCTTACTTTTACTTGGGGGAAGCTTTAGCAAAAAAAGGCGACTTAGAAGCAGCAGTAACTTCTTACCAACAAGCGATAGAGCTGCAATCGGAGCAGTCTTTATTTCGCGCTAGGCTGTCAGAGGAGGCCCAACTTAAAACCATTTTAGAGCAATCGGATGTCTGGTCAATTCAGAATTTAGATCTGGCGATTCAAGCCGAACTCGATAACGGATATGAAAACGCCCAGCAAAACAATTTTGACGGGGCTTGGGTGTCGTGGCAGCGGGCGATCGCATTTGCTCCGGACCGGATAGAAACATACCTATTTATCGGATACTACCTCGGCAATTGCGGCAGAACCGACGCAGCAGTAAATATCTTTCAAGAATATTATCAAAAGCAGCGCAAATTTGCCGAATTGCACGGAGTTGACAAGTTAGGCATCCGGTTTGTCGATCCGCACAATGCTGTATCCGCGATCGGTCATATAGGTTTGCTGGATTACTATGTAAAAATGAGTCTTTTGGGATGCCGATCGCAGCACCGCACGATTTTGTTGACGCCCCCCAACCATACTATTGCTAACTCGCATTACCTCAAATACTGGCAGCGCTACGTTCAAATTATTTCCGATCCCGTACAGGTGGCCCGTCTTTCCCAAGTAGTCAGGTACTCGAGCGATTTCTTTTTTGCAACTCCAACAGCAGACAAAACTTTGCTTTATTTCCAAGCCGAGACTGCGGTGCAAAAACAGTGGGAAGCCGAAGGGCGAGGGCCACTGCTGACTCTATCAGATGCCGATTTTGAACCGGGCAAGCGCACTCTGGAAGCTTTAGGAATGCCGGAAAATGCTTGGTTTGTTTGCCTGCACGTTCGAGAATCCGGCTATCACAAAAGTCTGGCGGCAATTAAAGCCTGCCACAACGCAGATATTGATACATATGGACTGGCGATCGAAACTATTGTCAAACGCGGCGGTTGGGTTGTCCGCTTGGGCGACTCTTCAATGACACCGCTAGCACCAATGGAGGGGGTAATTGACTACGCTCATTCTTCAGTAAAAAGCGAGTGGATGGATGTATTTTTGTGCGCTGCGGGTCGCTTCTTTTTAGGCTCAACTTCCGGTTTGTGTTACGTTCCCGCCAGCTTTGGCGTTCCTTGCGCTTTGACTAACTGGGCCTGCATGGGAATACAGTCTCCTTACGGAAAAGATATCTTTATTCCCAAGCTTTATTGGTCGGAAACTTTAGAGCGCTATCTCACATTAGAAGAAGCAATGTCTGCACCTTACGGTCCAGTTAACAATTCTCGACTATTGTCCGCCTTAGGCGTGAGATTGGCAGACAACGCGCCCGAAGAAATCAGGGATTTAACCGTAGAAATGCTGGCGCGTTTGGATGGTACAATACACTGCGAGGCATCTGACGATCTGCTGCAAGCACAATTTTTTGAATTGAGGAACAGTTGTCAAGCTTATGGAAACTGTCGCATCGGGAGAGATTTTTTGCGGAAATATGCTGGGCTTTTGTCAAAGGCAACTGAGGGAGCAAGTGAGAGTAAAAAAGGATAAAAGAGCGGCTCTAACTGACCCAAAAACAATTAAGTCACAACCCCCCACTTTTGTCGCGAACCGCAACAAATTTTTGATTCGCCTCAAGCCAGAGGATTTATCTGCGGGGTCTATTCTAAAATCTAAAATCTAAAATCTAACTAAAATCGAATGACTGTAAGCTATTTTGACGCTGCCAACCAACTGCTGAGTTCTGGAAAATTAGATGAAGCGGTCGAAATGTACCGTTCTGCTATTGAGCGAAACCCCAATTTTTGCTGGTCGCACCACAACTTAGGAAAAGCTTTAGCCCAACTGGGCCGCCTAGAAGAAGCTGTCGCTAGTTACCGCCGAGCAATTGAACTAGAGCCAGAGTCTTTTACATTTTACCACCAGTTAGGGGAAACTTATTACAAACTGGCGACAAATCTGAATTATAAAAATTACGATCGTTGGTCGGGCGAGCAGTTAGACGAGGTATTTTTGCGATCGACAAATGACCTCACAGACGAAGAGTTTCTGGAAGAAACTTATTTCGCTTACGTGAAGCACAAAATAGATATAGAAGGCAAAAATTACTGGCTAGACCAGTTGAGCAAAGGTTATCTCACCCGTAATCTATTCCTGAGTGGATTTCGGCAATCATCAGAATTCAGGCAGCCGATAAGTATTATCATATCTGCCTATTTGCTGGAAGCTGCATTCTGCTTGCGCAAAGCAGTTGAATTCAATCCTGATTCAGCGTGGTCTTACTACAACTTGGGATTAGTCCTAGCTAAATTAGGACATCAAGATGAAGCGATATCGGCTTATCAAAAAGCTGCTGAACTCCAACCGGAACAGAGTTTATTTCACTCTCAACTGACAGAAGCGAATGCTTTCAAAGTTATAGCGGTTCACGGTGATGTATTGGCAAATGAGAACCTAGAAGTCGAGATCAATAAAGAACTCACTGAGGGCTACGAATTGGCCCAACGAAACGATTTAGAAGGTGCGTCGCAGCACTGGCAGCGAGCCGTCACGCTCGATTGGGGCAAGATAGAAACACTGCTGATTGTCGGTTACATGATGGGCAATTGTGGCAAACTTGTAGAAGCAGTTGATGTCTGCAATCAGTATTATCAAAAACAGCGCGAACTTGCTCGATCGCATGGCATTGACAATTTAGGAATTCGGATTCTTCACGATAACTGGACTGTCGCGATCGGTCACACAGCTTTGCTGGACTGTTATGTCAAAATGGGTATTCTGGGATGGCGGCCTCCGCAGCGCACTATTGTGTTCCCGCACCCGTCTTTAGTTATTGCTAACTCGTGTTACTTGAACTACTGGCACCCCTACGTCCAAGTTCTTTCAGAATCGGCCGAGTACAGTTCTCTAATTCCGATGGTGAGGTATTTGAACGACTTCTTTTTTGCACTGCCGGCAAAGGGAGAAACTTTGCTGTATTTCCAAGCAGACGCGGCGGTACAAAAACAGTGGGAAGCCCAAGGCCGAGGTCCCCTGCTGACTTTATCCGATTTCGACTTTGAACGGGGCTGGCGCACTTTAGAGTCTTTAGGAGTGCCAAAAAATGCTTGGTTTGTTTGCCTTCACGCTCGAGAATCCGGCTACCACAACCACGTAGTCGAACTTCAAGAATTTCGCAACGCGGATGTTGACACTTACCTGTTAGCTGTAGAGGCGATCGTCAAACGCGGCGGTTGGGTTGTCCGCATGGGCGACTCGACGATGAAACCGCTGCCACCGATGGATGGAGTAATTGACTACGCTCATTCTTCAGTAAAAAGCGATTGGATGGATGTATTTTTGTGCGCTGCGGGCCGCTTCTTTTTGGGTTCGACTTCCGGTTTGGCTCACGTTCCGGGTACTTTTGGCGTTCCTTGCGCTTTGGCTAATTGGGCCTGTATGGGGATTACGTCTTCTTACGGCAAAGATATCTTTATTCCCAAGCTTTATTGGTCGGAAACTTTAGAGCGCTATCTGACAGTAGAAGAGGCTATGTCTCCACCTTACGGTCAAGTTAACAATACTAAAATGCTGTCGGCGCTGGGGGTTAAGTTGAGAGAAAATACGCCGGAAGAAATTAGGGATTTAGCGGTAGAAATGCTCGATCGGTTGGACGGAACAATTCAGTACGAGGCGTCCGACGAGGTGCTGCAAGAACGGTTTAAGGAACTGGCGAGCCACTGTAAAGCTTGCGGAAACAGCCCTATGGGACGGGATTTCTTGCGAAAATACGCGAAAATGTTGTCAAAATCAACTGATTGTGTTAAAGAATAGTTAAATATCGGGGAGTAGCTGAATTATGACTGCAAGCTATTTTAATGAGGCAAACCAATTACTGAGGTCTGGCAATTTAGATGAAGCGATCGCGCAGTATCGCAGAGTTGTCGAACACAGTCCTAAATTTTCCGGGGCTTACTACAATTTAGGGTTAGCTTTAGCTAAACAAGGTCGCCTAGAGGAAGCCGCCGCGGCTTACCGCACCTGCATTGAGTGCAGCCCAAACTTTGCTGCGGCTTTTGGCAAGTTAGGGGAAGTTTTAGTTAAACAAGGCTGCTTGAACGAAGCCGCTGCCTCCTACCGCAAAGCTATTGAACTCAACCCAACATCGGCTGAGTTTTACCAAAATTTAGGGTTAGTTTTGGCACAACTTGGTGAGTCAGAGGAAGCGATCGCCACCAGCAGCCAAGCGGCACAATTCAACCAGCAGGCAGCTTTTTCGGGCAGCAATTTAGGTGATAATGCTGCCCCAAAAGAGCTGTTAGAAGAAACTGTTAGCTTGTGCCACCAAGCAATTGAAGTTAATCCTTTGTCGGCTAGGGCTTATTTCAATTTAGGGGAATCTTTGACCAAAGTTGGTCAACTAGAAGAAGCGATCGCCGCTTACCGCAAAGCAATTACAATTGACCCAAAATTGGCTAGATGTTACAATAATATGGGAGAAAATTTCGCCCAAACGAGTCAGTTAAAAGAAGCTGTCGCCTGCTTCAGAAAAGCGATAGATATAGACTCGAAATGCGCGAAATATTACCGCAACTTGGGGTCAGCTTTGGCAAAATCTGAGGAGATGGATGCAGCCTTTGCAGCGTACAGCCAAGCGATTAATCTCAACCCGAGTTTGGTGCGATTTGACAGCAAGTTGGGGGAAGTTTTAATCAAACTCGGCAAACTAGATGAGGCGAGCGCTTTTTACCAACAAATAATTGCTGCCGACCCCGACAACAGCGAAGCTTACTTGAATTTGGGACACGTATTGAACAAACAGGGTAAACTAGACAAAGCGCTTCCCTGGTATCAAAAAGCAATCTCGCAGCAACCAGATTTTGCACTGCATTTGGCACACACTTTGCAAGCCCAAAAAAAGGAAGAGGCAGCGATCGCTATTTATCGACAAGTAATAGAACTCCAACCAAATAAAGTTGAATCATTCTTAAGTTTGGCGCACTTGTTAAAAGAAAGGGGGCGATTTGAAGAGGCCATCTGGGCTTGGAAAAAAGCCGCAGCTATCCAACCGGAATTAGGATTAAGTTTGGGCAGCACTTTGCAAGCAGAAGGCAAACACGATGCGGCGATAGCACTTTATCAACAGGTAATAGATTCCGCACCGGGAAAAATAGAGGCTTACTTAAGTTTGGCGCACTTGTTGCACGAAATAGGACGCTTTGAAGAGGCACTCGCTGTTTGGGAAAAAGCCGTAGCGATACAACCTGAATTAGGATTAAGTTTGGGCAACACTTTGCAAGCAGAAGGGAAACAAGAGGCAGCGAGCGCACTTTATCAACAGGTAATAGATTCCGCACCGGAAAAAATAGAGGCTTACTTGAGTTTGGCGCACTTGTTGAACGAAATAGGACGCTTTGAAGAGGCGATCGCAGCTTGGCAAAAAGCCGCAGCTATCCAACCGAAATTGGGATTAAATTTGGGTAACACTTTGCAAGCAGAAGGCAAACACGATGCGGCGATCGCACTTTATCAACAAGTAATAGCTGTCGAACCTGAAAAAATAGAGGCTTACTTGAGCTTGGCACACTTATTGCACGAAGTGGGGCGCTTTGAAGAGGCGATCGCAGCTTGGCAAAAAGCCACAGTTATCCAACCGGAATTGGGATTAAATTTGGGTAACACTTTGCAAGCAGAAGGGAAACAAGAGGCGGCGAGCGCACTTTATCAACAGGTAATAGATTCCGCACCGGAAAAAATAGAGGCTTACTTGAGTTTGGCGCACTTGTTGAACGAAATGGGGCAATCGCAGTCAGCGCTAGATACTTGGAAAAAAGCCGTTGCTTTGCAACCGGATTTAGGATTGAGCTTGGGCGATAGGTTGCAAGCAGAAGGGAAACCGGAGGACGCGATCGCACTTTATCAACAAGTAATAGCTGTCGAACCTGAAAAAATAGAGGCTTACTTGAGCTTGGCACACTTATTGCACGAAGTGGGGCGCTTTGAAGAGGCGATCGGGGCTTGGCAAAAAGCCGCAGCTATCCAACCGGAATTGGGATTAAGTTTGGGTAACACTTTGCAAGCAGAAGGCAAACACGATGCGGCGATCGCACTTTATCAACAGGTAATAGATTCCGCACCGGAAAAAATAGAGGCTTACTTGAGTTTGGCGCACTTGTTGAACGAAATGGGGCAATCGCAGTCAGCGCTAGATACTTGGAAAAAAGCCGTTGCTTTGCAACCGGATTTAGGAGTGAGCTTGGGCGAGAGATTGCAATCGGAAGGGAAACCGGAGGACGCGATCGCACTTTATCAACACGCAATTGCTGTCCAACCAAATCAAGTGGAATTTTACTTAAAACTAGGCAACATTTTTAGAGAACAGAAACAGCTTGATGCAGCAATTAAAAGTTATCAGCAGGCGTTAGAAATCGACCCCAAATTAGTAGAAGCACATCTCCAACTTGGGGAGGTACTGGGGCGCAAGGGCGAATATGAAGAAGCTGTAAGCTGCTGCCAGCGGGCTTTGGAAGTTGACCATAACTCAGCAGCAGCTTACACTTGTCTAGCCAAAGTTTTTATATTATACGGAAACAGGAATGAAGCTCTAAGTTGTTTATACAAGTCTAATCAAATTAAATCTGTAAATCTAATTGATAGCGGTAAAGTTCCGGGAATACTATTAAATACTTTGGCAAAATCAGGCAGTTTTTATATTTTAGAAGCCATTTATAAGGGTTTAAATATAAATTGGATGCCAATCTCAGCGGAAAGTGAAGTTATTAAACGTGCTGACATCGGTATTTTAGCTTCAGGAATGAACGCAACCCAGGAACATTTGCACCCAAGTTCTAGAAATTTATGTTTAATAAGTGAAGTTTTGGATAAACTTGTTGTTCACGTTCGTGACCCCAGACAAGCAACCATATCATGGGTACACCACTTGATAAAAACAACGCGAGAAATTAAAGATGTGAGATCTTTACTACCAGCCATACCTACTGCTGAAAATTATTTTTCTTGGTCTTTAACAGAGCAAATAAGTTGGCAAATAGAGTCAGGATATTTGCCGATAGCCATTAGTTTTATAGAAGGATGGCTGAATGCAGAGGCAGACCCATCATTTTATCCTGAGATCCTGTTCACAAAATATGAAGATTTAGCGGCCGAGCCTCAAGCATTTTTTGAATCAATACTGAAATTTTACAAGATAGAAAAATTTCCATTTACTTTTCCAGAGCCGCCGCAGCAGGGTAAATTGCACTATCGTAAAGGCAAAGCAGACGAATGGCGGGAAGTGTTCACCCCTGAACAAGCAGAAAAAGCTTCAAGCATGATTCCCCAAAGGCTCTTCGACAGATTTGGATGGCCGCAGCGATAATTTTAGTAGTAAAAATACAATAAAAAGGTATTAACAAAAGATGAGTATCGAATACATTCAGGCAGCTAACCAATATATTCAAGAAGGGAAGTTGGAGGAAGCAATTGCCGTTTATCAACAAGTAATTGCTATCCAACCAGAAAATCTTGATGCTTACTTGAATCTAGGAGATTTGTTGAGCAAATTGGAAAAATACGAAGAAGCAAAAGCCATTTATCAACAAGTAATTGCTCTCCATCCAGAGCGAGTAGAGGCTTATTTGAATCTGGGACATTTGTTGAGCAAATTGGGAAAATACGAAGAAGCAAAAGCGGTTTATCAGCAAGTAATTGCTCTCCAACCAGAGCGAGTAGAAGCTTACTTGAATCTGGGACATTTGTTGAGCTATGGGGAGAAATCTGAAGAAGCGATCGCTGCTTACAAAGGGGCGATCGCTGTCCAACCAGACAAGATAGAGGCTTATTTGAGTCTGGCGCACTTGTTAAGTCAAATTGGTCTTTTTGAAGAGGCGATCGCGACTTGGAAGCAAGCTATTGCCCGCCAACCAGATTTGGCAGCGTCTCTGGGGGAGAGAATGAAAACTGAAGGTCATCCAGAAATAGCGATCGCTTTTTATCAACAGGCAATAGCGGTAGCACCAGAAAATGTTGATGCTTGTATGGGTGTCGGAGAAATATTGAACCTACAGGGGAATATGGAAGAGGAATTAAGCTGGTATTTAAAAGCGGGAGCGAAGCAACCAGATTTGGGCTTGAATTTGGGAAGTTTGCTGCAAGCACAAGGCAAGCAAGAGGCAGCCATTGCTATTTATCAACAAGTAATTGCTCTCCAACCCGAAAATATAGAGGCTTATTTGAGTCGGGCGCACTTGTTAAGTCAAATTGGATTTTTTGAAGAGGCGATCGCGACTTGGAAGCAGGCTATTGCCCGCCAACCAGATTTGGCAGCGTCTCTGGGCGAGAGAATGAAAACTGAAGGCCATCCAGAAATAGCGCTCGCTTTTTATCAACAGGCAATAACGGTAGCACCAGAAAATATCGAGGCTTATGCGGGTTGGGGACAAGTATTGAAGCAACAAGGCAACCAGGAAGCCCTGCAAAGTTGGTATCAACAAACTGCCCAACTCAAAGCCGAGTTGGGGTTAAAATTGGCATATAAATTGCAAGCTTTAGAGAACTTAGATGCAGCAATTGCCGTTTACAAACAGGTAATAGTTGCTGCCCCAGACAAGGTAGAAGCTTACTTAAGTTTGGGGCACCTGGAAAGCCAAATTGGGAATTTTGACAAGGCTGTGGTTACTTGGCAACAAGCAATCGCACGCCAGCCAGAGGTGGGCTTCAGTTTAGCATACAGATTGCAGCTAGAACAAAAACTAGAAGAGGCGTGTGCTTGCTATCAACAAATAATAGCTGTCGCTCCCGAGGAAATGGGAGCTTACATGAAGCTAGCGGCAGTATTGAATCAGAGGGGCAAACTCAACGACGCGATAGCAGTTTGGCAACAAGCTATTGTCCGCCGACCAGACGTAGCCTGCGATATTGGGGACAAACTGAAAGCTCAAGGTAATTCTGAGGTAGCGATCTCTCTTTATCAATACGCAATTGCCATCCAGCCTGAATTGGTGGAACTGCACTTAAAATTAGGTCGAATTTTCTTAAATCAACCAAATTTTGACGCTGCTATGCAGAGTTGTCAGCAGGCGCTGGCGATCGAACCGAGTTCAGCAGAAGCACAGGTGTTGCTGGGAGATATCCTGCGACTTCAGGGTGACAGCGAACGAGGGTTTTCCTGTTATCAGCAGGCATTAAAAAACGATCCCAACTGCGCATCAGCTTACACCGAAATCAGCAAAATAATGCTGTTGCGCGGTCGGAAAAATGAGGCTTTTAGCAATTTATATAAGTCTAACCAAATTAAAACCGCAGCCCTAATCGCCAATGGCGAAATTCCCTGCATCTTCCTCAATACTTTACCGAAGTCAGGGAGTCAGTACGTTTTAGAAGCTCTTTCCAATGGTTTAAATAAACCCTGGATGCGAATAGCAGCAGGCGGTGAAATTATTAGGCGCGACGATATTAAGCTTTTGGCTGACAAGATGAAGCTGGCTCACGAACATTTGCCGGTCTCTGTAATGAATTTATGTTTAATTACTGAAGCTTTAGATAGGTTAATAGTTCACGTCCGCGACCCCAGACAAGCAATGCTATCATGGGTACACCATTTAAGAAAAACAATAGCAGAAACAGAAGATGTGCTTTCTCTAATGCACATTATACCTGATGCAGAAAACTATTTTTCCCTATCTTTGACTGAGCAAATAAGTTGGCAAATAGAAAAAGGACACCTGTCGGCCGTCATAAATTTTCTAGAAGGATGGCTGGATGCCGAGGCGGATAATTCATTTTATCCGAAGATCCTATTTACAAAATACGAAGATTTGGCAGACAACTCGCAAGTATTTTTTGAATCAATACTAAATTTTTATGAAATAAAGAAAGCGCGGTTTACTTTTCCAGAGCCGCCGCAGGAGGGTAAATTGCACTATCGCAAGGGCAGGAAAGACGAATGGCGGGAAGTATTTACTCCTGAACAAGCCCAAAAAGCCTCTAGCATGATCCCCAAAGGAATCTTCGAGAGGTTTGGATGGTCGCCCAGCTAAAAAAAGAAAAAAGGATACAGTTTAAATGAGCGTTAAACATCTCAATGATGCCAGCAATTATCTTGAAGAAGGCAAATTTGAGGGAGCTGTTGCTGCTTGCCGAAGGGCGCTGGAGGGGCTTTACCAAAAGCTAGGAGATGCTTTAGTAGAAGTAGGGGCTCTTGATGAAGCTGCGGTTGCTTATACCATTTCCCTTGAACTCAACCCAGAATGCGGGAGTTCTCATTACCAGCTAGGGGAAACTTTGGCAAAACTCAATCGCGTAGAGGAGGCGATCGCAGCTTACCGTCGCGCTATTGAACTCAACCCAGAATGCGAAAATTCTCATTACCAGCTAGGTGAAACTTTGGTAAAACTCAATCGCGTAGAGGAGGCGATCGCAGCTTACCGTCGCGCCGTTGCCCTCAAACCAGACTGGGCAAAAGCGTATTTCTCGATGGGAAACGCCCTGGAAAAGCTAAACTGCGGGGTTTGGCAAATGGATGAAGCAATGGCTTGTTGGCTGCGGGCGCTTTTTCTCAAACCAGACTGGCCAGAACTGCAACAGAAAATTGAGTTGGCAGTTGCATTCATGCAGTGGCAGCCTCACGAGTCGCAGAGTAACCGCGAAATTTCAGCAAAGGGACTGTCGCAATTCAGGGGAAATCACCCGTTAGCTAAATCGGGCATTCGATTTGTGTCAGAAACTTGGGTTCAGGCGATCGGTCACTTGAGAAATTTGGAGATTTACGCCAAAATGGTAAGCCTGGGCTGGATACCAAATTACTGTTGTATTTTGGCAGAGAGTAAAGTTGCTAATCCCTGTTACCTCAATTACTGGCGTCAACAAGGCCCGATCAAATTTATTTGCGACCCCCACTTAATCAGCTTGCTCTCCCCACTAGCGAACAAACAAGAACTTAGAGACATAGATTGGGGTCGCAAGACATCAGTATCTCTCCCTAACGGTCAGCGGTTTTGTCGTCCTAACGTACCAGTTGAAAAACAGTGGGAAGCAGAGAACCGTCCGCCCCTACTCACCCTGTCAAATACTCACCGGGAACAAGGCTGGCGTTGCCTCCAAGAACTCGGTGTCCCCAAAGATGCTTGGTTTGTTAGCCTTCACGTTCGCGAAGACGGCTTTTACAATCAACAAGGACGGGGTGCGCCCCGCAACGCCGATATCGATACGTACTTATTAGCGATCGACACCATTGCGGCGCGGGGCGGGTGGGTGATACGCACGGGCGACCCCTCTATGAAACCTTTGCCAGCAACAGAACACGCGATCGATTACGCTCTGTGCGACAAAAGAAGCGACTGGATGGACGTATTTCTGTGGGCAGAGTGCCGCTTGTTCCTCGGTACTACCTCCGGGCCAATTCACATACCGCCCACCTTTGGCGTGCCCGCAGTGATGACCAACTCGGTACCGATGTCCCACGCTTTCTGGCTGGTTTGTGGCAAACACAGCTTGTTTATTCCCAAACTAGCTTGGTCGGTGGAACAGCAGCGCTATCTGACTTTTGCAGAACACCTGCAACCGCCCGTTGATGGGGCAACTTACACGCATCAGCTAGACCCAGCGGGCATTCAGATGGTGGACAATACGCCAGAGGAAATCAAGGACGCGGTAGTGGAAATGCTGGATTTGCTGGATGGCAAAAGCTGTTTCACCGCAGAAGATGAAGCTTTGCTACAGAGGTTGAATGCACTGTCGCCTACTTATCAAGCTTACGAATTTTGCAACCGGATGGGGCGGGACTTTTTGCGAAAGTACGCTTATTTGTTGCCAGATTGAGTAATTGGTACGTCAACTGATTTAATAAGAAACTTGAGCCTTTCGTCAAATTCCCAAACAGCCCAACATGAGCAAATCATCTTTCCGGCGCAGCACTTGCCGCCTTTGCGGTGCAACTGATGTAGAACTCGCCGTGCCCGTAGCAGCAACGCCACCGGGCGATCGCTACGTTTCGAGCGAATACCTCGACGAACACCAAGAAACTTATCCGCTAGACCTTTATTTGTGTCGCAGTTGCGGCCTCTTGCAACTGCTTGACGTAGTTGACCCGGAAGTGCTATACGGCAAATACATCTACACCACCTCCATTTCTTTGGGTTTAGTCGAACACTTCCGCAAATACGCAGATACAGTGGTAGAGAGGGTAAAACCAGCAGCCGGGGCGATCGCGATCGATATTGGCAGCAACGACGGCACCCTGCTGAGGCACTTCCAAGAACGAGGAATGCGCGTCTTGGGAGTGGAACCAGCGCGCCACATCGCTCAAAAAGCTACAGAATCAGGTGTTGAAACGCTGCCTACCTTCTTTAGCGCCGAATTAGCGCAGGAGATTAAAAACGATCGCGGCGCGGCATCTGTCATCACTGCCAACAACGTATTTGCTAATATTGACGACTTGACTGATATGATGGAGGGGATTCGTCACTTGTTAGCCCCTGACGGCGTATTTGTATTTGAAACAGGCTACGGCTTCGATTTAATCGACCAGAATCTTTTCGACACTATTTATCACGAACACCTGAGTTACTTCTCAGTCAAACCGCTGGCAACATTCTTTCGCAGCCACAATATGGAATTGATAGATATCGAACGCATAACTTCCAAAGGCGGTTCCCTGCGTGGTACTGTACAGCTAGCAGGCGGCGCGAGACAAGTGTCGCCGTCTGTCACCAACATGATAGATTCAGAGACAAGTCAAGGGTGCGATCGCCCGGAAATTTACAAAGCTTATGCTGCTAAAATTGACACCCTCAAACAGCAGCTTCTCGCCTTGCTGCGCGACATGAAAGCACAAGGAAAAACAGTAGCAGGCTACGGCGCTTCTGTAGGTGTCACTACCCTACTTTATCACTTTGAGCTTAACGATTTGCTGAGTTTTCTCGTAGACGACAATCCAGTCCGACATAACTTATTTACTCCCGGACACCACATTCCAGTATTGCCATCGCAAGCCCTGTACGATCGCAAACCTGACTGTGTAGTTATACTCGCTTGGAGATACGCTGAACCCATTATGAAAAAGCATCAAGCTTACCTAAATCAGGGAGGACATTTTATCTTGCCTTTGCCAGAAATTTCTGTAATTTAAAACTTTAACTATTCAGGAAAAGCAAGATGCCTGCACCCACTAACCCAGTCACTCCCAGCGATATTCGGCGAGTCATTATTCTCGGCAATACCGGATTTATCGGAGGTCATTTAGAAAGATTTTTCCGCCAGCGATCGCCGGAAATAGAAATTGTTGGCCGTTCCTTCCCCGATTTCGACCTCACCAAAGCGGAAGATACTTTCTCTATAGCAGAATTTTTAGACTTGCAAACAGCAGTCGTGATGTGTTCTGCAATTAAGAAACAGTTGGGAGACACTGTAGATGCTTTTTCGCAAAACATTCAGATGGCTGTTAATATGTGCCACCTGCTGCAAAGCCATCCTGCAAAACGCTTAGTTTTTATCAGTTCGGCCGCAGTTTACGGTGAGGACATCCACAACACCAAAATTACCGAAGAAACCCCAATTCAACCGCGTACCTATTACGGAACAGCAAAATACGCCGCTGAATGTTTGTTTCGCAAAACGGTAGAAGGACAGGGCAAAACAGCGCTAGCGATCGCGCGTCCGGCCTTAGTTTACGGTGCGGGCGATCGCTCTTATTCTTACGGCCCTTGCGGCTTCATCAAAGCTGCCCTGAATCAAGAACAAATTACACTTTGGGGAGATGGTACGGAACTGCGGGAATTTGTCTTTGTAGAAGACACAGTAAAAATTTTGCATGAATTAGCTGTGGCTGATTGCGAAGGAGTTTTCAATATCGCCAGCGGCAGGAGTTATACTTATGTTGAAGCCCTAGGAATTATCGAAGAGTTAGTGCAGTCAAAAATTCCAGTAACTTCGCGCCCCAGAACCAAAGAAAAGGTAGATCATAAATTTGAGACTTCCCATTTAGCTAAACTTTTGCCAAACATCAGTTTTACGAATTTGGCAGAGGGAATGCGACAAACCTACCTATCTGAATTAGAGCAAATGAAGTTAGAAAATACCTATTAAAAGGAGGAGAAAATTCGATGAATGCTTGCCATATTTGCGGAAGGAAAGAAGTGGTAGAATTGCTGGATTTAGGAATGCAGCCAATTAGCAACCGCTTTCTTGATTCCCCAACCGCAGAAGAGTACAGTCACCCTATAGTAGTCGGCCAATGCAGCGCTTGCGGACTGGTTCAAATCAGCCGTCCCGTGCCAGCCGAAGAACTCAAACCGCTTTACGATTGGATTACCTACCGAGAACCGGAAGCGCACCTCGACACCCTAGCAGATACAATCAGCAAACTGCCGGGAATTAATCGAGATGCTGCGATCGGCGGAATCAGCTTTAAAGACGATCCGCTGTTAGAAAGAATGCAGAAACTGGGATTTAAAAATACCTGGCGGCTTGACCCCGAAATAGATCTGGGAATAGGCGATCGCCGTTCGGGAGTAGAAACAATTCAGTCGCATTTAACACGGGAAACAGCCGCATCGATCGCCCAGACTCGCGGCAAAGCGGATATCATCATAGCTAGACACATTCTCGAACACGCCTATGATACGCTAGACTTCGCAGCAGCACTCAAAGAACTGGCAACACCAGAAGGGTATATTGTATTAGAAGTACCCGACTGCGAGCGATCGCTTGCCAAATGCGACTACACCACTATCTGGGAAGAACACATAATTTACTTCACTCCAGAAACTTTCCGCAACAGTTTCAGTTTTAGCGGACTCTCCCTAATTCATTTTGACAGCTTTCCTTACCCCTTTGAAAATTCCCTCGTCGGCATCGGACAGTGCCAAAAATCAGTAACTCCAACTTTCCCTTCAGACAGCATTTTAGAGAGTGAAAAAAGCAGATTTACTGATTTCGCTCGGGGATTATCCGCACAGCAGCAAAAATTGAAAAACTTTTTCTCAGAATACCGACAGAATCAAGGTAAAATTGCATTGATGGGTGCTGGACATCTCTGCTGTGCCTTTATCACCTTCTTAGAGTTAGACGGCTACTTTGAATTTGTCGCCGACGACAACCCCAACAAACAAGGACTGTTCATGCCCAGTTCGCGACTGCCAATTTACAATTCTGCTGCTTTGCTAGAAAATGACATCAAACTGTGCCTGCTAAGTCTCAGTCCCGACAGCGAAACCAAAGTTTTGCAAAACAATCAAGCTTTTCTGGAAAAAGGAGGAACATTTGCGTCAATTTTTCCTGCTAGCAAACTCGCCTTAAAAATTTAAGTGGAATCAAACCATGCGGACTAAAGAATTCAACAAAGAAGTGCTGTACGCTGACGAACCCATCGTCAAAGTGAACCAACAAGACATAGAATCATTAAAAGAAATGTCTCAACACAATATCCGCCAACGGATTAGATTGTGTTCGCACAAAGGAGTTGACGACAAACTGCACGAAATGCTGATAGTTCACGCTAAAGATACTTACGTCAGACCGCACAAACACTTGAATAAAAGCGAATCATTTCACATAATAGAAGGCTGTGCTGACGTAATCATTTTTAACGAAGCAGGCAGCATAGTCGAAGCAATTGAAATGGGGGATTTTAGATCGGGCAAGCAATTTTACTATCGGCTTTCAGAGCCTTACTATCACACGCTGCTGATTTATTCGGAGTTTTTAGTATTCCACGAAACAACCAGCGGCCCTTTTAACAGAAGCGAAACAGTATTTGCTTCCTGGTCTCCTAGCGAGGAAGACACAAATGGTGTAAGGACTTTTATGGAAAGTTTAACCAAACAACTGGGTACAGTCAGCTACTTGCACTAACCTTCGGTATAGTAAAGGTGGCAGAGAATCTAACCAACTGGCTGTATGGTAAAATCAGATGATACCGCCCAAGATTCCTGCTTTAAATAGTCGATCGATAGGAAGGTGAAAATGTCAGTGTTTTTGCAAAATTTAAAGAAAAGCGGTCATTTAGATCGAATTCACATAACTGTTTGCTTTGTGGGTTCTCGCGACGAGAATTTAGCCGGGAAAGGATGGGAAATATTTGCGCCAAATCTAACCATTTATGGCTTTGATGCAGATCGAACGGCCTGCGATATGTTGAATGCTAATTTGGCAGCAAAAAATGTAAATTGGACTGAAAAGCACATTCCAATGGCCATTTGGGATTCATCAGGAAAGCAGAAGCTATACGTCTCAAGAAATCCCTGCGGGTCGTCCCTCTATCCTCCTAAACTATCCATGAGGGAGCGATTTAGTTCATATCAAGAAGAGAGCGGAATGTGGGAATTTAGTACCACAGAAGGTTCTTTCACCACTTATTCTATAGAAGACATTGAAACAATAAGTCTTGATGATTTCTTTGGAAAAATAGACCCTCAAGAAATAGACATCATCATGATGGATGTTCAAGGAGGAGAGCTGAATGTTTTAGAAGGCGCCTCAAATCTTATGAAGAGCGGCATCCTAGCTGTCGTAGCTGAAACTATGTTTATTGAATTGTACGAGAATCAACCTTTGTTTGGAGATATAGATGTCTACCTTAGGAGACAGAATGGTTTTACATTATTCGATCTATCCTATATAGCTCGCGGTAAACGCAGAGGCATTCCGATATTGTCGAAAGAGCACCGCGGCCAGTTATTCTTTGCTTGCGAAGCTTTTTGGTTTCGGGATTTGATGGAACACGACAAAAATAGGCATTTGACGACACCGGATAGAATCCTGAAACTCGCTTGCATTGCTGATATGCTCAATTTTCCAGATTACGCTCTGGAATTATTAGTGGAATTAACTAGAAGGTATGGAGAAGACAAAAACTATAATTGTGCTAATAGTATTGTCGAAAGTCTAGCTCAAACTTCATTCGCGACCGAGCACGGTTTAGATTCCATACCTATCCTTGCTAAAATTAAAGATTACCTTGATTAAAAATAAGCAGTTCAGCAAAAATAATCAAGTCGGCTGAAGACTCGTTTTTCGCTCGCCAGATATGTTGTTTAGTTATGCTTACCTGCTTGTAGCAATTTCATAAATATTTACCAAGGAATTTATTCACAATGACTGCACAGAAAACTGACAAAATGTATGTCTATTACGAACAGCAAAGTATTTTGCCCACATTTGCTCGGTTCACAACTATCGAACAACTAGAGCGCTACGATCGCCAAAGAACCCATATATTTTGCGACAAACTGCACTTGCCCGTACAAGTATTTAAAGGAGCCACTACAGTCGAATTTGGACCTGATTCAGGCGAGAATTCACTGGTATTTGCCCGTTGGGGAGCCAGCCTGACTTTAGTTGAACCGAACCCCAACGCTCGCCCTCAAATATTAGCGTACTTTGACAAGTTCAATTTGAAAGACAAATTGGAATCTTTAGTTGAAGTTGATGTTGCCCAGTTTGAGTCTCAAGAAAAATACGATCTAGTTATTGCTGAAGGTTTCATCTATACAGTCCGTCCCGAATCAACCTGGATTGAACTTTTTAGCCGTCTCTTAAATGACAGCGGATTTTGTGTAATTAACTACTACGAATCGACGGCTTCTTTTCTAGAACTAATATTGAAAGTAATTCACGCTAGAACTAAAGCTTTAACAGGTTTAGATTCCCAAGAAAATGCCTGGAGACTATTTCAATCCAAATGGAACTCCATCCCTCACACGCGGGCATTTGAATCTTGGGTGATGGATGTCTTGAACAATCCATTTGTGAGATATGAGTATTTCTTGAATGCCAGTGAGTTGTGCTGCAAGTTATCGTCAGCAGGGTTTTCGCTGTATTCTTCGTGGCCTAACTACAGCGATACTTTAAGCATTTACTGGCACAAAAAAGAGCTGTCGTCAGAAGAACAGCTAGCAAACAATTTAGATTTTATTGCGAGAAGTAGCCTGAGCTTTGCTTTTGGCAAGAAGTTATTTTTGTTTGCTCAATCGCCAGATGAAGTTAAGGCAGTTAGCGATGTAGTTAACAGGATAGTAACTTCGATTGACAGATTGATTGATGATTTTGATGCGAGCGTAGTTCAACAAGTGCGAGAAGATTTGCAGCAGATTCAAAAATTGTTGAGCGAGGGCGATGTACTGGCAGATTCAGAAGCAGAGAAGCAGGAGGCAATTCAACTGATAGGAAGTATTGACAGAATTTTTGATTTGCTGGCTGCTGCCGACGTACAAGCTTTAACAGATTTCTGCAACTCAGATGCTGTTTTTATCAAAAATTGGGGAGTGCAATATCACTTTGCTGTGTTCAAAAAAAAGCCAGTTAGTATTTAGAATTACCGCCGTCAAATCATCTAAAATGTATGTCTTCCGAGCCAAAAACTTCTACTGTAAATATCGGCATTGTGGGTGCGGGACTGATGGGACAGTTAGCTCACGCAGCCAATTATGCAGCGATTGACGGGTGTCGAATTGCAGCGATCGCAGAACACAAACCGGAACGCCGCCGCCTGGTCGCAGAACGTTACGGCATTCCCCGCACTTATTCAAGCCACGAAGAACTGCTGGGCGACGCTGAAGTTGACGCTGTGGCAGTAGCCACCTCACGCCCGAAAATCGGCCCGATCGCCCTAGATTGCTTGAATACCGGCAAGCATATCATTACAGAAAAACCGATGGCGGCAACAGTAGAACAAGCAAAAATTTTAGTAAAAGCAGCTCGCGATAGAGGAGTTCACTATGCCGTGGGTTACATGAAACGCCACGATGAAGGTGTCCAAACAGCAAAAAAAATTGTAGATGAACTGTTGCAGACTGGAGAACTAGGCGAAGTTACTTTTGTTCGATCTCACTGCTTTACGGGAGAATTTTACTGCAATATTGACGGTCAAATTATCACCGATGAAAAAACTTCGGAATCCAGTCCAGAGTGGGCGATCGCTCCTGACTGGATGCCGAACGAGTACAAACAGAAATATGCGCGGTTTCTCAACGTTTACTGCCACAACATCAACCTGCTGCGCTATCTTTTAGGCCGCACTCCTGAAGTAAAATTCGTCGAATTTAAACAAAGCGACGGACAAGTAGCTGTCCTAGACTTCGGCAGTTACACCGCCGTTTTAGAAGCAGGTAGTTTAACCTACCGGGGTTGGGATGAAGTCACAGAAATATATTTTACTCGCGGGCGCCTTCGCATCGAACATCCGCCGGGAATGTTGAGAAATGTACCGGCAAAAGTAGAACTGTATAAGGGCAAAGATGTATTGCACGAGGTTTACACTCCCCTGTGCGGGTGGACTTGGGCTTTTCGCCGTCAGGCAGAGGCTTTTGTCAGAGACGTTCGGGAAGGCTTAGAACCGATCGCTAGCGGTGCAGATGCTTTAGAAGATATGCGTTTAGTTGAGGAAATGTGGCGGCAGCAAATTAGCAAAGGTTAATTTTTAGATTCGCCGGCTAAAGCTGCTAGGCTTTGTGGCAGTAATTCTGTAAGATGTTGTGGACAATATTTCTCGGCGAGGAATTAGAACCGGAGGATTAATGACAACTTCAAAACGCTGCTTAGTTACGGGTGCGGCCGGCTTTATCGGCAGCCACCTCTGCGATCGCCTCCTGGCTCTAGGTCACTCTGTAACTGGCTTGGACAGCTTGATTACAGGTCGCACAGCCAACTTAGCAACAGCCAAAACCTACGGCGACTTTACCTTTCTCGAACAAGATTTAGCCGACATCGCTCCCTCTACCCTAGAAGGCATCGACTGGGTATTTCACTTAGCGGGATTGGCCGATTTAGTACCGTCCATTGAGGACCCCGGCAAATACTACCACGCCAACGTCCAAAGCACCTTTGCCTTGTTAGAAGCCTGCCGCAGCGCCCGAGTCCAGCGCTTCATTTACACTGCTTCCTCGACTTGCTACGGCATCCCGGACCAGTACCCCACCCCGGAAACTTATCCCTGTTCTCCCGAACACCCCTACGCTCTCACTAAGTATCTAGGAGAGCAACTCGTGCTTCACTGGGCGAAGGTCTACAAACTGCCGGCCCTATCCCTGCGGCTGTTTAACGTCTACGGCCCGCGTTCTAGAACTACTGGGGCTTACGGCGCTGTTTTTGGTGTCTTTTTAGCTCAGAAATTATCGGGAAAACCTTTTACTTTGGTCGGAGACGGCACCCAAACCAGGGACTTTACCTTTGTCAGCGACGTTGTAGAAGGCTTTGTGAAAGCTGCGGAGTCAGATTTGGCGGGTGAAATCATCAATATTTGCTCCGGCCAGCCTCAAAGCGTCCTGACTTTAGTGGAACTATTAGGAGGGCCAATCGTCCACATCCCCAAGCGTCCCGGAGAACCTGACTGTACCTGGGGAGACATTACTAAAGCGAAAACCCTACTGAAATGGCAGCCACAGGTTTCTTTTCCAGAGGGGGTATCGCAAATGCTGGCAAATATCGATCTGTGGCGAGAGGCCCCGGTGTGGACGCCTGATTCGATTCAGCAAGCAACAAAGGAATGGTTTGAGTGTTTGGGACAAAAATAATGTCTGTGGCTCGAGAAACTCCGCCGCCAATGATGATTCAGGTTTCCAAGGCGTTTATTTATCAGGGGCCTCGCCTGCTGCTGCAACTGCGAGACAACAAACCTGATATTTATTACCCCAATTATTGGGGGCTGTTTGGGGGGGCTGTAGACCCCGGAGAAACTCCCATTCAAGCGATCGCGCGGGAACTTGAAGAAGAAATAGGCTGGACGCCGCCCGAATTCAAGTTCTTGCTGACGTGGGAAGAGTCCGACCCCCCTTGCGTCACCTATATCTACGGTGCGCCTCTGACAACAGCCGCCAGCCAGCTACAATTAACCGAAGGTCAAGCACTCGGGCTGTTTACCTTTGAGGAGTTGGCTCAGTTGCCTACAGTTCCTCACATCCAGCACAATTTGCCAAAAGTTGTTGATGCTATCGCCTCCCCTGAACTCACAGCAGCTTGGCAGGCTTTTTCCAAGTGAGTTCCGCCCCGTTCTATTTTGCAATATCCAGATTCTGTACCTATGCAAACACTACCGTCGCAACTTGCTTTTGCTACTGATTATTTCCGCCAGTTGGCGAGTCTGAGCGAAACTTTCGAGGTCAGCGATCGCCAATCTCAACCTCTGTCTTTTGATGAAGGCATTAGTCGGGCTGCTGCCTTAGTGCGGCAGCAAACCCAACAGCAAAAAAAGGTAATTTTTATTGGCAATGGCGGCAGTGCAGCAGTTGCCAGCCACCAGGCGATCGACTACTGGCGCAACGGGGGTTTTCCGGCGATCGCTTTTAACGACGGAGCCCTCCTCACCTGCATCAGCAATGATTTTGGCTACGAACAAGTTTTTAGCAAGCCGATCGCTACCTTTGCTCAGCCGGGAGATATCGTCTTTGCCATTAGCAGTTCTGGACAATCTGCTAATATCCTCGCAGGCGCAAATCAAGCGAATCAAATGGGCTGTTACGTAATTACGCTCTCGGCTTTCAAGCCAGATAATCCCCTGCGCCAATTAGGCAACCTCAATTTCTACGTCCCTACAATGGCTTACGGGTTTGCTGAAATTACCCACCTCTGCATTTGTCACTGTATCTTGGACGGCTTAATGAAAGGTGCTCTGCCTGAAGCCGATCTGGTACAGGAAACTGCGACCCCAGCGTGAAAATGCTGTGTAGGTAGGGCTTCTTGCTAACTTAGTTGTGTTTGTAGGCCTGTTCGCGCTTGGCATACGAGTCGAAGAGTTGGGAATGCGGGGGTTGGGGATTGAGCAAAGTAGATAGAATTTTTTGTCTAGTCCCCGATCGCCTCAGCTTAAGAAAAAATCTCTCGTTTAGACGCAAAATGAGGTAAAATACTGCGGAGATTGGCAGTAAAGAAAGTAAGACGAAAATCCAGAATTTATTGTCCGGTTCGTGTTCTGACAGTTGGCCAAGCAGTTGCTAGAGGGAAGCATAAATATGAAATGCAAAATTTGTGAAGCGGAATCCTTTTACTTTGCCCGGGCAAAAGTTTTAAACAAATATGATGTGTCTTATTTTCAATGTACCAATTGCAGGTTTGTTCAAACAGAAGATCCTTACTGGCTGGAAGAAGCTTATGCTAGCCCTATAGCCCACAGCGATGCGGGTTTAGTGTTTAGAAACTATATGCTATCGAGAGTAGCGAGCAATATAATTGCCAAACTATTTAACCCGGAGGCAAATTTCCTAGACTGCGGCGGGGGGTACGGCTTATTTGTCCGGCTGATGAGAGACATCAACTATAAGTTTTTCTGGCAAGACAAGTATTGCGAAAATATATTTGCCCAAGGGTTTGAAGCTAATTTACAAGAGGGAGAAACTTATGAAGTAGCAACTTCCTTTGAAGTATTCGAGCATTTTGTCAATCCTATTGTTGAAATTAGCGAGATATTAAAGTATTCAAAAAACATCTTATTTAGCACGGAATTGCTGCCGGACAGCGACCCAAAACCAGAAGAGTGGTGGTACTATGCGCCTCACGAAGGGCAGCACATCTCTTTTTACACTCCCAAATCACTTTGTATTTTAGCAGAAAGGTTGGGCTTAAACCTGTACTCAAATGGTTCGTCGCTGCACCTGCTGACAGAAAGTAATATACCGGAAGCACTGTTTGAAAGATTATCTTATTATGACTCGCTAGGACTGAAAGACTTTTTATTGGTATCGAGAGATTACCTGCAAACTATTGAAAAAGTTGACTCAGAACAGTACAAAGTAAAATTGCGCGAGACAGAGGCAGAATTAGGGCGAACGCAAGCGCAACTGCACGACACATACGCGCAATGGGTACAATCTCAAGCGCAACTGCACGCAACTCAAACAGAGTTAGGACAAGCTCAAGGGCAACTGCACGAGAAAGAGGCACAATTGGTACAATCTCAAGTGCAACTGCACGCGGCTCAAACAGAAATAGGGCGATCGCAAGCGCAACTGCACGAGAAAGAGTCAGAATTGGTACAATTTCAAGCGCAACTGTACCAGACTCAGGAGGAAGTGGAGCGATCGCAGGCGCGGCTGCATCAAAATGAGGCCAAAGTGGCACAGTCGCAAGCGCAACAGCACCAGATGCAGGAGGACTTTGAGCGCACTCACGCAGAATTGCAGCAACGCCAGGAAGAATTGGAGGTATTGCAGGGGCAACTGCAGGCCGCCGAGCTAGAGGCGGCCAACTTCCAGAAGCAACAGCACCAGATGCAGGGGGACTTTGAGCGCACTCAGGCAGAATTGCAGCAACGCCAGGAAGAATTGGAGGTATTGCAGGGGCAACTGCAGGCCGCCGAGCTAGAGGCGGTCAACTTCCAGGCGCAACAGCACCAGATGCAGGGGGACTTTGAGCGCACTCAGGCAGAATTGCAGCAACGCTTGGGAGAATTCGAGGTATTGCAGGGGCAACTGCACGGTGCGGAAGCCGAGCTGGTAAACTTGCGATCGCAGGAGTACCGCACTCAAGAGGAACTGTCTCAAGCTATGTCTGCTGCACACTGTACTCAGCAGGAAATGAAGCAGTGGCAGTCTCAGTACCACGCGGTTTTTGCAGAACTCGAGCAATCTCAGTCTCAATTGCACCAGCTTCAGGAACAGTTAGACCGCTCTCAAGCTCAAGGGGAGCGGGTTCACTGGGAATTGCAGCGAGCTGAATATCAACAAGCTGTTGCTAATCAGGCAAATGGAAACGGTCAAATGCGTTACAGACTATTAGTGTGGGAGGGATGGTATGCCTATCGCAGCGGCGATTTGAAAAAAATGCGGGAGTGCTTGCAGGAATCTTTGAAATTTACGTCTTTACCGCGAACTGAAACAGTAAGTAACTGGTTAGAGAGTTTTAGCACTTTCTCCTCGGAGAAAGGTGGGCAGCTTGACAGCCATGCCTTGACGAACTCAGAAGAGTGGAAACAATTGATGCGCCGCCTCCTTACCAAGGCAAACTCATCTAAAATTTGAATATCTGTCGTGCAAGTCTCCGGGAAAGTTGGATTCTCAATCAACCGCTTTCTCGCTCTTGCAGGAAAAGAAATTAAATGTGCAAGTTCTAGTATCCGGTTCACACATTGCTGCAATCTTTTTTATAAGTTGAGGCAAAGATGAAAATACCTATCTGGGAAGTGAAAAACTAAAGATGACAGAGTGGAAGAATACGTTTGTTTTTCAAGGAAAAGAGTTATCCTATAATAGAATCCAATTTAACAATCCATCAGAGAGAGCAGTTGAGGTGGCGATCGCCTTTGACTTTCTGGCAAATCTCGACAGTAAAAAACGGATTCTAGAAGTAGGCCATGTACTTTCTCATTATGAAAACACCCTCAGCGACTATCTAGGAATTAAGTCAAGACAAATCATAGATAAATTTGAAAGAGATGTCGGGGTAGATAATCAAGACTTAATCAGCTTTTTATCGCCTGAGAAATACGACGCTATAGTGTCAGTTTCTACTGTCGAACATATAGGACAGGGAGCTGAGCCGTCGGGTCATTACGGGCAGTCGGTAGAGTCCCGCGACCTGGAAGAACCGCTAAAAGCAATTGCCAAAATATACGACCTGCTTGCTACAGAGGGTAAAGCTTTGATTACAGTGCCTTTTGGCAAACTCACGGATGCAGGATGGTTTATTCAGTGCAGTCAAGAGTATTTGGCTCTTTTAGTCGAAAAATATGGCATTCCCCAAACAGCTATATCAATTAGCTTTTTAAAGCTAATAAATATAGAAACAACAAGCAGCAGCCCCCGCATGGTTTGGGGGCAATCAAATGCTGTCGAACTTAGCAGTGTCGAATACAATTTACCTTGGCCTTGTGCTAACGCGATCGCTGTTATACAGCTTTCTAAGGTGTCAGCCGATTTTCACTTAAACTTAAATACAGAGCCTACCCCTCTATTTTACGAAATGCTTTATCAGGAACAGCAAGAATTAGAGAAATCTCAGCCCGAAATCCAAACAGCAGGAGAATTAGAACAGTCCCCTGACTTTATTTTCCTGGTTTCAACGCTTGCTGCTCAACTTCACACTTCCTCAGAAGAGTTAGAGGAATCTCACGCTTTTGTACAATTGATGCAAGGGAAAATTGAGCAATTGCAGGGAGTGCAAGAGCAACTAAGCCAAACTCAGGAGGAATTGAAGCGGATTCAAACTTTGATGCAGGAAGTTCAGGCAGAAAAAGATTGGCTGCAATCCAAATATCTGGCTGTGAGACAGATGGCACAACAGCTTCAAAAGGAGCTGGAGCAAGCTCTGGCTCGGCAAAGATAGAATTTTAAGCAACCGCTGCGGCTGTTGACTTGCATACCGCAAGACCGCACTTGATCGTGAGTGAGTTAAATTATGAATAACGGGAGATATGTTATGAACAAGGAAACATTAAACTCTAATTTTGGAGTTAATATAGGCGGTTTTGTCAAAGGTGAGTTTGGGCTTGGGGAAGGTGTCAGAGCGAATATTAGATCCATCAAAGCTGCGGGGATTCCCTACACAGTTAATAGCCTGAATGTCCAGTGGCACCGGAACTTAGATACCAGCCACAAAGAGGAAGATTTTGCGGCTGAAAACCCCTATGCAATTAATTTGGTCAACGTGAATGCCGAGTCCCTGGGTACATTTATTGATGCTTTTGGTAAAAGTTATTTTCAAAATCACTACAATATTGGATGTTGGGCTTGGGAACTGCCGACATTTCCTCCAGAGTGGCGGTTTGCTTTCGATTTCTTTGACGAGATATGGACTTACAGCAATCACTCGGCAGAAGCGATCGCAGCGGTGTCGCCTATCCCCGTGATCAAGATCATGCCTAGCCTCGATCTGCCCCAGCCTTCTTTGGGAAAAGAAGCTTTAGGTTTGCCTACAGATAAGTTTATTTTTCTTTTTATGTTTGACTCTCTGAGCACCTTTGAAAGAAAAAATCCCGAAGGAGTAGTTCAGGCATTTATCCAAGCTTTCGGCGAGTCAAATAACGATGTTTGGCTGGTCATAAAGTTTTCTAACTCGGAGCACTATCCTCACCAGCGAGATAAATTTAAGGAGTTAGTGGCAAACTATCCGTCAGTTCACCTGATAGAGGGGCATTTGATGAAGGAAGAGGTGAATGCCTTAATTTACAATTCTGACTGCTATGTATCGCTGCATCGGGCTGAAGGTTTCGGGCTGACAATGGCTGAAGCTATGTTTTACGGCAAGCCAGTAATCGCCACGGCTTACTCGTCTAATATGGAATTTATGAATGTCGGCAATAGTTTTTTAGTTAAATACGATTTGGTGACGCTTGTAGAAGAGCAGGGGCCTTACAAAAGAGGGAACACTTGGGCGGAAGCTGATATCGAACACGCTGCTGCTCTCATGTATTACGTCTTTCACAATTATCCGCAAGCCCAGGAAGTAGGCGCAAGAGCAGCTAGGGAGTTGAAGTCTTTATTGAGTCCGCAGGCGATCGGCAAAAAGGTTAGAAGTCGGGTAGAACATATTATGAATATGTGGACAACGAACAACTTTTATAGAGCCAAAGATTACTTTCAAGCTCAAGCAAATTACTTTGAATCCCAAGCTCAAGCTTGGAAGAATACAGCACAGCAAGTGCAGGTGGAATTAGAGCAATGCCTGAAGCTTGCTTCCCGCCAGCCTAAGATTAAATAATTAATATCAATCTTGCTTGAACTGTCAAGAGGTAGATAACTGGCTCATCCCCTTTCTTGTAACTGTTTTATGATTTTCAGAGCTTCCTGATAAACTACTTTCCAATCACAATCATAATTGCGATTAGGAGGATGAAAGGTACTCGCCTCATCATCAACAATATACTCCAAAGATATAAAGACTGGCGGCACAATGTTTTCTCGACTCTCTATCCAATATCTTTGAGCAGTGCTAGCACAAGCCTCCCTGTTTCCATGTATCACCCCTGGTTTGTTAGCAATCCATGATATAAAGGTAAGCCCGGATCCTCCCGGTGCAATAAACAGATCCATAGCTTGATCCCAAACAATAGTTTCATAAATCATGCAACCTATGGCGCTATCTATATAGATATCAGGCGGAATAAGATTGCGGATTTGGTCAACAAGTGCGTTCTCGCTTTCAATCATCTTTTCCAAATCCCACGTATTATCGGTTTTCTGCACGTCCTTATTAAGTTCTTCTCTTTCTGGACGTGAAAATCCCTCAAATACAACACCCATATTCGGAAAATCTGGATAGAGGCTTGTGATAATGTTAGCAATTCCTTCTACTTGAGACAGCCAGACTCTATTGTGCGTGCGCAGTTGAAAACAAATTAGGGGGAAATGTTTCTTGCTTCTGTCAATCTCTTCTAAAAAAGTTTTAGAGCATTTCTTGCGGTAAGCTTCAGAGATTCTTGTTGCCAATCCCTGAGTGATAAAATAGCCAGTTGCTCTCAGAGCAAAATAGTTTTTTTCTAAGATTGTTTTAAAGACAGTCAAATTGTCGGGTATTTGGACAATCTTCTCGCGAGGAATTTCGGCAAAAAGATCGGCAAATTTTAAATATTCATGAGGTCCAATTAAGAATTTGCTGATTCTGTTCAAGATTCCATTATCATATAAGTATTGAAGTCCCGTAACATCATTCCACAAGTAATGCCCCAGGTTTGGGTAAAAACCTTGAGTTGCCACCAGTTCTTTGGGTGCATTTGATGATATATAACGCTTAAAATCCTGCCAATAACTAACAGTGTAACTTTTAAATCGATTAATCTCAGCTACAATATGTGGGTCTTTTATGTGATAAATAATTAAGTTTAAACGAGGTAAGTAAATACAAACTTTACATCCTAAATTGTGTCCTATTAATAAATAAAATACTTCACATCCTACAAACCTATAAAAAAGCATTTGAAGCCAACTAACACTATGAAATGACTCTTGAGACCTCATAACTTTACCAGTTGTGGGGCAGACTGAATAAATATAGCCAGTTTCTACAATACTTTTACTACAAGCATAGTTTTTCAATGCTTGCCATACAGTTGGAGCTTCGCCTTCTACTTGTTTTGAAAGCTGGTGTTTTGAGCGACAGCTAAAACTATTAATATAAATTTCTTCTAGAAAAATATCATCTTTGAAAATCAACTCCAAATTTGCTAATGACAAGCCAGAATCCCGAAGAAACTTTTTGTCGTTTTCAGTTAAAGAGCAGAGGATAATCTCTCGATATTGGCTATTTTTATCAAAATATTGGTAGGCAGATTGCTGATTGAGTTCGGTTGAGTAATCAGGAAAATTCTCATCAAGCCTAATGGGTATTTGATTCAATCCGTTCCATATATTTTCGTAGATGGCTTCCTCCCTAAGCTTGATCTGGGGTGATTTTTGGAAGTAGGATATTGCTTCATCCAGCATTCCTTGCTTTGCTAGTAATGTGGCCATCATGTAATGAGTGCTAGCAGACAGGTAGACATCTGCCGTGTCGGACTGTTGACTGACTTGGCTGAGAGCTTCCCCTAAGCTGTGGTAAAATTCTGCTGAGCTTGGATTGAGTTCAATCGCCTTCCGAAAACAAGTAATAGCCTCTTCCCAATTGCCCTTTTGGGCGAAAGCTTCCCCCAAACAGCGGCACAACTCGTCAGAGTCAGGATTTAATTCAACTGCACGGCGGTAAGCCGCGATCGCTTCTTGGAAACATCTTGAAACGGTTGAATCGACTAACAGGAATATAAATTCCGATGATTGCCGAATTTGAGCTGGGCATTGCTGTCGGGTGAGTGTGCCATGACGGAGAGAATTGAAGAAGCCGTTTCTGCCCTCTACATCGATCGCCCGTTTCAGATAGGTGCGGTACAATTCCTCTACAAAATCTTCGTCGCTGAGGTGAGAAGTTGCCAGCAAAAAGGCGGAGTCGCTGAGGTGAAGTGGCTCAGTTGAAAAGTCGTTGCTCTGACCTGGTTGAGCGAGCAGTTCCACTAACCAGTTATATAATTGTACAGATTCAGGATTCAGCTCGCTTGCCAAGCTATCGAAGGTTTTTCCTAACTGGTGATGGCATTCAAAAGAGTCTGGGTTGAGTTCAACAGCACGCCGATAATTGACCAGTGCTTCCTCCCATTGATTCTGGGAAACTAAGGTATTCCCTAACTGCAAGTACAATTCAAAGTTATCTGGCGATAAATTCATGAGATGAGCATACTTTTGTAGAAAATTCCGCCCCATCCTAGAACCACTGTAAATGTCATCAGGATCTACCAGTTGGGCAAAGCGAGACTGCAACAGCTCATCCTCTTCTGTGTAGTTGATTTTCCCTTCCAGTCGCTCCAACATTTCCCAAACTAAGTCGTTGATCTCCTCTGGAGTATTATCGACAACTTTAACGCCTATAGAATCAAAGTAGTCAACATTTTCAGTGACTATATAAGCAGGAGAAAGCATTTCGGTAAATGTTAGATAGCGCTGCTCATTCTCAGACCAGTAAAGTTTAGGAATAAAGATATCTTGACTAAAGTGCTGTCGAAACTGTATTGATGCCCAGTTTGTTAGAACGCAGGGGACACCAAAGGTAGGGGGGACAACGCTAGGACCTGAAGGCGTACCGATAAAAAAGCGACACTTAGCCCACAGAAAGACATCCATCCAATCACTTTTTGCGTCGCTGTGAGCATAGTCAATTACTTGCGGCATGGGCGGTAGAGGCTTCATCTTGCGATCGCCCATACGGATTACCCATCCTCCTCGTTCCAAAATCGATTGGATTGCTAGGAAGTAACTTTCAATATGAGCGTTGCGTCCCGATCGAGTTGCCCCGTCCCACTGTCCGTTAACATAGCCCGTGTCTCGAACGTGCAGGCTGACAAACCAAGCATCCTTTGGTACGCCAAGTTGCTCCAAACAAGACCAACCACGCTCTTCATCCGAATCGGACAAAGTGTGCAGGTGTGGTCGCTTCTCAGCTTCCCATTGTTTTTGAACCTTCATCACAGCTTCATATAAAGGCAGAGTCTCTCCGTTACTAAGACTAATCATATTGATGTGGTCTGCCAGATATTTTGTTAATGGGGACAAAAGCTGGATCTGTGCTGGTGGAATCACCACAGGGAAATAACGATACCAGTAGTTCAGGTAACAAGGGTTAGCACTCTGAAATGGGGGCGCCAACAAAATAGTTTGGTGTGCTGGCAACCAGCCAAGGATTTTCATTTTCACATAGTAATCAAGTAAACCTAGGTGACCAATAGCACCAGTCCACTCTTGTGTAAGAATTCGTATACCTAACTTATCAAATTGATATGTTTTTGCAAGTTCATTTTGAACTTCCCCAGACCTGATTAGCAATTTGACAGCCCAATCATATTTTCCATAAACATAAAAGTGGCTGCTAATTAAATGGTAGATTTGCAGCGAGTCTGGTTTGATATCGAGTTCAGCCTGCCGATCGAGCGCCTTCTCCAAGTTATGATAATATCTATCATAGCTGCTGTCCAGAGCAATAGCACGGCGGTATGCGCCGATCGCTTCTTCTAAGCAAAATGAAATAATGGGAATGATGTAAAAAGGTGTAAATTCTGATGATTTTCTGATATTAACGAGTGAGTGATGGCGTGTGAAGTGGCCATTACTGATATATTGGAGGAAGTAGTTTTTGCCTCCCATATCTGGTTCACGTTTCAGATAAGTGCGATAAACTTCTTCGATGAATTGTTCATCATTTAGTTGTGAGGTTGCTTGCAAAAAAAATTCGTCATTAAATCGGTATAGTTCATTTAAATAGTCGTTGTCTTGACCTTTATGAGAAAAAACTTCTCCTAACCTTGAATATGACGAGAAAGATTCTTGGTTCAGTGCCATCGCCAATTGATAAAATGTTTCTCCTAAACTATTGTGCAATTCATGAAAGTTAGGGTTAAATTCTATCGCCCTACTGTAGGCGAGAATTGCTTCATCAAGCTTGCCCTGTGAACCTAAAGCTTCCGCCAAACAGCGGTAAGACTCGTCAGATTCAGGATTTAGTTCAACTACAAGGCGGTAAGCCGCGATCGCTTCTTGGAAACATCTTGAAGCGGTTGAATCGACTAGTAGGGATATAAATTCCGATGATTGACGAATTTGAGCTGGGCATTGCTGTCGGGTGAGCTTGCCATGACGGATAGAATTGAAGAAGCCGTTTTTGCCCTCTACATCGACCGCCCGTTTCAGGTAGGTGCGGTACAGTTCTTCTACAAAATCTTCGTCGCTGATGTGGGAAGTCGCTGACAAAAAAAGTTGGTCGTTGAGGTCGTACAACTCAGTTAAGGAATCATTAGTATTAGCTTGTTGAGGGAGGATTTCCCAGAGTCTTTGATAAGAATATAAATTTTCTGGGGTCAACTCCACGCCCAGCCGATAAAAAGTTTGCCCTAAATCCTGGTAAAATTCATAACAATTTGGATCGAGCTCAATACTGCGGCGGTAAGCAGCGATCGCTTTATCAAGCTGACCGAGTTGTGCTAAGGCTTTTCCTAATTTGCGGTGGCTTCCTGCTTCGCTGGGATCAATTTCAACAGCCTTCTGGAAACTGACAATTGCTTCATCCAAATGTCCCTGCTGAACCAAAGCTTCTCCCAATTTGCGGTGAAGTTCTGCCGAATTGCGGTTAATCTCCGCAGCACGGCTGTGGTGAGTGAATGCCTCGTCCCACTCGCCCTTTTGGATTAAGGCTTCCCCCAAGTTTTGGTGGACCAGTTCGATCGCTTTTCTATATGCCTCGATCGCTTCCTGTAATTTGCCTTCTTGTTTAAATAAGTCGCCGCTTTCTAAATAAGTGGCCGCCTCGTCTAGATTCATGGAACCTCTTTTATTTTTACTGGTTGATTATAGCACTGGTTAGCTACTTTTGGCTAAGGTATTCGAGAAAATTATTAGCAATCACTGCCCAGTCAAACTTTTGTTCAACATATTGTCTAGCATTCTCAATCCTGCTGCTTGTGACGGAAATATCTTCCTCTTTCAGACTGGAGATTGCCTCATAAAAATGCTCGATTTCGGCTATAATGCAGTGCTTTCCCTCCTCAAGACCCAAACCCCTCGCTCCGAAAGGAGTAGTAATAATCGGAATCCCGGCTGCCAAGTAATCCAGCATCTTCAAGTTAGTCCCCGACCCCGATACCACTGGATTCAATGCCGCGTCAGCTACTCCCAAAACAACATTTTTGATCTCATCATTCACCAATCCCATAAAGCTAACATTCACAGGAAGCTGTTCTCCAGAAAAAGCCCAACAAACATTGCCTACAATTAAGAAATTCACCTCCGGCAGTCTCGCGGACGCATTCAATATATAGCGGACAGCCTCCACATTCGGAGCGTGCCAACTGCCAATAAATAACGCTGTAAAACTTCCGTCCAAGCCGAGCTGTTTTTTATGAAAAATCCGCTTGGCTGGCGAAACATAGCTAACCGAATCTAAATCTACTCCATTAGGAACTTCAACAAACTTATTTAAGTCAGTGCCGTAGATTTGGTTCAGCCGCACAGCATCATTGTAGCAGCATACCACAATTAAATCGCTAACTTGGCAGCAGTCACTTTCAACTTTGCGAGCGGCTTCTAAAAGTTCGCCTCCTTTTTCATAAGCTGCAAAAATATTCTTCTTGACATCCACTTGCACGTCATGGGCTTCATACCAAATAGGGCGATCGCATACTTCTTGAATTGCGGGCAAAAGATAGGAATTGCAAGCCACAATCAAATCTGAAGCACTTGCTGCTTTCCTGAGAGCTTCCACATAAGCAGGTGTCAAGCGGTATAGCTGAGGCATAACTACATCGGTAATTTGCAGTACCCCTGTCCTCGACCTGATAGATGCTTCTGCTTCTAAATGCTGCCGTGATTGGGGGATTCTGGTTTCCCAAACTCCGGGAGCAATTTCGCCTTGAAATGCCTCTCCACTATCAGTAAACGTGACTAATTCAACGTCAAATTTCTTAGCCAAATGCCGATAAAGGTGAAATACTCGACTTTGACCACCGCCACTAGGGGGGAAAATTGGATAAGTCAAAGCTACAGTAATTTTCTGGCGTTTTTGTACTGCTGTATTCGCGGTGTAGCGAACAGTCTCGCCCAGCAAGCGGGCAACAGCATTTTCCCAGGTAATGTCCTCAACCAATTTCTTGCCGGCCGTTCCCATCCGCTGTGCTGTATCGGGATATTCGCACAAATAATCAATACGTTCAGCAATTGTTTTGGGGTCTAGCGGCACTGAATATCCCGTTTCTCCATTGCGGACAAACTCGTTCGGTCCCCCTGAATCAACAGCAGTAATCACAGGCTTTCCGCTCATCATTGCCTCTACGGTAATTAATCCGTAATCTTCGTCGTAGGGAATGTAAAGCACAGCAAAAGCATCAGCATACAGTTCTTCAAGTTCGCGATCGTTAACAAAACCCAGAAAAATAATTCTCGGATCGCCGCCAGCCAGTTCTTTTAGATAATTCAGTTCATCGCCTGTGCCAGCAATTTTAAATTTAATATCGGTTTTGACATATTTCATCGCTTCTATTAAAACACCGATGCGCTTGCTGCCAAACTCCAAGCGACTTGCTGTAAATAGATAATCATTTTTGCCTGCACGCAGATTTTTGAGGATGGGAGGCGGGTAAATAGTTTCAACTCGACAGCCTGCTGGAAAATAATCTTTGCGGTTAGCAACGTTGTTGGCGATCGCGGCATATTTCTTGACAGCACTCGGTGCCAAGCCGATACTGTCTAAGTAATGAACTATCTCGCGGATTAGCGGGCCTGGAAACTGGAAAGCATCGGCTGGCAAATACTCCCGACAAGAACGAAGCTGATTGATTTTTTGATAAAATTCGCTGAGTGAATCCCTGGAACCAGTGTTTTTTTGCATGAATTTCTGCAAGGCAGAAATTTCCAAATTATCTGTCGCGTAGGTTTCTGGCCAGCTTGCAGGATAAGTGTCGTACAAGCCCCGCAACTTGTGCAGCATATAGCATATGTGGTTGGGATGCTGAACCATCCAAGACGGGTATTTGCCAGAAATAACTAAATCAAAGTGACCCAGATCCAATTGCGAAAAATGCCAATAATTATCTATAAGTTCGTGGAAATTGCTTTCAGGGCTTGGCAATTTGATTAAATCGGCTTGGTGGGGAGTATGTTGATTAATGTGGTGCAGGAGTCCCCACCAAAGATTTTCAGCACCGCCAATCCGAAACGGGACAGCACTAGGGGCAAGAATAGCAATTTTCATAATTATTAACCTATCTGTGTGATGCGAGAGGATTTTTCAGCAACAGTCACTTTACCCACAGTATTCTACCCGCCCGCTTCAGGTAACAACCGTGTAGCTGTAAAAGCAAAACGGGCGTACACAGAGGCATCTACTTGTGGTGCATTCTTCAAGTAGTAAAAGTCAAATTTAAATCTATCTTTGACTGGATTCATTATCCTTTCCTTAAACGATCGCGGGCTGTAAAATCTAGCGTGCCTGTTTCCCCATCCTTGGGCACAATATATTGTTGTTTCTCCGTCAAAATTTACACGAGATGCTAAACTGACCTGGGGGTCGGTTTGGGTGGCTGCCTCTGTATATATGTAAAAGGGACATACAAAAAGAATACCTCCCGGTTTGAGGACTCTGGACAATTCAACAAACAACCTCGTATCTGCATCCCCCTCAAAGTGTTCGAGCGAGCAAGTCAATGCAGCTTTTGATGCAAATCCGTCCGCCACAGGCATCGAGCAAGCATCTCCACCAATTTGATTGCCGTTGATACCTGGGGGATACATGATATCTTGACTGAATGCAGTAGCTTCAGTTAGCCGGTGATAAATTTCAGGAATTGGAGAATTTTCACTGGCTAAATCGACAAAAATATCTTTTTCATTTAAGTTTAAAAGACAGAGGCCTAGGTAATGCTCTAGGGACTTCTCTACTTGATTTCCTGGGTAATAATCTGAATATTTTGTGAGATATTCCGCTCGGTTAAAGTATTCTTTGTAACCCGCGAGATCGACTTCATAAGGTTGAAAATAAATTCCTTCTGGCTCGGCTATTTTAACTATAGCTGCTACAACTTCTGGGGAAGAATTGTCGATTCCTGAAGCTACTACTTTATATCCGCTTTTTTTGAGGTCTTCCACGCTCTCATAAAAACTTTTATCAGTCACACCTGGTTGGTATAAATACTGTTCTTGCTCCTCTTGCATCCTTGCATTTTTTGGTGTTTCTAACTCGGCATCCTGAGTTTTTAATATCTCTTTTTGAGGAGCGATTCCTGACAAAGTAAGGGCTAGTTTAAATTTGTCTGTATTCGCTGTTAACTTCGCAGGTTGAATTGTTCCTTTGTTTGATGCTGCTGTCGGTTCAAGGGTAGTTAGGTTCTGGCAAACTGTTTCTTTAATGTCGGTATTATCTACTGCATTAATTGCTTGATTGTAATTTTGTTGCTGAGAATAAAGCTCATAATTTATGGGTTGTTGTGTAGCCGAAACGGGCTGTTGATGTTGACTTAATTTCCCTATTTTACGGCAAACTAATTTTACTGTAACGCTGCCGAGCAATTCCGCTTCGGAAATTGCTGTAACTTTTCCTCTACTGTTCATTGTCGCGAGCGAAAAACCGCTTTTTAAAAGCTCATAAATAAATTTTTTTGGATCGCTTCCGCTGCGGTCGAAATCCGTAGAGTTAAAAACTATGTACATAGTTATTTGAGGATTTTGTTTGAGAATATTCTGCATCTCCTGGAAAATTAAAGGTGCAGCACCTTTAGCATCTAAGTTAATCGCATCGATTTTAGGAATCCCAGCCAGTACAGGGTCTAAAGAAGAAGTTTCTACTTTAAAAAAAGTCTCATCTACTGTGGGAGGGAATAAACTGTTGGGTTCATGCACCTCCTTGATTGCTATTTTTACCGTCCCTTCGGCGTCAGAAAGAACAACATCTAAAGTTGTTAATTTATGCTGCTGAGGACTAGCTGTTTTCAACTCATGTTTGAGGGAAGCGTATTGAAGAATGCGGGATTGAATGGCTCCAGCAGTAAGATCGTTAGGCATATTTTGTCACTGTCTCCAGAACAACAATTCAAATATTTTCTTCATGACAACGTACAAAGTAGTGTTTCTCCGTCAACCTACATTTAGAGGTGTTTGTTTTCAAAGGAACTAAACTTTTGAACCTCAGAAAATTTTGGTTTCAAGCTCAACAGCTCGACGGTAAGCAGCACTCGCTTCATCTACTTTACCCTGTTTAGCCAAAGCATCGCCTAAATTATTGTAGGTGGCTGGGCTGTCTGGGTTCAATTCAATGGCTCGCCCGAACATCTCGATCGCCTCATCCAGAAAACCTTGTACTATTAGGCTTTCCCCCATACAATGAGAAGACCAACTGTAGTTTGGGTTCAATTCAATAGCGCGGCGGTAAAGAGCGATCGCTTCTTCCCGCTGACCCTGCCTTGCCCGAACATCGCCCAAGAGGTGATAAGCCTCATACTTCTCAGGATTGCCCTCAATAGCGCGGCGGTAACAAGATATCGCCCGATCTGTATCATTTTTTTGCGCGAATATCAACCCCAACTGCAAGTGCGCCTCACCGCATTCGGGATTTACCTGCAACGCCATCTGATAAAAGACGATCGCCCCATCAACCCAGCCCTGCCGCACCAAAGCATTCGCCAACTCAACATAAAGGTCAGCATCGTTTGGCGCAATCTCCAGCGCCTTGTGATACAATTGCAGATCATCGCGATTCTCCTCAATCGCCCGCCGGTACAAACGCATCGCATCCTGCAAATCCCACTGCGATCGCATCCTCAAAGCATCAGCCAACTTCTGCGAAATCCACGGCAAATCCGGCTGAATTTCCACAGCGCGGCGGTAAGCAGCGATCGACTCATCCCACCGTTCCAGCTTCTCCAAAGCCGTTGCCATGTTGTAATAAGTCCACGGAAAATCTGGATTTAACTCGCCCGCGCGCCGATAAACATCGATCGCCTCGTCCCACCTTTCCAGTTCTAGCAGCACGTCGCCCAATTTGCTCTGCGACCAAAAGAAATTCGGATTCAGTTCGTTAGCGCGCCGGTACGCAACCACCGCCTCATCCCACCGTTCCAAATTCACCAGCGCTTCTGCTAAATTGTTGTGGGCCCAAAAATGGTGGGGATTGAGTTCGATCGACCTTTGGTAAGCCGAAATTGCCTCTTCCCAGCGTTCCAGCTTAATCAGCGCGTCGGCTAGATAGTTGTGCGACCAACTGAAATCTGGATTTAATTCTGTTGCTTTAGTGTAAGCATTTACAGCTTCTTCCCAGCGTTCCAACTTCAGCAGCACATCTGCTAAATTGTTGTGAGACCAGCTAAAATCTGGATTTAACTCTATCGCCTTGCGGTAGGCATTTACAGATTCTTCCCACCGTTCCAATTTAACTAACGACTCAGCTAAATTGTTGTGTGACCAAGAGAGATCGGGATTGTTTGTAATGGCATTAGTGTAAGCTTCTACCGCCGCTTCCCACCGTTCTTGACCCTTAAGAAGTTCGCCCAATTCGTGATAAGCTGCGCCAGCATTTGGGTTTAACTCAACCGCGCGCCGATAACATTCAATTCCCTTATCTACCTTACCTTGCTCGATCAAAGTTTTGGCTAAATTCTCGTGTTCCTCAGCGGTGCCCGACTTGGGGTCGATCGCAAATGCTCGATACCAAGCCTCAGTCGCCTCCTCCGACTTGCCTAACTGCGCCAACAATTTCGCAAAATTGCGAAAAGCACCGGCAAAATCCGGTTTCATGGCGAGCGCCTTTTCGTAAGCAGAAACCGCTTGCTGCCACTGTTCCTGCTGCGCGCAAATGCTGCCGTAATTAGCGTAGGCTTCGGCAAAATTTGGGTTAATTTCTATTGCTTTGACATAGCAACTTTTAGCTTCATCAATTTTGCCAACCGCTTGCAGGGCGTTACCCAGCATTTTGTAAAGCGGCGCTTCCGGCTTAATTTGCAGAGCTTTCTTGCAAGCAGAAATTGCCTGTTCCAATTTTCCCTGAGCCAAATAGCCTTCTGCGAGTATTTTGTAGGCTTCTGGATCTTCTATATTAATTGTAGAATTAACTGCCGGCTTGACAGGCTGCTGCACTGGCGGCTTCACTGCAGCAGTTGCTGCTGGCTGCTGCTTAACTGCACCGTTTGTACCGTTTGCACCCGCCAAAGTTTCCTGTCCGGCGCTGCCGTTTCTGGCATTAGCTGCGTTTAGTTCAATAGCTTTGCGATAATATACTGTCGCTTCTTCTAATTTGCCTTGTTTTTTGAGGGCTTCGCCGAGATTTTGGTAAGCCTGCGGCAGATTAGGATTTAATTTTATGGCGCGATCGTAACAGCCGATCGCCTCCGGGTATTTTTCTTGCCGCAACAAAGCATCACCCATACTTAAGTGTTCTGCCGGGGATGCTTTTTCCGGTTCCAAAGAGAATGCGCGATACCAGCATTCCTGAGCTTCTGCAGGTTTGCCGATTTGTCCGAATACTTTGGCTAAATTCCGGTATACTCCGGCGAAATTAGGCTTAAGCGCGATCGCCTTTTGATAAAACTCGATCGCCTCCGACCATTTTTCCTGCTGCGCGCAAATGCTGCCCAAATTCGCGTGTACTTCCGCAAAATTCGGTTCTATTTCAATAGCTTTAGCGTACCAGTGCCGCGCCTCTTCCATCCTGCCTTGAGCTTGCAGCGCGTTGCCCAAAGTCTTGTAAGCCGGTGCAAACTTGGGGTGAATCTTCAAAGCTTGCTCGCAGGAGGCGATCGCTTCTTCTAATTTCCCTTGGGATAAGTATATTTCTCCCTGTTGGTTAAATTGAACCGCTGTTGATTCTGTATTCACTGTTGATGGCATAGGGGCGGCGGCTCCACAAGTAGCAAGTAAATTATAGGATTCAAAATGTTTCACAATTATACAGCGGTTTGACGCCAACAATTGCCGTGTTACCCAAGCTGTCGAGAATGTGATGGAAAGGTTCAACAATAGCAGAATGCGATCGCGAGCGGGCAACTTTGGCAAAAAAGCGATCGGCCACCTGCCCCTCGGTTTTTCCCAGGCCTTCTGCTGCTTGCACTGGAGATAGAGGTTTTCACGCCCCATGAGGGATGCCAGATTCGGCGAATGTCAGGATTTTCGAGGTTTGGTTTGTACCTCCAGAAACCTGAGAAAGGCGATAGTGCCGCAGACGACGATCCAGCGGCAATAGTTCCTCACGCACCAAAATCGATCGTAGGTATCCTGCCTGCACCACAAGACTTATTGAAGAAATATATTAAAATAATTAACAGTAAATGTTCTGTCAACTTTCGCTTAAATTGCGGTAATTTTGATGTTGTTAGAGCCACCACCTCAACTTGTCGGAGAAAAGCGCCTCACCTTTCGCGACCTCGATTGGCAAGCTTTTAAGCAAATTCAAAGTTTGCTGATCGAGCGCACTCGCGCCCGCTTTACTTACGATAACGGAGTGTTAGAAATCACCATGCCCCTCGAAGAACACGAACGCTCTGCTCGCTTGATTGAACTCTTTGTTAGAGTCCTTGTGGTTGAGATGGGGATGAGAATGAAGACGATGGGCTCGACTACGCTCGATCGAGAAGACCTACTCAAGAGCGCCGAGCCAGACAATGGATATTACATTCAGAATTATGCCTTAGTTGCCGATCGCCCGGTTAATTTGAATGTCGATCCAGCCCCGGATTTAGTCGTGGAAGTGGATATTACCCATACCGATCTCAATAAAAATACACTCTATGCCAGTATGGGCGTGCCTGAATTTTGGCGGTTTAACGGGCGGGTATGGCGGATTCTGCAATTAGTCGATGGGGCTTATGTCGAGCGCGATCGATCTCCGACTTTTCCCATTATTGAAAAAACTGATTTATACCGATTTCTAGAAGCGGCTTTCATCGATGAAGTTGCCGCAGAGATTGATTTTCGTCAATGGGTGCGACAGCAGATTCAAGGCTTAGTTGAGTAAGTTGACAGTTGACAGTTGACAGTTGACAGTTGACAGTTGACCGCAAGAGAGCGACCTTTACCTAGAAGGAAGAGGATTGGAGTAATGAATAGTCTGATTTTAATTTCTCCCGGGCTTGGGGCTTTCAACCAATTCTTTCTGGTAAGTGCGATCGCACCAAAACGAGAATAGCCTTTTTAGCAAAAAACGATCGCCATTTTGGGAGAAAGCGATCGCCCTTTTTTTTTACAATTAGCTAACAACTATTCGCGATTACTAATCAAGCTGCTGCTGCGGCTTCTTCTGCGTCTTCGGCTTCAGAACCTGCTTGAATTCCCAGCACAGTAACAACCACTTGACTTGGTTCGCCGAGAGCTACCACTCCCTCCGGCAAAACTAATTCGTTAATGTGCAGCGCATCCCCTACCTTTAAATTAGAAATATCTACTTCTATTGATTCAGGAATGCTGTCAGGTTTGCACTTAACTGCTAGTTGCGTCAGCACGGTATCCAAGATGCCGCCTTCTAACTTGACGCCGACAGCTTCGCCGACAAAATGCAGCGACACTTCAACTTCCAGGCTGTCTTGAGTTGCTACGGAGAAAAAGCTCAGGTGGTAAGGAAAGCCTTTCCAAGGATGAACTTGAACTTCTCGGAGCAAGGTTTTTCCGCTCCAAGAGAGTTCGGGAATGCTGAGGTCAATTAGGGTGTTGTTGACTGCGTGCTTTTTGAGCAGGTTTTCAACTGTTTTGGCTTTGACTGTAAGGGCAATGGATTCCGCTCCTTTGTGCCCGTAGAGGACGGCGGGAATCAATCCGGAGCGGCGGAGGGCGTTAGGTTTGCTGCCTTCTGCCCGCTTTTGACATTCTACTGCGAGTTCCATGTTCTGACTTTCTGTTGATTGTTTTCACATTTTACCAGAATTGTGATATTGCGATCGCGCTTAATTAAATTCGCTGGAGGTATTGATAATTTTCATTTTCCACACACTTCAGCAATTCCAGCATTTTTCTCAAACGGTACGTTCCGGCTTGATACTCTTCTTTTGAAGGGGAATCACCCAGTTTAGTAAGAACTGCATCGCTTTCACTGATGATTGCTTCGCTGAAGATTTTCTTGAACTGCTCGCGAATATCTTGATTTAATTCAACTAGAGGCAGAATTACATTTTCTTCATCTAGGTAAATTTCGGTTTCGATTGATGCCCCGCCTATTTTTGAAAAATCAGATTTTGCTAACCACTCGTAAAGAGTTTCTCCTACATCTACCGTTTCCGATTGAGATCCATTTGTGGTATAGAAGCTGATATCTAACATAAGAATTACTCCTCCAATTCAGACACCCGAAATGCACTTTCTGGAATATTTTCAGCCCAGGCTATATCCGCATTGTCAAATAGTTTTTTAGCAGGTTCCGAGATTTTTTTTGTAGTTAAAACTCCTATTACAGTACCTTTGTTAATAATTTTCTTCGCCAATCCAGCATGGACGTATCGAGTCTTGATTTCAAGATGCGGTTCTTTCATACTTTTCTCTATCCATTGAATTCCCTTTGAATATCTTGGATTATTTCTTTGACTTTAGGAGCATCTTCTGGATTGATAATTAAAACATCGCCCTTTTGATCGTTCCCAATAGTTCTTTGTGAGTAAATATTTGCTCGCTCCAACTCTTGGATTACCCACCCAATGAGGTCTCTGTGAACTTCTAACCTGGATATCTGCTGGTCTTCGTCAGTCATCCAGTTTTTATCGATCATTATTATAGCTCCTTGCACTAAGTGCTGGCAATAGATCGGTTCAGCTACGATCTTTCTAGCAGTCTGACGTTTTATGACTCAAAATCTTAGGATAGAGGAGCTACAGGCCTACCGTCAGCCGAAAGCAAAGCGCGTTTCGGGCCGTGAATGGGGTCTTCTACAATAATAGTTTGGTCGCGGCTGGCACCGAGAGAAACGATCGCGATCGGCACTTCCATCAAATCTGCCAAAAACTTTAGATAATCCAAAGCTTGCGGCGGCAAATCTTCCAAATTGCGGCACTCTTCCGTGGACCGTTTCCAACCGGGAAGGGTTTCGTAAATCGGTTTACAGCGAGCAAATATCCGGGAACTTTTCGGGAAATCAACGCAGCGAGAGCCGTCAATTTCGTAAGCAACGCAAACTTTTATTTCTTCTAATTCATCCAAAACATCTAGTTTGGTAATTGCCAGACAGTCAAGGCCGTTGATGCGGACTGCGTAGCGGCCGATTACCGCGTCGAACCAACCGCAGCGGCGTTTGCGACCGGTTGTTGTGCCGAATTCTGCGCCTCTCTCGCCCAAAACTGCGCCAATTCCATCGACCATTTCGGTTGGGAAGGGGCCTTCTCCGACGCGGGTTGTGTAGGCTTTTGCTACGCCAATGACGCGATCGATCGCGGTTGGCCCGACACCCGTTCCCACACAAGCACCGCCTGCGATGGGATTGCTGGAAGTAACGTAGGGATAAGTACCGTGATCTAAGTCTAATAAAGTGCCTTGCGCGCCTTCAAACAGAATATTTTTCCGCTTGTGAAGTGCCTCATAAATCTTCAGGGAACTGTCTACTACGTGCGGGCGCAAACGATCGGCATAAACTCGATATTCATCAATTACCTCTTGCGGATTCAGAGGCGGCAAATTGTAGAGTTTTTCCAGAATGACGTTTTTATGCTCGATCGTCCATTCCAGTTGTTCTTGCAACCCTTCCAAGTCCATTAAATCGAGCATCCGAATGCCAGTGCGTTCGGATTTGTCGGCGTAAGTCGGGCCGATGCCGCGTCCCGTCGTCCCGATTTTATAATTTCCGCGCTGGGTTTCCGATGCTACATCAATTAATCGGTGATAGGGCATCGTCACGTGAGCAGTCTGCGAAATCATCAGCGAAGCCGTCGAAATATTCAGCTTTTCTAGCTGATCTAATTCTGCAATTAAAACTTTAGGGTCGATGACCGTGCCGCAGCCGATGATACACTCTGTATCAGGGTAGAGAATCCCCGACGGAATTAAGTGCAGCTTGAAAGTCTGACCGTTGACTACCACCGTGTGACCGGCGTTGACGCCCCCTTGGTAGCGGACAACGATATCTGCGGATTTGCTGAGCAAATCGGTAATTTTGCCTTTTCCTTCATCGCCCCACTGGGCGCCGATCACAACTACGTTAGCCAAGGGTTTCTCGCGTTCAGTTCAGGTTGACACAAACTCCGATTATCTACGAATGCGTCCCGGATGTCAAATATATTTTTGTTACAATTGAGAGACTTGAGGCTGTATTGCCCTCAACAAAGGACTCCCAGGACGATCGGGGGAGAATGGGAGAGGGGGAGAGGGGGAGAGGGGGAGAGAATTTGATCAGTTTTTAGGGGAATCCAATGCGCAGCTTAAATGTGGAACAGTTTACCTGCTGGAGGTTGTTGGCTAGTATTTGGGAAAACCAGGTTTCTGGCCGCTGATGCGTCTAGGACTAAATTACAAATTCTTCAATCCTTCAATTCTTCAATCCTTCAATCCTTCAATCCTTCAATTCTTTCAATCTAAAATCTAAAATCTAAAATCTAAAATCGCATGACTTTACACGCTGAGTTGCACCGACATTTGGGCGGTTCTGTGGTTCCTCGGATTCTGTGGCGCTATTTCGATCGCCATAATGCTGAGATGGTCGATCGCTTTCAACAATACTCTGCTTTTGAGGAGTTTTACACTCGTCCCCGCAATACTCTCAATGAGTATTTGGAACTGCACACGCTGGTAGAAAGCGTTCAAACTGTTGAGACGTTGCCTTATTTTATCTATCGGTTGATGCGGGGCGCTTACGTGTTTGAAAATCTGGCTTATTTGGAGTTGCGCTATACGCCTTATTTGCGGACTCCAGAGCATTTGTCTCAGTCGGAACGCATTGATTTGATGGCAGAAATTGTACAGGTTGTGGGTAAGGCAAGTCAAATTAGCGATTGTCCGATCGTTACCAGCCAAATTTTGTGCATGCACTCGCGTTTGCCTTATGAGGTGAATCGGGCGATCGTAGATTTGGCGGCCGAGATGGGACAATATGTTTGCGCGATCGATCTTGCGGGCGGCGATGCTGCTATTGGCGATCGTTTGGATGAGTTTGTCGGATTGTACCAGTACGCCAGATCGATGGGCATTAAGACGACAGGCCACCTCTACGAAACTACCTCGGGCTGTTACCCCGAACTTCTGCCCTATCTGATGCGTATCGGCCACGGGATTCAAATTCCCCTAAAATATCCCGAACTGCTGCCAGAAGTCGCGCGCAGGGGTCAATGCTTGGAAGTTTGCCCGACTACCTATCTCAAAACGGGGACGTTGCAGGATATGGGCGAATTGAAGGTTGTGTTCGATCGGTGTTTTGAAGCTGGTGTCGATATTGCCATCTGCACCGACAACGCGGGATTGCACAACGTGCGGCTGCCTTTTGAATACGAGAATTTGTTGACTCTGGATATCATTGATTTTCGGCAGTTGCAAGCGTGTCAAGATGCGGCTTTCCGCCATGCTTTTGCGTGGCCCTACGGGGAGAGGCCTGTGAAAATGCTGACTGGTTTGTTGCAGCACGAGTCGGTTGGTGCGATCGTGAATTAGCAAAGAATATCTATTTAACGAAAGCAAGAAGGCACGACGGAAGAGAAGGAAGAGAAAGAGGAAGATAGGTAGATATTTTCAGGAAAAGACTTGACTTGAAAATGAAAAAAGCTCTTTCTTATCTTCCTTCGCGCTATGAGCGTCTTCGCGGTTTGTTAAAAAAAAATAATTGTAAAATTATAATAAGTGTCGGTCGTTCTGCAATCGGTAACAAGTTATAGTTTGGAGACAAAAGTATCAAGATAAAAGGATAAAAAAACATGACAAATATGGACGCTTACTGGATGCCCTTTACGGCAAACAGACAGTTTAAAGCCAATCCCCGGATGTTGGTTTCGGCAAAAGATATGCACTTTACAACCGATGATAACCGCTCAATTCTAGACGGGATTGCGGGGCTTTGGTGCGTGAATGCAGGGCACTGCCGCCCTCAAATTGTCGAGGCAATTCACAAGCAAGTATCGACTCTAGATTATTCTCCCGCTTTCCAGATGGGACATCCGGGCGCTTTTGAATTAGCCGAACGTTTGGTGAAGATGATTCCGGGCAATTTCGATCGCGTTTTCTTTACTAATTCGGGTTCGGAATCTGTAGAAACTGCTTTAAAAATTGCGATTGCTTATCACCGAGTAAAAGGTGAAGGAACTCGCCAAAGATTGATCGGTAGGGAACGCGGCTATCACGGCGTTGGTTTTGGCGGAATTTCTGTCGGCGGTATCGGTACAAACCGCAAGTTTTTCGGCAGTTTGCTGACGGGAGTCGATCATTTACCTCACACTCACAGTCTCGAACACAATGCTTTCAGCCGCAAACAACCGGAATGGGGAGCGCATTTGGCGGATGAATTGGAGCGGATTGTCGCTTTGCACGATGCGTCTAATATTGCAGCGGTAATTGTGGAACCTGTTGCTGGTTCTACGGGAGTTTTGATTCCGCCGCAAGGTTATTTGGAGCGGCTGCGGGCGATTTGCGACAAGTACGGAATTTTGCTGATTTTTGATGAGGTAATTACTGGATTCGGGCGGCTCGGCTCTAGTTTTGCTACTGAGTATTTTGGGGTGGTTCCCGATATTGTGACGGCGGCGAAAGGGATAACTAACGGTACTGTGCCGATGGGGGCGGTGTTTGTGAAGGAGGGAATTTACGATGCTTTTATGAATGCTCCCGAAAATGCGATCGAGCTTTTTCACGGTTATACTTATTCCGGGCATCCTGTGGCTTGTGCTGCTGCTTTGGCGACGCTGGATATTTATGAGGAAGAAAGGCTGTTTGAACGGGCAGATAAGATAGCTGATTATTGGGAAAATGCGGTTCATTCTTTGAAGGGCGTGCGCCACGTCATTGATGTGCGGAATCTCGGACTTGTGGCGGGGATTGAGTTGGAATCTATTCCGGGGAAGCCTGGGAAACGGGCTTTTGATTGTTTCTTGCAGTGCTTTGAAAAAGGGTTGCTAATTCGGACTACGGGTGATATTATTGCTTTGTCGCCTCCGCTGATTATTGAGAAGGAACATATCGAGATCATTTTGGAAATCTTAACTGCGGTTTTGCAGGAATTGGAGTAAGATTTAATGAACCGCGAAGGCGCGAAGGACGCGAAGGAAGAGAGAGAAGAAGATCGGGAAAACCTCTCTCTATATCTTTCCTTCGCGCACTTCGCGTCTTCGCGGTTCGTTCAAATCCTTAAACAGCGTTATAATAATGTATAACCAACGACGAACGACGAATAACTATGGTACTGTTAACCGCAAAAGTCTCTGCTAACGAGTTGGCAAATTTGGCTGTAGAGTTAATTCAGAAATCTGGATGCGAATACGGTGATGTCCGTTTTTGCACTTACCGCAGGCAAAGTTTGTATGCGCGCGATCGATCTTTAAGCAATTTGTCAGATAATGTAAGTTCCGGTTTTGGCGTGCGAGTGCTGCGAGACGGCGCTTGGGGCTTTGCCGCCAGTCACAGCAAAACACCCGCAGAAGTTGCAAGAATTGTCAGTTTGGCTGTTGAAATCGCTAAGGGCAGCCGCTTGACTCAAAAGGAACCGGTGCGCTTAGTACCCGTGGAAAAATATGTCGATACTTACATTACTCCGATCGCAATTGACCCGTTTTCTGTACCCGTTGCTGACAAAGCCGAACTGCTATTAACCATCAACGAGCGCCTGCTAGCCCACGATTCACAAGGCATCAAAAAAGCATATTCTTTTTTGACCTTTAACCGCGAAGACAAGGTTTTTGCGTCCACAGAAGGCTCGCTAATCGAACAAACAATCTACCGCAGCTATCCGGGTTTTGGCTGCACGGCAATTGCGGGCGGCGATGCTCAAAGTCGCAGTTACGAACGCCCGCCGCTAAATATCGGTTACGAACACATTAATCCCGATGATTTGCTTAGTCAAATAGACAGAGTTGCAGCCGAAGCGATTGAGAAAGTCAGCGCTCCCAAAGTCCCTGCCGGTATTTGCAAATCCCTGATTCTCAAGCCGACAAATTTGTTTCTGACTATCCACGAATCCGTCGGACATCCCACGGAATTAGACAGAGTTTACGGCTATGAGTCTAATTTTGCTGGCACGAGTTTTGCTACTACCGATAAGTTGAATAAGCTGCAATACGCTGCTCCTTGGGTGAATTTTAAGTGCGATCGCACTCAACCCCACGGCCGCGGTACAATGGGTTACGATGATGAGGGCGTAAAATCGCAGGATTGGTACGTTGTCAAAGATGGAATTTTAGTTGATTATCTCACTGACAGAGAAACAGCTTATCGCCTCGGACGCGGTAGCAGCAACGGTTCTGCCTGCGCTGACAGTTGGTCGAGCGTACCGATGGTGAGAATTCCCAATTTGGGATTGGAACCGGGCCCGGATGGCGGCAGTCATACTGCTACTTTGGATCAGATGATTGCTGATACGGAAGATGGGATTTTAATTGACGGTACTGGCAGTTTTTCAATCGACCAGCAGCGGCGCAATTTTCAATTCGGCGGCGATGCTTTTTGGAAGGTGGAAAAAGGTAAAGTTGTCGGGATGTGGAAGGATGTAACTTATCATTCGATGAGCACTGATTTCTGGAATCAAGTAGATGCGATCGGGCCTGCTTCGGAGCGGGTTCAGTGCGGTACTAATATGTGCGGGAAGGGTGAACCGATGCAGGTTGCTCAGATGACTCACGCTTGTGTTCCAGTGCGAGTCAGGGATATTCAAATTGGGGGAAGGGCTTAGTTTTTTTGGAATGGGAAAATTAGGAGTATTCTTGATAAGAGTCGGCGGTATAAGATTCGGCGGTATAAGATTCGGCGGTTGAAACCGCTTCTTGTCAAACAATGTCCGCCGGACGCCGACGAAAGAGAAAAGATTCGCTCTGAATTGTTGAAATTATCTGCGTTAATCTGCGTCAATCTGCCGGAAATCTGCGGTTACAAATTACCATCCGATTATAAATCATGACTGCAACAACAACATCGCCCGCAATCTTAAGCGAAGACAGAGCATTATCTCTGCTAGATTCAACAGTTAAAAAATCCTCGGCGGAAGCAGTATTTGTCAGTCTCTCTACTGGCGAAGAATCTCTTTCCCGTTTCTCGGAAAATCAAATCAGCCAAAATATTAGCAAGACTGTATTTAGCCTGAACATTACTAGCTATTTTGGCAACAAAAGCGCTTCTGCTGCTGTTACAGAATTTGATGAAGATGCGATCGCCTCCGCAGTCAAGCGATCGGAAGAACTAGCCAGAATTGCCCCCGCAGACCCCGAATGGATGCCATTGTTGCCCCCTCAAACCTACGATTTGCCCGCCCCCGCCTTCGACGCAGCAACGGCAATTGCACCGCCTTTAGCGCGGGTCGAAATGGTGCGCCAAGCTTGTGCGATCGCATCCCAGGAAGGCGCTGATGCTTCGGGCACTTTGAGCGCTGAAGCCTCACTGTACGCGATCGCCTCGTCAACCGGACTCCGCGCCTGCAGCCAGTCTAACGCAGACAGGCGTGAGCTCAATTGCTGGATGGGGGGCGTTCTCCCTTCGTGGTGCCGACGGTGGAGGATTTGAAAGACTGCGACCTCTAGGACGTGCTGCCAGAGTTGGGCTATAGGTTGAATCGGCGCACCCGCACGCCACGAGTCGAGGCGTTTGCTTACAAGCACAACAACTTCAGATTAGTTGACAATGCGTCCCAATCGTGACAATATCTGGTTTAGCTTTAAAGAAGCACCTTACAAAACACAAACTAAAAATTTACTTACCTCCTGAGGAGTTTTTTATGAAAATAGCATATATAGTTGTGGCACATAAGTATCCTGAACAATTACTGCGTCTTATTTCTAAGCTGAACACAGATGATGTTGCATTTTTTGTACATATAGATAAAAAAGTAGATAATACAATTTATCATCAGATATTTACTCTCTTAAAGGATTTTCCCAATGTCTCTTTTATAAAGAGATACAGATCGGCCTGGGCAAGCTTTGAACTTGTAAAAGCTACTCTTGAAGGGATTAAATCAATAGTCGAAACAGGTACCTACTTTGATTATGTTGTGAACTTATCTGGTCAAGACTATTTGATTAAATCAAATGAACATATCCAGAGTTTTTTGCAAGAGAATAAAGGTAGAGAATTTATAGACTATGTTCCACTACCTGGTAGTAAATGGGGAGCTGCCGGCTTAAGAAGAGTAGAACATTGGCACATCCGTTGGAATGATATATATTTGTTTTGTATTCCTCCAGTAAAGCGCGAATTTAAATCTCCTATTGCATCTCTATTATATTCAGTTTTGATTTGGCCTTTACCTAAAAAGCGGAAATTTTTTGAAAGCTTTCCTCTTTATGGAGGTTCTGCTCATTGGTGTTTAACAGGAGAATGTGTAAAATGGATCGATGATTTTGTCAAGCAAAACACCAACTTTGTTAATCGTTTTAATTACACTTCTTGTGCAGATGAAATATTTTACCAAACGCTGATTTTAAATTCACCTTTTAAGGACAAAATAATTAACGATGACTTGAGATATATGGATTGGCCGTATGTTAACGCATACCATCCGAGGAATTTAGAGAAAAAGGATTTTGAAAAGATTAGGGAATCCGACAAATTATTCGCCAGGAAGTTTGATATGACTGTAGACGCAGATATATTAGATATGATTGATGAAATGATATTGAGCAAATAGGATTTTTCCACAAACAGATGACTGTGACCCCCAAGAGTCAGAAATCCTCTTCATCTGCTAACAAAGCTGTCCTATAACCTATAAATTTTGTCTGTCCAAGGCATTTGCCTTAAGTTAGATTATTTTTTTTGAGACTTAGGATTAAAACCAGCTACTATGGTGAGCAGTCAATTTTATGTTTTTAGTAAAAAATAATTAATTCCCAATTCCCTATGCCCAATTAGCAATTACCAATTAGCAATTACCAATTAGCGATTACCATCATGACTTTAACAACATCGCCCGCAATTTTAAGTGAAGACCAAGCCTTATCTTTACTAGAAAAAGTAGTCAAACAATCGGAAGCGGAGGCAGTATTTGTCAGTCTCTCTACTGGCGAAGAATCTCTTTCGAGATTCTCGGAAAATCAAATCAGTCAAAATATTAGCAAGACTGTATTTAACCTGAACATTACTAGCTATTTTGGCAATAAAAGCGCTTCTGCATCTGTTACCGAATTTGATGAAGAGGCGATCGCCTCCTCCGTCAAACGATCGGAAGAACTAGCTCAAATTGCCCCCGCAGACCCCGAATGGATGCCCTTGCTGCCCCCTCAAACCTACGATTTACCCCTGCCCGCGTTTGATGAAGCAACGGCCGCTGTATCGCCTCTAGCGCGCGCTGAAATGGTGCGGCAAGCTTGTGCGATCGCATCTCAGGAAGGCGCTGATGCTTCGGGTACTTTGAGCGCTGAAGCCTCGCTGTACGCGATCGCCTCGTCAACCGGACTCCGCGCCTGCAACTCTTCTACAGAGGCGAATTTCGGCTTTACAGCCCGCATTGGAGACGGTTCTAGCTGGACGGAAAGCACGGCTTGGGGTATCAATGAACTACCAGTATCTCAATTAGCAGCACAAGTTGTCGATCGCGCCCTCGCATCCCGCAACCCCCGCTCCATTACTCCCGGCGTGTATCCTGTAATCTTTGATGGCGCTGCGTTTGCGGATTTGCTACCGTGGATAACTTGGGGTATGGATGCGCGGGCGGCGGATGAAGGGCGATCGTTTATGTCGATCGCGGATGCAGCCGGAAAACCCGCCGGAAACCGCGCAGGAGAACAGCTTTTCAGCCCGTTAGTGCAGGTACAGCGCGATCCGAGTCATCCTTTGCTGCGATCGAATACTTTTTTCGGCGACGGATTGAGCAATAGCTATTTGGAAATCATCAAAAATGGCGTTCCTCAAAGTTTATCTTATTCCCGCTACTGGGCCGCACAAAAAGGTAAAGAGGCAAAAGGTGCTTATTACCCGATCGTGATGACAGGTTCCGACCAAAGTTTAGCAGATTTAATCGCTCAAACCGAGCGCGGAATTTTCGTCAGTCGAGCTTGGTATGTCAACTACGTCAATCCCAAAACATCGGAAGTAACGGGAATGACTCGCGACGGTACTTTCTGGATTGAAAATGGTAAGATTGCTTACCCGATTAAAAATATGCGTTTCAATCAAGTTTTACCTGATATGTTGCGCGATGTGGATGCAGTTAGCGAGGTGAAACGTTACGGCGGTAGTGTCGTGCCCGGAGTGCGAGTTAAAGCTTTTAATTTCACGAGTATTACTGACAGTTTGTAACTCACACATTTCTAACCATCTGTAGGGGCGGGTTTCACAAACAATCACAGCCAACAAAGAACAATCTCTCAAACCCGCCCCCACCCAGATTAATGCGAGTGATTTATCGTGAAGGTAGAGTATTTATTTTGAGAGTTAGGATTTAAACCAGCTATTATAGTCATCAGTCTGTGGTCTGTTGTTAGTAATAATGCCCAATTACCAATTACCAATTACCAATTACCAATTATCAATGAATCAATATTTTGCTACTGTTGCGCGCGGTTTAGAAACCATAGCCGCCCAAGAATTAGAAAGTTTAGGGGCCGAGGATGTCAAGCCCGATTTTACAGGAGTTTACTTCGCGGGCGATCGCGCTTTATTGTACCGCGTCAATCTTTGGTCGAGAACAATTTTTCGAGTGCTAATGCCGATCGCCGAATTCCGGTGTTACAACTCGGATATGCTCTACCGCGAAGTGCAGAAAATTCCTTGGGACGAATACCTAGAGCCTCACAATACCTTAGCAGTAAACTGCACCGGCGGCAACGAAAAGTTAAATCACACCCACTTTACAGCATTGCAGGTCAAAAATGCGATCGCCGACCAACAGCGCCTGCAATTTAACAAACGTTCCAATGTTGATGTCGAAAATCCCGACTTACTAATTAACCTTCACATCCATCGAGACCGCGCTATTTTAAGCTTAGACAGTTCCGGCGGCAGTTTGCACCGGCGGGGATATCGCCCCGCAATGGGGCTGGCTCCGCTCAAAGAAACCCTCGCTGCGGCTTTGTTAGAGATGGCAGAATGGACGCCAGATTTACCATTTTTAGACCCGATGTGCGGTTCGGGAACTTTGCCCCTGGAAGCGACTTTAAAGGCCTTGAACATTGCGCCTGGATTGTTTCGCGAAAAGTTTGGATTTATGACTTGGCGCGATTTTGACGAACCTTTGTGGGATAAATTGTGGACCGAAGCAGAGAGCAGCGAATTGCCGGAACTTAAAGAAACGATCGCAGGGTGCGATCGCGATTCTGATATGTTAGACCAAGCTCGCACCAACGCCCAACAAGCAGGTATTTCAGGTAAAATCAAGTTTGCTCATACCGAGTTATCCGAGTTGGAAGCACCGACAGACAGAGGCGTTCTGATTTGCAATCCTCCCTACGGAGAGCGGCTGGGAGATGCTAGCGAATTGGGAGATTTGTACAAGATGTTGGGGGATATTTTCAAACAGCGTTTTAAAGGTTGGAATGCGTTTATTTTGACTGGCAATAAGGAGTTGGCTAAAAAAGTTGGGCTCAGAACATCGAAGCGAATTCCGGTTTTCAATGGCTCGATTCCCTGTACTTTGCTCAAGTATGAACTGTATTGAGGAGTTCTAGTAAATATCAACTCTAGCGGACCAAATGACGTATTGATTGGAAAAGGTTAGGCAAAATGAAAATCTTTGAAGTAGACAGACACAAGCTCATATTGGGAGATGTGTTAGAAGTCCTTTCTCATGAAATTAAAGACAACTCAGTCGATTTGATTTTTGCCGATCCTCCCTATAATATTGGCAAAGACTTCAATGGTTTTAAAGACAAGTGGGAATCAGAGAGCGATTATTTAGAATGGAGTTATACCTGGTTGAATTTATGTATTGATAAGCTCAAGCACAACGGCAGCTTGTATCTGATGGCTTCAACTCAATGTATGCCTTACTTCGATTTATATTTGCGCGATCGTTTGACAATTCTTTCACGAATAGTGTGGTATTATGACAGTTCGGGCGTACAAGCAAAAAAATATTACGGTTCTCTGTACGAACCAATTTTATATTGTGTCAAAGACAAACGAAATTATACATTTAATTCCTCAGATATTTTGGTTGAAGCAAAAACCGGCTCAGTCAGAAAACTAATTGATTACCGCAAGTCTACACCCTCAGTATATAATTCTCAAAAAGTTCCAGGTAATGTATGGGAGTTTCCCAGAGTCAGATATCGTATGCCTGAGTATGAAGATCACCCTACCCAAAAACCAACATCTTTGTTAGAACGAATTGTCAAAGCAAGTAGTAATGAGGGAGACCTTGTATTAGACGTATTTTCTGGGACTTTTACCACATCATTTGTTGCCAAACAGCTTAAGAGAAAGTCAATCGGAATAGAATTACAAAACAAGTATGTAGAAATAGGATTAAATAGGTTACAAGCTACTTATAATGACAAAAAAGAGCAGCCAATATCGGAAATAAATCCTGGTGATAATTCACCCACACAGTTAACACTTAACTTACAATTTTGATTCAATGGAACACGAGTTTACTAAAACAATTAAGCAAATTTTAGCCGAAATTTTGGGCGCGTCTGGCGAGCAAATATTTACAGGAAGCGAGCTAATTCAATATTTGAATATCAAAACTAAATCTGCAAATAGAGGCTCAAAGTCAAGAGGGAGTTTTGCGAATTTATATGCTATCTATGTTTTAGTTGAAGACTATTTTTTAAGAGGTTTTCATCAACGCGATATGTATTCAGATTATGCAGGTGCAGTTTATACAAATATTTTTAAGAGACAGCGCGAATTACCGTTTGGACAAAAGCTTCAAAACCATGCTTTGAACCACAGGCTTAATGAAGAATTTAAAAGATATTTTCCTACTTGTGACTTTATCCCAGTTCTGAGAAATCCGAAAACTAACAGGTATTGGTTTAACGAAAATTTATTAAAAGTTAAAATTCAGGAAAATGTACATAATATAGCAGAAACAGTAATTCACATCATTGATGCTTACGTTGAAGCTAAGAGAGATAGCTTTGACAAGTTTCTGCAACTTTGTAAAGAGGCTCAAGCATTGACCCAGAAGCAAGTAATACAATTTATCAAACAAATAGTTGCACCAACTGTAGATGCTAGAATATTCGAGATAGTCAGCTACAGTATCTTAAAATACTACTATAGTGACATATATATCTATTGGGGTTATGAGCTTGATAGGCTCCAGCAAGAAAATTTACAACTGTTTAAAACAGGTCGGACAAATGCAAATGATGGCGGAATTGATTTTGTAATGAAGCCTCTAGGACGTTTTTTTCAGGTAACAGAAACTGTAGATATGAATAAATATTTCCTAGACATTGATAAAATTGAAAGGTATCCGATAACATTTGTAGTTAAATCTTCAGATTCCGATATTGAGATTAGACGTAAAATTGAAGCGCAGGCTCGAAAACAGTATTCAATAAATGCGATCGTGTCGCGTTATATGGAATGTATAGAAGAAATAATCAATGTTGCTATTCTGATAGACAGATTTGAAGAAGCTGTTGCCAAAGGGTATTTAAATAATATATTAAATGAAATTATCAAGCAGAGCAGATTGGAATTTAATTATGAGGATGAGGAAGAAAATTTAGAAATTGAACTGTTAGACACTTCTCTCGAAGATGAATGATTCAAATTCAACAGATATTGTTTGCAATAAGGACTAAAGTCCTTACTACAAACGCCACTCATTACTGAAAATTAATGCTCAATTTTGACCGAAACAATCTTGTCGCCTTGGCGGATCGCATTGACGACAGACATATCCTCAGTTTTACCAAAAGTTGTGTGAACTCCATCTAAATGAGACTGGGGAGAATGGCAAATAAAGAATTGGCTACCACCCGTATCTTTACCTGCATGAGCCATCGATAAAGTTCCTGCCAAATGTTTGTTCGAGTTGATTTCGCACTTGATTTTGTAGCCGGGGCCGCCAGTTCCAGTACCTTTCGGACAGCCGCCTTGAATCATAAAGTTAGGAATGACTCGGTGAAACGATAGTCCGTCGTAAAAACCTTTTTCCGCCAAGTCAACAAAATTTTTCACTGTGTTAGGCGCATCCGCATCGAACAGTTCCAAATTGATTGTACCTTTGTCGGTTTCCATAATAGCGCGGGTCATAATTTCTCCTTGCTTCCTAAAATGAGTGTGCTGCCTGCGTGTTAATTGCGGACTTTGCTTTTGTAGCGACAGGTTTCAAGCTGTCGTTATATTTTGGCTTTCAGAAGTGTAGCATACTCCGGCAACTCTAATAAGACTTATGCGCCCTTTCCCCAGAAACCCGCTTGATGCCGAGATTTCTCGTTAGCAAAGCCCATATTTTCCCAGAAACCGGGTTTCTTAGCGTCAGTCCTATTTTAATTGCTGGTAACGTTTGGGCGATCGTGTTCTTCCTGAATATCGTTCATATTAAAAATGAAAGGAACCCGACTCGAACCGCTCCCCATAACCAGCACTTTTGGCATCTGAGCGCCGCCGCTTCTCCAAGCTTCGATCGCTTCTTTTTGCAGCACTAACTCGCCGCCTTGAGCCTTCAAAGTTTCCGCCAACAGTCTTTGAGCTTCTGCCCTACCTTGAGCGCGGTTAATGTCAGCTTGAGCCTGTTGTTCAGCTTCTTGAGCAACATAAACAGCCCTTTGCGCCCGCTGTTCGGCTACCTGTTTTTCCTCAACCGCCTTCGCAAAATCGGCCGAGAATCGAATGTTGACGACGCTGGTATCGAGCACGATTACATCATACTTTGATAGCCGTTCCTTCAGTGCAGTATCAAAGTCTCGCTTCAGCTCACTTCTTTGAGTAATAGATTGTTCGGCGGTTCTCAGTGCAGCCGCTGTTTTAAATGCTTCTTGCGTCTGGGGAGCAATAATTTTAGAGACTATATTCTCCAAAGTTCCTTGAGTTCTTCTGACATCAACTACTCTCGCAGGATCGAGGCGAAAATTGATGGCAAAACTAGCGTTTAAATCCTGAAGGTCTTTAGTAGCACTCTGGGCGGGAACTTCAAATTTTTGCACTGTTACATCGTACACATCAACCTTGGATATCAGCGGGGGTCTGAGGTGAAATCCCTCTAACAATGCTCCATCAGTGGCTTTTCCTAAAATGCTGACTACCCCTGCTTCACCGGGATTGATGACAACAAAAGAGTTGAAGCCCAGGAGCAGCGCGACTACTAATAGAATCCCAGCGAGCGCTGACGTTACGCTCTGGAAACTTTGACTTTTCAAAATACACGCTCCTTTGTGATAAATCAATTATATAGCGTTCCGAAATGATTTGCAAACCTCTCTTTATCTTTCCTTCGCGCCCTTTGCGTCTTCGCGGTTCGTTAAAAAATACAATTCACAACTCAAATAGAATTGTTATAATAGATAAACGAATGAGGTAACAGCGCGATGGTCGAGATTGTTAAATATCCCAGAACTTATCACATCGAAGGTTCGCGTTTCCAGGCGGGTGATGAAGACCTCGACAGCGTGCCGTTTACCGCCCTGAGCGATCGCCCTCTAATTATAGAAGAAAAGGTAGACGGCGCTAATACAGGCATCAGCTTCGCCTCAGACGGGCAAATGCTGCTGCAAAGCCGCGGCCACTATCTCACCGGCGGGCCGAGAGAAAAACATTTTAACTTGTTCAAACAGTGGGCTTTCAGTCTCAGCGGAACCCTGGGAAAAGTGCTGGGAAATCGTTATATTTTGTACGGAGAATGGCTTTATGCCAAACACACTGTTTTTTACGATTTTCTGCCGCACTATTTTATGGAATACGACGTGCTGGACTTAGAAAACCGTCAGTTTTTGAGTACAGAAGCCCGCCGCCAGTTGTTAAGCGGACTGCCGTTAGTGTCAGTTCCCGTGCTGTTTTCCGGGGTGCTGAAATCGCCCCAGCAGATGATGCAGTTGATGGATAAATCTAATTTTATTCAACCGGGACATTTGGAGCGGTTGCGCTTGCAATGCCGGGAATTGGGATGGGATGAAGAGCGCTGTTTGAAAGAGACTGATAATAGCGATCGCATGGAGGGTCTGTATATTAAAATCGAAGCAGATGGAATTGTCAAGGCGCGTTACAAGTACGTGCGCGCTAGCTTTTTGACTGCTATTAAAAATGCGGAGGGACATTGGCTCAATCGCCCGATTGTACCTAATATTTTGCGTCCGGGTGCTGATTTATTTAATTTTAGTTGAAAAATCATGAGAGTCGGCGGTTTCAACCGCTTCTTGTCAAACAATGTCCGCCTTCGCGGACTAAGAAATTAAGAAATTAACAAATAGGTGAAACCATGACTGCTCTATTATCACAATCCGCAACTTGGACTTTTCCCTTTTGTCCGGAACCCCCCGATTGGTTCCTGGATTGGGAAAGCATTTACAATCATTTTGATTGGATTCAAAACTTAGAAGGATGTCAGCAAGACCCAATTTATCATGCTGAAGGAGATGTCTTAATTCACACCAAAATGGTCTGCGAAGCCTTAATATCTTCCCCAGAATGGCGGCAGCTTCCCGTTAAAGAACGATCGATACTTTTTGCCGCCGCTTTGCTGCACGATGTCGCAAAACCAGCCTTTACAAAAATAGAAGAAGATGGCAGAATTAGCTCAAAAGGTCACGCCCGTCAAGGTGCCAGAATGGTCAGACAAATTTTAGCTCAATTTGACCCGCCTGTGCAGTTTAGCATTCGGGAGACTGTTTGCGCGATCGTCCAATTCGGCAGTTTACCCATCTGGCTGCTAGAAAAACCCAATCCGCAGCAGTCGGTAATTAAAGTCAGTCAAGTTGTCCGCTGCGATTTCCTCGCACTTTTAGCCGAAGCAGACGTGCGGGGGCGAGAGTGTGCTGACAGACAAGAAATTATGGATAAAATACAACTATTTCGGGAGTTTTGTCAAGAAAATAATTGTTTGGATTCTCCCCGACAATTTCCCTCAGCACACAGCCGATTTATCTACTTCCGCAAAGAGAACGGCAATCCCGATTACGAAGCATTTGACGATACTCAATGCGAAGTAATTTTGATGTCGGGATTGCCGGGAAGCGGTAAAGATTATTGGATTAAAGAAAATCTGCCCGATCGCCCGGTAATTTCCTTGGACGCGCTGCGAAAAGAGATGAACGTTCCTCCCGATGAAACTCCCGGCAATGTAATAATGGAAGCCAAAAATAGAGCGCGGGAATATATGAGATTGGGGCGTTGTTTTATCTGGAATGCTACCAATACAACTAAACAAATGCGCCAGCAATTAATTAATTTTTTTGCCGATTATCAAGCGCGAATTCGGATTGTTTATCTGGAAGTTCCTTTGGAGGAAGTATTGCGGCGGAATCGATCGCGCCCCGCAGCAGTACCAGAAACAGTCATTCGCAAATTAGCTTCGCGGCTGGATATTCCAGACATCACAGAAGCGCATCAAGTCGATCGAATTGCGGGCTAGAGTCTGCCATTGGTGTCAAATTAAGGTAGAACCAATAGTCCGACAGGGGTTGAAACCCCTGTCTCAAAGCTAAAGTCCTCGCTATGAGGACTGAAGAACTCATTAGTCCTCATAGCGAGGACTTTAGCTATTAGACAGGGAATTCATTCCCTGGCGGACTGGCGGGCGGACTGAATTCCCTGGCGGGTTTTCGGCTTAAGTTGACACCAATGGGCTCTTGGAGCGTCCCTACGGGGATCTTGCAATCTGCTATATCATCCGCCCCTTTCTCGAATAATTCGACTTTTCACTTCTGCTGAAATTCCGCGACAATTTAAAATTTCATCCAGCAACGCAGAATTTCGGCCTTGACTGTGGGCGATCGCCACTGCTACCGCTACTTGATTGTCTGCGGGCATTTGACAATCCGAATCGGTGATATCTTCCCTCGCTATTTTATCCAAAAATTCCGCATCAAATCTCGCTAATTTGCTCAACAATCCCGTGACGATCGACTTATCTATTTTACCGCTGATGTCCGCTGTTCGCAAGAGCGATCGCCCGCAATCTTTGATGCTATCCATCAGTTTCATATCTTCTAACAGCGCCATCCGATCTAACGTCAAAAAAGCTGATTTTACCGTCATGTCTAAGGTTTTTTTATTGCCAATTTTGACAAGTCTGTTAGTTAAATTAAAAGCTGCTTCTGCTATGCCAGTATTGAGAGGGCGATCGCCCGTTTTTTGAATGGCGATCGCCCTGTCGATTAATTTGTACATCAGCAGAATTACTTCCGGCGTCGTTTCCTGTTCTAAAGCTGCAAAAATAGCTGTAATTTCGCTTGGATCTGCACTAACTCCGCAGTCGATAACTTCTAAATACGCTTTCAAACAATTTTGCCGCACCCCAACAAACGGAGATTTAGCAAAAATTGGGATGAATTTCTTACACTCAATTAACTTTTTCTGTTCCGCTAAATCCAGCACCGCCCATGACGCATCGAGGGCGACATCGCGGGATTCATCTAAACATAATTCGACGATTTTGTCAAGGGCTGGCTGCGAATTATTTTCAGCTTGTCTGCGGTAAACTTTTAATAAAGCAATTCTCGATTCTTTAGAAGTTGCTGTTTGTTGCAGGTAGCTTTCTATTTGAGGCGGAACGTGTTTTAATTTTTTAATAATCGGAGCGATTTTAGTTGGCGGTAGTTGGGAAATTAACTGTTTTAAAACTTCCCCCTGTAAATGCAGGACTTCGGGAGAATTCACTGCTAACTCATCGATGACGCGGATTAATTCAGCGGGATATTGACTGATTTTTGGCACAACCCAATTCGCTAAAACTAACTTTAATTTCGGGCTGATTTGACAATTTTCTGGCGATGTTTCCGTTAGTTGGCTTACCAATTTCGATAGCAAGTTGATTTTGCTTGCGGGAATAGTTTCGATCGCTATTTTCACTAACAGCAAAGCCACTAAATCGCCCGAACCTCCCGCAATTGCCTTGCTAATTGCCATCTGATTGCAGCGGTTAAAATCCGCCGATTCTCCCGGGAAATTCTCCCGCAGCAAATGCGACAAAACTGTTTTGAGAAATTCCCGTGAAGCGCAGCTATCCCGTAGGGAATCGCCCTTAGCTACCTCGCTGACTGCTGTCGCGCCAACTCCCATCCAATCTCGGTGAATCGGCGCGTGCAGCGCCTCAAACCAACTTTTGCCGAACACCGAATTTCGCGATACAATTAAATTGGGCAATAACTGCTGCAAAAGTTTTGTTGCATTTTCGCCTTCAAAGAAGGAAGGAGAGGGAGGTTGAAAAATTAAGGCTGTTAAAAACTCTTGCTTTACTGTTTCTGGAATTCCCGGCGCGAGATACAGCCCCACAACCAGCGATCGGGCTTTGCTTCCCAGTGTAACATAGATATCTTTCAAGCAACTTAAAATTTCTAAATCGATTGTTTCGGGGTTTTGCCAGCGCGATCGCAGTACACTGCCAAAAATTTACCCCAAACTTGGTGATTGTTGCTGGCATTAACATTATCTCTTAAATAATGGCAATTTTTAATAGTATCTACAGCTTCCTGAAATCGCTGACTTCTTTCATCGTTTAAACGAAACAGCAATTCCGCAACAGTTTCCGCCGCTTTATTAATCAATTCTTGGCTGACAGTTGCTAAAAGTCTGACAGCCACTTCCCAAACCGTTTCGCTGTGGCGTTTCGGTGCGGAATTAGCCGCCACTAGCAAAGTTTCTTGAAAAGTATATCCGTTGCAAATCGCAATCTCCAGCATCGGCAGCAAAACCGCAGCCGATTCCGGTTCTTTCCGGGAAATCGAGGCAAAAGCCACTGCCCGAAACGGCATGATTTTATGTTTGTTTAAAGCTCGTTCTGTTTGATAAAATTCTGTTAAATCGATCAAAGTTAGCAGTTGCCGGAAAATCGGCCAGATGTAGTAACGCGAAAACTCGGATTCCGCAAAAACCATCTCGCTTTTCAACTGATTTTTTGCAGCTTCTCCCGACTCGGTTGAATTCAGCCAGCGGGCAACAGTATATTCTAAAAAAGTTTGGTGAAAAAATCCGATGCGCTTGCCGCCGAAGTCTTTCAAAACGCCTTCACTTTTGAGAGAAGCATAAGCTTCAAATTCAGTTTCGCTAAATTCTAAATTGCTTTCATAGATAAAATCTCGCAGCCTTTCTCCTGAATTGCTGTAGATAATTTCCGCAACTTTCAAGCAGAGTTTTTCCTTAGCAAGGCTGGCGCGCTGCGGCTGCAAATTGCTGCGTACTGCCGAGACTTTCCAATTCCAGTATTCCCCGTAGAGTTGGCTGACTGTCAAATCTTCCGGCACGTTTTCCAATTCGGTAAATAAGTCGCACAGTAAAGCCAGCAGTAACGGATTGCGGACGATTTCTTGCAGGGAAACGCTGTCGGTGGAAAGGGCTATAATGCGATCGGCAAAAGCTTCCCCATCCACCAGTAAATTTTCTCCTTTCCGCTTCACAAACTCTGCCGCCGCTTCCCTGACTTCCCCCTCGCTGAAAGCTGTAATCCTGCATCCGTCTTGCACGCATTCTCGGAAGCCGGCAAAACTTTCGTGATAAGGTTCAAAGAAGTTGCTGTAGTCGGTGTCGCGGCAGGTAAAGGCAACGGTAGTCCCGGTTTCTAACAGTTGCTGCAAGACGTTTCGCAACACGGGAACTAGGGGTTTTGTGAGCACGATATCCAAAGTGTCGATCGCGATTGTGCCGCGCCCCATTTCTGCGGTAAGCTGTTTGGCAACTTCCACGATCGACTGCCGTTGGCCGCTGATTTTTTCCCCGACTTCCAAAGCAAAGGTTTCCGCAGATTCGATTAAATCGTCGCACCGAATCAAAGCCAGCCATCCCGCATCCGCTGCTGCAATTTCAGCCCTGATTTCGTCGTAGATTGTTCCCAAAATCGTGCTTTTTCCGTAGCCCGCAGCGCCGAGAATCGGGATGACGCGCCGTTTGTTTTCCCAGATGCCCGATCGAATTTGTTTGAGGCATTTTTCCAACAGACTTTGGCGGCGGATCGGAGGTAAGATGTAAGGGTCGAGGGCTTTTCTGGCCCGATCGCTATTTTGTTTGACTATCTCTTGCAGGGACCAAATCTCCCCGCCACCGCCCTTTTCTCTCTCTTCTTCCTCGCTTTCCGTCTCAAACACGACATCTTCCCACTCCAATTTTAACGCTTCGCAAATTTCTTCAAAAAATTTGCGATCGACCGATTTTCCCGTGAAAAACTTGTTGATAGTTTTTAAGGAAATTTTCAATTCTTTCGCAAATGCAACTTGCGACAAGCGCCTGCTTTCCAATTTCTGCTTGGCGAGTTTGATGCCGTTAATAGATGCTGTGAGCGATCGGGACATAATCAAATTAATAGTAATTTTTACATTAAACCTTTTGATATCATGTCCGGTCAATTGATCGTGATTCTTGTAGGGGCGGGTTCACCCTGATATTCAACACAAATCCCAAATCCAATAAACCCGCCCCGGCCGGATATGAATGCGCTTTTGGTTTTAAGCGCGTTTCTGTCATAGCTGTTTTCCTGAAACCGATCGCCCCAGTTCTTCTAGCTCAACTCGCTTGGAGGCAAGCCTGCCCGAAAAATCTGCCCGGCCGTCAAGTTCAATTCTGGAAAAGCCGGCGACTCAACTGTGTCATCGCCCCGAAACTGTTTGACCTGATACTCCCCATCTACCAGTTGGCAAACCGAGAGAGTGGGTTGTTTGGGATTGCCGATGAACTTGCGGCCTCCTAAACCGAGATAGTCTACGATCCAGTATTCGGGAATGCCCATTTCCTCATAGTCGGAAGCTTTGAGAAAATAATCATCCCGCCAGTTCGTACTGACAACCTCTACAGCCAGTCGCACTGAAGGGCCCATCGTGATGATAGATTCTTTTTTCCAGCGCGGCTCGTTTGTGAGTTGCGATCGGTCTAGGACGATCGCATCTGGCTGATAACCAGCCTCGTTGCGGACGGGTTTAAGCAGGCAGTCACCGGGGATGGAGTAAGGCAATTGCAGTCGTCTGATTTCAACATTGATTTCGCCGGAGATAAAGCCCGTAACCTCGGAATGGTCGCCGGTTCCTAAAGGCATTTCGACAATTACTCCGTTGTGTAGTTCGTAGCGGCGGACAGAGTTCTCTGGATACCAGGCCGCGAACTCGTCAAACGTGACTGTTTTTTGTATGGTTTGCATCATGATGTGTCCTAATATGCTGTGGCTGACTAAATAGAAATTCCGCGCCTGAATTCCCGCGTCGCTTCCAAAGTTGAAGCCATCAGCAAACAGCGCGACAGCAAACTGATATCTAAATCCGGCAAGACAGCGCTTGAGGAAATTTTTTGATAACCCTCAACGCCCAAGCGATACATAGCAAACAAGCCATCTTCCCAAAACCACACTTCCGGCACTTCCAAGGCTCGGTAACGGTTTAGTTTGCTTTCGTTGCCGCTGCTAAACACTACTTCAATCGATAAATCTGGAGGAGAGTTTGCAGTTCTTCCCCTGCCGATATAATAGGATTCGTCAGCTTGTGCCGATGCAATTCCTTCCTTTTCTTGGGTAAAGCTGCCGGTAGGTGCGAATTCAATCTCTTTTTCCAAGCAGTAGATGAACAGGAGTCCAGCAATTGTCCTGCTAAAAAACTCGTGGTCTTGCGAAACTGCCAAGATTTCTACCTCGCCGTCATAATAAAATAACCGAATGCCCGGAGCGTTCGCAAACCCGGTTTCGATCGATTTAAATTCTTCCCAGCTAATCCCGGAATACACTAGCCGTTGGTCTTTTGGTTTTAAGCGCGTCTGTGTCATGGCGATCGCTCTTTTGTCTCATCAATTATATACTCAACACTCGGGCGATCGACCTTTCTTCCCTACACAAGGGTTCTGCTAACTTATTTGTTATGTGGTTTTATACCTATATAACCCTTTAGTTAGAAATTTTAGATCCTGAGTAATTTATTTAGTTTATTGAGGTAGTTTCAATCCCCGTGAGGGGAAGTGGTAAGTCAAAGAAGCAGTGCGCGAGTTGGGTTTGCTGGCGATAAGGTTTCAATCCCCGTGAGGGGAAGTGGTAAGTCAAATCGGCCGCCTTCGCGACCAATTTGAGCCATGTGTTCGCCGTTTCAATCCCCGTGAGGGGAAGTGGTAAGTCAAATTTGTCAATTTGGTAGCTTTTCTGCGACCAACTCGTTTCAATCCCCGTGAGGGGAAGTGGTAAGTCAAATAATTAAATGAAGACGGAGTAGTGGAGGTCACTCCAACGTTTCAATCCCCGTGAGGGGAAGTGGTAAGTCAAATTGCAAAGTTTAAATGTCATTTACCTTACGAGTAAAGGGTTTCAATCCCCGTGAGGGGAAGTGGTAAGTCAAATAGTTTTTTGCTGGTGACTGTGGGTTAGTTTTTCCAGTTTCAATCCCCGTGAGGGGAAGTGGTAAGTCAAATCAGACAGAATTTATAGAATTCAGTTCGGAATCGCTGTGGGAATGTTTCAATCCCCGTGAGGGGAAGTGGTAAGTCAAATTGCTCCTACGCAGCCTGCTCCCACAACAACCGGTGGTACACCCATGTTTCAATCCCCGTGAGGGGAAGTGGTAAGTCAAATCAAATGAAGAAGACGGAGAGAAAAAGATTGAGCAGGATGTTTCAATCCCCGTGAGGGGAAGTGGTAAGTCAAATACTCTGGCGGTCTAACCCAGACTACTTTTGTAGAAGCTAACGATGTTTCAATCCCCGTGAGGGGAAGTGGTAAGTCAAATAGTTCTGAAAATGATTGGTTTTGTGGCTACGAACGCCTTGTTTCAATCCCCGTGAGGGGAAGTGGTAAGTCAAATGACCATCTGGTGCAGCAATAACCGGTGCTTCAGCGAGTTTCAATCCCCGTGAGGGGAAGTGGTAAGTCAAATTTCCTGAAAATGTTAGTATACAGGAAGCATATCAGCTTCCCAGGTTTCAATCCCCGTGAGGGGAAGTGGTAAGTCAAATTTAATAACATTTTGGATTTTCATAATCTCTAATGTCACCGTTTCAATCCCCGTGAGGGGAAGTGGTAAGTCAAATTGGTTCTGAATCTGAATCTTTAGTCGACAACGAGTACTGCGAGTTTCAATCCCCGTGAGGGGAAGTGGTAAGTCAAATATGTAACGAAAAACAGGCCAAAAGTTGCCCGTTAAATAGGTTTCAATCCCCGTGAGGGGAAGTGGTAAGTCAAATCGAAGAGTTGTTCCGACTACTGCACAGCTAAATTCTAGTTTCAATCCCCGTGAGGGGAAGTGGTAAGTCAAATTTATTCTTGTCATAACTGTGGCATTGAATATGCTTGTTTCAATCCCCGTGAGGGGAAGTGGTAAGTCAAATATTTCACTGAGATAAAAAACCAAGCTCTTATTACAGTTTCAATCCCCGTGAGGGGAAGTGGTAAGTCAAATTCCTCGATGGTCACGTTGAAATCGAAATCACTGTAAGTTTCAATCCCCGTGAGGGGAAGTGGTAAGTCAAATCTGTAGGAGATAGTTCGTGCAATTTAGGTTTTAAAGTTTCAATCCCCGTGAGGGGAAGTGGTAAGTCAAATCGATTCTTCCTTCCGGCGGTATGACGGCTGCTCCTGTTTCAATCCCCGTGAGGGGAAGTGGTAAGTCAAATCAGTCACGACAAAAAAACCCAAACAGGAAATCATTGAAGTTTCAATCCCCGTGAGGGGAAGTGGTAAGTCAAATAGTGAGTTTCTCCAAAAAGTAGTGAGAGGCCTTGTTTCAATCCCCGTGAGGGGAAGTGGTAAGTCAAATCGTACGACTCGTCTTGGAGCTTCCGAAGCTTCCACTTGTTTCAATCCCCGTGAGGGGAAGTGGTAAGTCAAATTTTTAGACCCCTTGCAGGCAGCTGGTATTCCAGCTAGTTTCAATCCCCGTGAGGGGAAGTGGTAAGTCAAATTGGTTTCGGTGATTCAACCGGGAGATCTTTTTCCCAAGTTTCAATCCCCGTGAGGGGAAGTGGTAAGTCAAATCAGACGACGCATATCAGTGTGTCAAGTGCGGCCAGGTTTCAATCCCCGTGAGGGGAAGTGGTAAGTCAAATAATGGTGGAAACACTGTTGGTGCGGACGGAACAATAACAATGGTCATGTTTCAATCCCCGTGAGGGGAAGTGGTAAGTCAAATAATGAAAAAATCAAGAAAACAGGGTCGAAAAAAGTTTCAATCCCCGTGAGGGGAAGTGGTAAGTCAAATCAGGTTATCGGGAAAGCTACGAAGCTGCTCAACTCGTTTCAATCCCCGTGAGGGGAAGTGGTAAGTCAAATCAGGTTGTAAAACCGGAAGAGGTGATTGTGTATCGTTTCAATCCCCGTGAGGGGAAGTGGTAAGTCAAATAATAAATGGACCAAAGCGTCTTCAAACACAGCAGGTTTCAATCCCCGTGAGGGGAAGTGGTAAGTCAAATAAAATGTGGCCAACCCCAGTCACGCCAACACTTTGGGAGGTTTCAATCCCCGTGAGGGGAAGTGGTAAGTCAAATAGTTAGATCTAAATGATTATAAAAGCCTGTCAAAGTTTCAATCCCCGTGAGGGGAAGTGGTAAGTCAAATAGTACGTTGACAATGGAGACTCTTATGAGTACGAGTTTCAATCCCCGTGAGGGGAAGTGGTAAGTCAAATACTGTCACCCCAGTTCAACCCGCACCGTTTACTCCGATGTTTCAATCCCCGTGAGGGGAAGTGGTAAGTCAAATAGTCTCACTCCAGAAGCCTTGTCGAATCAGGGATACAAGTAGCCAAATTCGCTACCCCCCTTCTATCTCGCCAATAACCTAAATTTATTGAAAATTGCGACTCGGTTAACAAGCCTCAAACCCTTACTGCGTAAGCGACCCGCTAGGGTCAACCAAACAATCGGGGTTTCAGCAATTCAGCGACCCTAGCGAATCCGGCTTTTTCAAGACCGAAAACAGAAACTTAGCTAGGTTGCCATAACACGAAAAATATTAATTTGTCAAGGTTCAGGTTGAACTTGATTTTGAGCACACAAACAACATACCCGACTCCTCGATCGCTGTCAAGCACCCCAAAAAAAAAGCCGCTGATGATGTCGATACAACAGCGGCTCAAACAGCGTTTTTCAGTTCAAAAGTCATGAAAAGTTAGTATCAGTCTGCTGTCTGAGGATGAGCCACTCGATCCCCCCGGCGCCCCCCTTAAAAAGGGGGGAACTGGAACCTTCAAAGTCAACCCCTACTCCCCTTTTTAAGGGGAGTAGGGGTCGAGTAGGGGGTATGCGAGGGGGAGCGAGACTCGGCTACAAGCGAGAGATACAGAGGGTTTCAGTCTTAAGTTGTCACGCCAATCGTGGGGTGTCGCCGGCCCTACAGGTAAAGCCTGTATGCTAGTCAATGAGTAAAACCAATTACTTGTCCCACTTCATGGGTCGATAAACCTCTTGTTCCCCCGTCAAACAAGCGATATACTCCCAAACCTGCAACTCCAGACAGCGGTAATAATTCACCTTATATCCCGTATGCGGGTGCGTCACCTTGGTTTGCAGCTTGTCATTCCACTGATTGAGGTATTTTTTCAAAGCATCCGGGAACAGATACACCCCGCCCCGTCCGTCCGGCGGCGTAAAATCCTCCAAAGTCAGAATGCTAGAATTCACCAAATAAGCCACCAAAGAATCCACCACCGGCGCGCGAAACTCCTCAATCAAATCCGAAATCAAAGCCGGATGATTCTTGCGCGGAACGTGCAGGTTGCCGAAGTGCGGGTGCAACCCCACCGCCTGCACCAGAGAAAAAATATTTTGGTGCAGCAGCGTGTAACCGAGACTCATCATACTGTTAACCGGGTCAGTCGGAGGGCGGCGAGTCCGCTTTTCAAACACAAACGGTTCGCTCAGCAAACTCCCGAATGCTTGAAAATAAACGTGAGCTCCCTGTCCTTCATAACCGAACAGCACCTCTACTGATTCAGTAGTGGGCACCTTGGTCATCAACTCAGCCAAATCTGCGATCGCCTTCACAACCTCATCTTTCCGGTGATGCTTGCGACGGTTCAACCGCATCAGTAAAATCCGGGAATTGTGCAGCTTAGCCGCCACAATACTTTGAGCTTGCCGCAGCACGAATTCCGGGTTTTGAGAAAGCAAAACTTGCTTCGCCAAATACTCAACTTCCGCCATCCCCTCAGCTTCCAACCGGCCGAAATAGCGCCCTTGGTGAGAGAGAAACATCACCGGAATTCGCCGCTGCAACGCCAAACTCACCGCACCGTGAGACAAATTGCAGCAGCCAAATAAAACAATATGGCTGACTCGGTTAACGGGAACGGAACAGCGGAGTTGTCCTTCGTAGAGAACTTGAAACTGCTGGTGGTGCACTTTCACGTAAGCACCTTGGTCGGTAACATATAAAGTAGTCATCGATTCGCTCCAGAAATGTTCAGAACTCCCCCCCTTAGCAAGGGGGGGTCGGGGGGGGTGAGTTTTGACAATGCTGCAACTGCGCGGCGCTTTAGAAGGCGGCAAAGTGCTCTGTTTTGGAAGTTGGGGAAACGAGGGTTTTTTGCGGACAGGCGCGATAACTCGACCGCTGTTAAACTGATAGCCGAGAAAAGTAAACTCCTCGTGCGGCGCAATAATCCGAGTTTTTTCCGGGTGGAGGCCCAGGTAAATATCAGCCAGCCAGCCATCAATTAAATTGAGAACGCGCGTTGCTTCCAACAACCCGCCCGCAGCCACAGCAAAATCATCGCCGTACCGGATTAAATGGATGCCGGCAGTTTGGCAAAGCAGGTCAAATTCAGTGAGGTAAAGGTTAGCCAGAGCACCGGAAAGAATGTTGCCTTGGACAACTCCTTTACCGGGATTGAAATAGCGGCCGGAAATCACGATGCCCGCTTTGAGTTGCTGTTCGACTAACTGAACTTGCACCGGTGCAATTTGCAGCCGTTCCAAATCGGTTAACAGCAGCGGCCAGCAGAGATTGTCAAAGAACTTTTCGATATCGGCCTTGACAATCCAAGTCGGTTGTGCGGTGTAAATTTCCGACAAATGGGCGACGGCCATATCTGCGGAATAACCGGGCCGATAAGCGTAGCAAGTGTCGCTGAAAACCTCATCGAGTACGGGATAGAGAGATTGGAGCAGCAGGCGCTGTACAATGCGATCGCGCACAGTAGAAATGCCGATCGATCGGTGTCCGCCGCTTTTTTTCGGGATGTGAAACCCTTTAGCCGGCTTGGGAAAATAGCGCGAGTGCATCAAATCTCGAAACAACAAATGCAACTGTTCTTCAGCAGCCTGCGCGAACAACTCGCAAGTCAGGCCGTCAATTCCCGCCGCATTGCTGCGGGTGCGAACAAGCTGCCAAGCGGCCAGCAAATGCCAGTAGGAAAAATCCACATTAAAAATCCCCAGCAGTGGATTACTCTTTCCATCTTGCTGGGGGTTAAGTTTGTTCCTGAGTGCGTTTCTGAGAGTGTTTGATATTAATTTTGGGTTGGTTATTTTGTCTGTGAAGGAGGCGGTTGAAACCGCGTCTTGTCAAACAAAGTCCTAGCAGAGAGGGACTAAGAGATACAGTCCGCCAGTCCTCCCACCCGCCCGCCAGTCCGCCAGGGACTGAAGTCCCTGGCTAATAGCTAAAGTCCTCTGAAGAGGACTAATGAGTTTAAAATTTTTCTTCTGAGTCCTCTTAAGAGGACTTTAGCTTTGAGGCAGGGGTTTCAACCCCTGCCGGACTGAAGTCCCTGGCTAATAGCTAAAGAAGACGCCGAACCAGCCTACATAGAGGCGGTTGTCGGTCTGCCGGACTGAAGTCCCTGGCTAATAGCTAAAGTCCTCTGAAGAGGACTAATGAGTTTAAAATTTTTCTTCTGAGTCCTCT